>JAZDEO010000034.1:0-40636 GCA_043808705.1 archaeon | reverse complement strand
GGGGTTGTCTAAAAAGTGAATTAGTATAATTGTATTTTTTGTAAAATTGATAAGTTTTGTGAATTTGTTTGATTGTTTTTTGATCTTTTTACTGAATATTGTTTTATTTTTTTGATGTTGTGTGCGATAAAGTATAATCCTGCTTCAATATTTACTTTTTTTATTCCTCTTAGGAGGAATCTCGGCATTTTGTTGTTGATTTTTTCATCTCCAAATACTGATTCAACTTCGTTTCCTCTTCTGCTACGAAGCTGTTTTCCTTTTTCAGAATCAAGATTTTTTCTTGCTATGTTTTTTAGTCTTTCAGCTTCAAAGCCAATATGAATTGTTCTTGCTTCACTTTCAGTGCATTTTTCTTTGAAAGGACAATTCTTGCACTGTTCTTGTGAAGCTTGATACTTCCTCATTTTCTTGATGTATCCTGTTTTGGTTATATCCTCAAATTCATTTATTATTACGAGCTTCACATTATTTTTACATGTGAATTCATCTTTTTCTTTGTCGTATAAAAAGTCATTAGATCTTAGCTTTTTATCCTGCCAACTTTTCTTTTTTTCTATGTGATAAGTATTGTATTTAAGATAATTTTCAATGTTTTTCTTTTCAAGATATGCATGATTTTCTTCATTACCATACGCTGCGTCCGCTGTTGCTGTCTCAGGCGATTTTCCAAGATTATTTATTGTACCATCCATTAAAGGTATGAAACTTCTGCTATCATTGCAATTGTCATCTAGCAAATAATTAACAACGAAGCCGTTCTCTACGGCAACGCCTTCGTTGTACGCGGGTTTTATGTTTTTCTTGTCTTTCATCATCATCGCTACAGCATCAATATCTGTTTTTGAATAACTATTTCTCTCACCTAGTATTTGTTTCTTTGCAGAATAACCTTGTTTTTTGCAAATAAGTTCTGCTGTTCTTCTAATGTTCTTCTTGATTTCTGTGCCTTTCTGACGCGAAATCTTTTCTTCTTTCATTTTCTTATTGATCTTATCAACAATTTCTTTTATTTTATCCTTATCAAACCCAGACCTTTCTTTCTCAGGAAGATCTTTGTTGCCAAAGATCTTATCTTCTTTTTCATTAATTTCATCAGCATAATCAAACAGTTTATCTAATTCTTCATCTATGCTCTTTTGTCTTTTCTCGACTTGTTTTCTCCAAACAATTTTATACCTGTTCGCATTTGCTTCAATTTTTGTATGATCTACAAAAATATCTTTTCCAGAGATTACATCCTCATTTATGCCAAAAATCACTATCTCTTTGAAAATTTTCTTGATATCTTTTCCCAAAAATCTTCGAAAATTATTCAACGTGTGAAAATCAGGAGTTTGTTTTCCGCTAATCCACATGAAAGTAACATTTTCTCGGAGAACTTTTGCAAGAAATCTTGAACTGTAAATTTTGTTCACAAATCCCAAAATCCAAACTTTCAACAACATCTTGGGATTATATGCACTAGCACCACCACCCTTATATTTCTCAAAAATATATGATAAGTCCATATTATCAACAATATCACTTATAAGACGGCAAACATGACCTTCAAGAATTTCTTCTTCAATATTTTTTGGAAGAAGAAATTCCTGGTTTTGTACATAAGGCTTGAAAACAACTTTTGGTTTTTTAACAAGATTAGAACCTGTTGTAAAGATTTTTTTATCACCAAATAACAAACTTTGCAACTGACGCTTTGCCATTAGAAAACACCTCCTAAACTCATGTAATTATCGTCGATTAACTACTATATAAATATTTCTTTATCGACGAGATATAGCTTTACTAAAAACAAGACTTTTTAGACAACCCCTATATATAAATAAAATATAGGAGGTAAAAAAATGAACCAAAAATTAATGGAAGTATCTTGTGACCCTATATGTGGATTTATGATAAAAAGCCATAATGAACAAGAGATTGTTAAATACATAAAAGATCATGCCAAAAAGTCCCACAAGATGGATGTATCAGAAAAGGATATAAAAGGCATGATGAAGGCAGCATAAGAGCAACATAGATTAACACAAAAATTAGATTAGGTGCTAGTAAGTCTAGCATTTAATCTACTTAATATTAGAACTTAGAAATTTAATTAGATATTTTTTAAACTTAAGCTGTTCTTTAATACTATTAGATACTTCTATACCTATATAATTACTAAACAAGAATCTAGGAAGAGTTTTTAAATAATCAAAATCTCTCAAGCTTTTTATTGTGTGTAAATCCTCATTTGTTTTATAAGAATAGCCATTTAGATGATTGCACTTAAAGTATCTATGAATATTTTTCCTTTTTAGTTCATACTGAAATTCCTTTCCAAATCTTTCTTCAGATGCCTTAAAATGTGACAGATCAACACAAAATCCGCCTATCCTATTTATTTTTACATTTTTAGGAATAATATTATCATAATTAAATTCCAGATAAAGATTTTTATGAAAACCATTCCACTTTTTCAGATAATTAAAACTGTCTTCATGAATCGTAAAGTATCTTGATTTAAATCTTTTATATAAAAATTTTATCTCTTGTCTTGACATATTATTTCTTATATGGACTAATGGTATCTCTTTAACCTCGGAATTTGATAAAGCGATATATAAATTATCTCTGTTTTTTTTATTAAATGTCTCAAGAAACAAAGCAATCTTTTTTATATTTAGTCTATTAATCTCTTTAAGTTTGTTTTTCCAATCACTCTTTTTTTTTCCAGTAATACTCACAAGTATTCTTTCTGAAAAGTCCCTTTTCATATTAATAATTAAAATCTGATTGTTTATAAAACTTTAGAATCAATCTCAGAATTTTTAATTCAAAAATTATTTACTTCAATACTAACTGGCCTAACTTCAAGATATATATGCTTTTTTATTTTAAACACCATTAGTTAGAATAACTCTTGCTACATTAATTACCTTATCTCCTGGATTTAATTTCATTAATCTAACGCCTTGGGTATTTCTTCCAATTACAGATATATCCTTAACTAAGGTTCTTATAATAACACCTTTCTTTGTAATGAACATGACTTCATCATCATCCTTGACAGTTTTAATTCCAACAACCTTTCCATTTCTGTCACTTGTTTTTATATTAATAACTCCCTTCCCACCCCTTCTAATTAATCTGTATTCTTCCATATCACTTCTCTTACCATATCCATTTTCAGTAACAGTCAATATTGTTGCATCTTTCTTAGCAATTTCCATTCCAACAACAATATCTTTAATAAGTCTTACACCTCTTACTCCTGAAGCATTTCTACCCATGTCTCTTACATCTTTTTCATTAAACTTAACAGCCAATCCATTTTTAGTTCCAATAATAATATCAAAGTCTCCTGAAGTTAAAACAACCTTAACAAGTTCATCTTTGTCTTTTAGAGTTATTGCTTTAATGCCCCCCTGTCTTGGATTGCTAAAGCTCTTTAAAGATGTTTTCTTAATCATTCCATTTTTAGTGCAGAATAAAATGTAGGCATGCAGATTAAAATTCTTAACAGGAAGAACAGCATTTATCTTTTCATTTTCCTTCAAATTCAATAAATTAACAATGGCTTTTCCTTTGCTATATCTGCTGGCTAAAGGCACATTATATGTTTTTAACCAATGCACTTTTCCTTCATCTGTAAATATCAATAAATAACTATGTGTGTCTGTAATAAATAAGTTCTCAATAAAATCATCTTCCTTAGTTTCAGAAGCAATAATACCTTTACCTCCTCTTCTCTGTTGTTTATATTCCTCTAGTTTAGTTTGTTTTATATAGCCACCATTACTTATTGTTATAACAACATCCTCTTCTTTAATAAGATCCTCATCTAATATTTCTTCTTCTTCACTTTCTAATATTACAGTTCTTCTATTATCATGATATTTTTCCTTTAATTCTTTTAATTCATTAACTATAATATCCAATATTTTTTGTTCAGAAGCCAATATCTCTTTAAGCTCTTTAATCAATTTTATTAAACTAGCATGTTCCTCATCTATCTTTGTTTGTTCTAGACTAGTCAATCTCTGTAATTTCATATCTAAAATAGCTAAACTTTGTTTTTCACTTAACTTATAACTTTTAATTAAATTTTCCTTAGCTATTTCAACATTTTTAGATGCTTTAATTAATTTAACAACATTATCAATATTTAACAAAGCAATTTTAAGGCCTTCCAAAATATGTGCTCTGTCTTCAGCCTTATTTAATTCAAAAGTTGTTCTTCTTCTAACAATTCTTCTTCTATGTAAAATATAATAATTAATCAAATCCTTTAAGTTCATTAATTTTGGCTGTCCAGCTACTAAAGCAATCATATTAACGCCAAATGTTACCTGTAACTGACTATTTTTGAATAATTGATTTAGAACAACATCAGAATTTGCATTCTGTTTTAATTCAATAACAATCCTTAAACCTTTTTTATCAGATTCATCCCTTAAATCACTAATTCCCTCTACTCTCTTATCCTTAACCAAATCAGCAATCTCTTCTATTAATGTACTTTTATTTACTTGATAAGGAATTTCAGTAACAATTATGCTTTTCTTATTCTTATGTTCTTCTATTTCAGTTTTAGCCCTTAATAAAATTCTTCCTCTACCTTTTTGATAACTGCTTTTAATACCACTAGTTCCTAAAATAATTCCACCAGTAGGAAAATCAGGTCCCTTGACATAATTGAATAATTCATCAGCATTAATATTGGGATTTTTTATTGTTTCAGTAATAGCATCAATAACTTCAGAAACATTGTTAGGAGGCATATTTGTTGCCATACCAACAGCTATACCAGAACTTCCATTAATCAATAAATTAGGAAGCTTAGCAGGTAAAACAATAGGCTCTTTTTCACTATTATCATAATTTGGAACAAATTTAACAGTTTCTTTATCAATATCAGCTAATAATTCATCAGCTATTTTTGATAGTCTTGCTTCGGTGTTATGATTAACAAATCCATTTGCAATAAAAGAATGACAATTACTATTCACCTTAACCGAAAACACTTCCTTAAGGTCATTTGTTTTTTCAACTTTTATTAACTGATCAAAATAAAATTTATTCTTTAGAATCCAATCTATGAACTTTTTATCTTCATTATTTATTATACTCACAAGTTTTTTATAATTTTTAATTAAAGAGTTATATCTATCAAAATTGTTTTTCTTGATAAAATCATTTGTATATTTTTTTCTTAAATAATCGTTTAATAAAGGAACAAAATCTGTTTTACTTAACCTGGAAGGGTTTATAGATTTTATCAAACCAAGTTTTTCTCTTTTTCTCTTTGAAAAAAAACCTATTTCTTTATAAAATTGATTTAGATTATCGTAAGAGGATATTATCAACTTAAGACAACCACTTCTTTTATCAACAGCAGGAAAATTAGATACAACCCCAAAATTTAATAAAATAATTTTAAGTTGTTTAATTAAAGCTTTACTTTTAGAATCATAATTAATAGCAATACTTTTACCATTATGTCTATTATCAATCCTATATACTACAGAACCATCACCTTCAAATAAAGCAATTAAAAATTCTTTAATATCTGTTTTTTTAGATATTAACACAGAAAAAGGTACTTCCTTTTCAGAGGATCTTCCTTTTAATCCAATATTTTTTAAAAACATAACAACTTTTTGTTCATAAATACTTAATTCAATACAACAACTTTTAATTTTTCTTTCATATAATTGAATACCCTTAAACTGTGATTTTATAATAGACTTTACTTTATTATAAAAATTCATATCTTTATTATTAAAAAGTATTTGATCATTATGGAAACAACCCTCGCTAACTAAAGCACCCAATAAAAACGCTAAATCTTTATTCATTTTTTTGGGGAGTTTTACATCATTTTTAAATCCGCTTTTAGGAAAATAACATTCCAAACTTAGAGAGTTATTTGAAAATAAATTATAGTTTCTATTCATCAATAAAATATCTCCTTCTTCTAAATGTTCAAGCAACTTCCAAGATATTTCTGGTTTAAAATCAGATCTTAATCTCCAAGTTAATACAGGATGATTATAAGATCCTTCAAGTTCATATCCAGATTCTGTTAGTATCTTTATAGTTTTATGCATACCAGAATTAAAGAATTTTGAAGCAATATTATTTTTACCATCATAAGATAAAACTTTTGTATTAATCTTTTCTTCTTTCTTATTTGAAATCTCTTTTATAGGTAAAATTCCGTTTTCAGTTAATATTAAAGAGTCACCAGTGATACAATAACGTTGGGCAGCTGGGCCAAATTCAGTACTTCCAAAATTTCCCTGTCCATCTACTAATGGATATCTTAAAGAAAAATTCTGAGCCATTCTAACTAAGGTATCATAAATAGCAGCATCACCATGGGGATGAAATTTAGCCATACAATTTCCAACGACATTTGCACTCTTTTTGAAGGGTTTATTATGAAATAATCCTAATTTATACATTGTATAAAGAACTCTTCTATGAACCGGTTTTAATCCATCATTAGCATCAGGCAGAGCTCTTGCTGTAATAACAGACATGGCATAATCCATGTATGATTCTTTCATTTCCTCTTCAATTAATCTTGTTTGAATTTGTTCTACCATTTTAGATATCCAAATTTTTTACACTCTTAGCATATTTACTAATAAAATCTCTTCTAGGCTCTACTTCATCACCCATTAGTATTGTAAATATTTGATCAGCCATTAAAGCATCTTCAATCATTATTTTTTTTAAAATTCTTTTTTCAGGATCCATAGTAGTTTCCCATAATTGTTCAGGATTCATTTCTCCCAATCCTTTAAATCTTTGAAATTTAACGTCTTTATCTTTTTCAATATAATTTTCTAATTCTTTATCATCTCTTAAATAAAGGGTCTTGCTTCCAATTTTAACTCCATATAAAGGCGGTTGAGCAACATAAACATAACCACTATCAACTAAAGGTTTCATATACCTATAAAAAAAAGTCAATAATAAACAAGCAATGTGAGAACCATCGACATCACTATCCGATGTTATTATTATTTTATGATATCTTAATTTATTAATATCAAATTCCTCTGCAATTCCACATCCCAAAGCAGATATTAAATTTATTATTTCATTATTTCTAAATATTTTGTCTAATCTTGCTTTCTCAACATTCAAAACCTTACCTCTTAAAGGCAAAATAGCCTGAAATTTTCTATCCCTGCCACTTATGGAACTTCCTCCAGCCGAATCTCCTTCGACAATGAACAATTCCGTCTTGCTAGGGTCTTTTTCCTGACAGTCTGCTAATTTTCCAGGAAGACTTCCAGATTCTAGAACAGACTTTCTTCTTACTAGCTCACGAGCTTTTCTGGCAGCTTCTCTTGCTTTAGCTGCACCTACACATTTACTAATTATAATCTTAATAACATTTGGATTTTCTTCAAAGAAATTAGTTAAATGTTCATAAACAATAGAACTTACAGTTCCTTTTACATCAGAATTTCCTAGTCTAGTTTTTGTCTGTCCCTCAAATTGCGGATCAGGAATCTTTAAAGAAATAATTGCAGTTAATCCCTCTCTCAAGTCATCACCCTCTAATCTAATATCAGTTATCTTATTCTTTTTAATATAATCATTAACAACCCTTGTTAAGGCTGTTCTAAAACCCTCTTCATGAGTTCCACCTAATGTAGAAATATTATTGACAAATGAAAATATACTGTCTTGATAGCTATCATTGTATTGCATAGCAATCTCTAATGTTACTTTATTTTCTTTATTGAAATAAATAACTTTCTCAAATAATTTATTTTTATTCTTATTAAGAAATTCAACAAATTCTTTAATGCCTCCATTATATTGAAATGTTTCTTTTTTACTCTCTCTTTCATCTTCAAATTCAATTTTAAGGCCAGCATTCAAAAATGCTAATTCCCTTAATCTTTTAGATATATAATCATGATCAAAATTTATATCTGGAAATATTTCTGAATCAGGCATAAATTTTATTTCAGTTCCTCTCTCCTTTGTTGTTCCTATTACCTTTAATTCAGAAACTTTCTTTCCTTTCTCAAACCTCTGAAAATATATCTTTCCATCTCTTTTTACTTTGGCTTCTAAATACTTAGATAATGCATTAGTAACAGAGACACCCACCCCATGAAGACCGCCTGAAATTTTATAAGTTCTTTTATCAAACTTGCCTCCTGCATGTAAAACAGTTAAAACAAGTTCTAAAGCGGGTTTCTTTTCTTGAGGATGAATATCAACAGGAATACCCCTTCCATCATCAATAACAGTAACAGATCCATCTTTATTTAAAATAACTTTAATATTCTTACAGAATCCAGCTAAACATTCATCTATACTATTATCAAGAACTTCTTGTAAAATATGATGCAAGCCCCTAAATCCAGTATCCCCAACGTACATACTTGGTATAGATCTTACTGCCTCTAAATCCTTTAGTACAGTAATACTTTTTGCATCATAATTTTCAGGCATTGTTTTTACCTACCTTATATTTCATAGAATTATGCACAAAAGGTTCTATAATCTCAATTAATTTCTTAGTATCATTTTTATTAAACCTTAAATAATAATATTTTTTATCTCTAAAACCAATTGTAGGATCTAAATTCCAAGAATCTTTAAAATATTCTTTAATGATTTTATGTTCCTCTAAAGAATAAGAATTAGTACATAATATAATATATTTCTGTTTTACACAAAAAGATCCATCATCACAGATCCAAACAGCTAAACTTCTAGGATTTAACATGTTTAATAATCCTCTTGTTACAATCTTTCTACCTTTTTTATAAAAAAGCTTACGATAAAAGTTAAAAACTCTATGGGTAAATGTAGACAAATCTAAAGTTTCTAACTTTAAGTTATTAAACCCCCTTTTGTTTAAATAAGGCAGACTTAATGTAAATTCTTTAAATGTGTTATATTTCCAATAAAGATATTCTTTTTGTTTTAATGAATGAGATACTCTAAACGAACAATTTTCATTTCTTTGTCTTATATTTGCATCACCTAAAGTACTTCCAATAATTAAATCATGTTGTTCATTTGTTAGTAAAATTTTAGGATCTTTTTCAAGTGAAATTCTCCACTTTTTTATTATTTTATATAGTTCTCTACAACTTATTTTATTAATGTCATATTCATTCAAGAATAAATCTCTTTCTCTAGATACCTTTAATGTAGACAAAGGAGTTACCTTTGCTTTCATCATTTTAGGTAAAATAGAAAGCATTCTAGCTTCTTTAATAGCCCTGTTGAGCACATGTCTTTCAATATTTAGATGTTTAGACAGGTTATTTAAATCACCCCTTTTCTTTACCTGTTCTGATAACTCAAAGATATCATAATTATTTCTAACAGAATTAAGATTAATTAACATTTTATTATTTTCAATCTTGTTTTCAACCATTATAAAATAACCCCAAAATTTTAGATATAGTATAAAAAACCATTATCTATTTAAAAAGCTTTCTTCCCTAAATCATCAAAATTTTAATACTACAAGCTATGTAGATACAAAAAAAATCTTAAGCTATAGAAAGATTTATAAAGAAAAATTGTTCAAAAATTCTTCTGAAAAATAAGCTCAAAATAAGCTTGTTTTTAGGTCTGTTTTTAGTCATATTACTCTATTTTCAATAGTTTTTACATTTTTTAAAGGAAGATTTAAAGGAAGAACATTTAGATCTTAATCAAATATTTCTAACTTCAATTATTAACTAGAATCTATAACTTCTTTTTTGGGTATTTTTGTTAATTTCAACCTTTCTTTA
The DNA here is from genome assembly GCA_043808705.1 of archaeon. Lineage (GTDB taxonomy): Archaea > Nanobdellota > Nanobdellia > SCGC-AAA011-G17 > GW2011-AR20 > JAZDEO01. Next base: position 30,863 of record JAZDEO010000034.1, on the reverse strand, counting down.
ATGTTTGATATAATACTATCTCTGGCTAGATTTAAATCTGATCTTATATGATCACCAAATTCAAAAATTCCATTTTCTTTAATAATAACAAAATTCAAGCCACCAGTGTAAATATCCTGTGATGCCCTATCTAAACTAGCAACCACCAAATCTATATTATCCTCTAAAGAGACATCATAAGGAATTAACCTGCCCTGTTTTCTAATATAATCAAGGACATAATCTGAACCAGATCCGATAGAAGTCCAAGGTCTTTCTTGTACTTTTCCCATAGGCCAACAGGTATATAAACTAGGTTCTTCGTATCTTACTGCAACCAATAAACCATTCATATCCTCACTTGGTGATAACCCATTCCATCTAGAAACATTCAATCTCTCAAGTTCTGAGAAGAATTCCTTTTTTATTGCCTCTTTAAGATCAATCCCTCCTTCTATGATTTGAGATAAAAAATCTATATAAGGCTGGTCAAATACACCAGATGTGCATATAGCAGCAGTTCTGTCTTTATTAACATAAATCTTTTGATGCTCTTGTCTTGTTTGTTTTCTATAAGCTACATCCCCCTGGGGCGTCCATGTAGTGGTGGTTCCACTTAAATCCGAAGCTAGAATAATCCCATGGTCTCCTTTTTCAGCTTTAATTCCGATTAAGGTTGTCATATAATTAACAATAAATAAGTGATTTATAAACCTTTCTATTTTTACCACTTAAGAGAAATTACATAAAAATGTTTAAATTAAAAACTTAATAATTAACAAGAATCTCAACATCTTGGCCAAAAATATCCTTTAGATTATCAAATAACTTGTTCTTAATAAAAACTTTATGAGGTACTTTAACAGTCTTTATCTTGTTTTCAAGTTCCTCAAAGCTACTTTTTTTAATATCTCCAAGTCTTCCATCAGCCAATATGACAGCTTTATTAATCTCTTTATCCTTTGCATCAATATCCTCAATAATAAATGCCTCATCACCCAATAAGAAGATATCTCCAAATTTATTTCCATATTTTACTCTTAACTTAGCCTTTTCTACTTCTAATCCTCTCTTATGCTGTATAAATTCCAGTAAGGATTTAATAAAAATTCTAGCATCCCTTCCTATCTTTTCATTCTCTTCCTTGCTTAACCTCTTCTTTTTCAAGTCAGTTACATCTTTATAAATTTCATAATATTTACTAGGAATCTCTTTTCTTCTAATTAATTCTTTAAAGTTCTTATCATAATCATTGCCTTTTAGATTATAAATATCAAATAATTCATTTATTATGCTATCACAACCCTTGCATAATTCATCTACATTTTCCCTATCTCTTTTCTTGTTTAAATGATCAAAAATCTTCTTAATCTTATCCAAGTAGTCTTTAGCATCATCCAATAATTTGTCAATATCCTTTCCAGAAACTTCTTTAGTTTTTCCATGTTCTATGTCCTTAAAATATTTATAGATATTTTCCAATATAGTGACATATTTTGGCTCTAGTAATTTCTCTTTCTTTACAAATATCTCATCTAATAAATGAATTGTCTCCTTAGGAGTAGGAGGACTTACACCATATAACATTAAAGCAGCCTGAGCAGGATTCAATATAGCATAAAATAAATCCTCTCCAACAATGCTTAACATCTTATTCTTTGTTCTACTAATTAATTTCTCACCTAGGTCCATCTGCATGTCAATAGCTTCAGGACTAGGCCTTATTCTTCCCATCTTAAGTAATAATTTCCAGGGCATAAAAACCCCTCTATCATAAAGAGGAACTCCGTCCCTTAAGAAGGTAAATATAACAGGATGTGCATCCTTAACAGAATCCCAAAAATCCGTTAATATGTAAGTTTGAATATGAAATTGCTTATTGATATTAGCTAATTTGCTTGCTTCAAAACCCTGTCCAATAATAATAGCTCTTAATTTATCTTTAAGTTCAAATCTTGACATCCTTTTAACATCAGTGTCATCAACAACAACATAAACATCTATATCATTGCTTTTTTTATCACCCCTAAAAAAGGAGCCTGCAGCAATATAACTAACAATATATTTCTCAAACTTTTTTAACACCATAGTTTTATGAATTTCAGATACCTTAATAGCAGCTAAAAATTCAATAGGATCATAAAGAAAAGCACTTAAAGAAATTAATCTTAATATTTCATATTTTGCATCAAAACAGTTTTCTTTAAGCTCTTCAATAGTCAATATATCAACAAAGATGTTTTTATCAATACTATTAGCAGAATCAATAATGGATTTACTTAATTTATTCTTGAATTCAAATATGTCTTTTTGATCTTTGTCATTTAATAAAACAAAGACATTTATGGAATTTTTTATCTTCTCTTCCTCTTCCTTACTTAAAATTCTACCCTCTTCCTTTAATACAAGCTCTTTCTCCATATCAACATTTTTAGCAGGCAGTAAAGCAATTCCAATAATCTCTTTATGTTTCTTAAGAACTTCTTGTTTAAATTTCTCTAATTTTATCTTAAGCTCATCAAACTTCTTCTTGAGTTCTTCAGGTATTTGAACCTTGTTTTTTTCCATCATTTTTATTCTTTATATCCTTATTTTTTAAAGCTTTCCTTTTCTTTAAGATATAAAAAACAACCGTTAATATTAAAAATATAATGCTTAAAATTATGCTTATCTTTAATGTTCTGTTTAAAGGAACATTTAACCAAATTATAATTACTTCTATAAGTTTATTAAACATCTCACTAGGTACATCTCTAGCAAAAGTTCTTATATACTCTCCGTTAAATATACCTTTCAATATAGAAGGTAAGAGTGTTAAATATAATATAGATAGTATAGAGGTAATAAGTCCACTTAAACCAACCTTATAGAATGTAATTATTAAATCAGAATGGACAAAATATATCAATAAAATACCAATAAAGAAAAATATTACAGATAATATTCTTATATTAATTATATCTGCTTTGTAATCCACAATACCATTAATATAAGTAGTGAATTGATTGCTTTGTTCACAACCAGGACTATTGGGATTTAATCTACAAAGATTTTCTATCTCTTGTTGTTGTGTTTCATTTATATTAAGCTCTTCATAAACAGTACTTTTTAAAGAACTTTCAAAAACACCTATATTATCCAAACTATAAGAAGCAAAAAAAGATAATATAAAAATAGTTAATGATAAATTTAATAAAATACCCCCAAAAAACCTTAACAAGAACTTAAAGAATTTATTCATCTTATCATTACAAATAATAAAACAATCATTATTGCTATTAGATAAATACTCTGTACATAGGTAAAGTAAACATAGGCTAATCCAGCAATTATCAGTAATATAAAGAATTTATTTGGACCACTTCTATGACCCAAAAGATTTCTATATTTTCTGTCTCTTAATAGCCTCCTTAATTCTCTGTCTCTCATAATATATTATATATTTTATAGTATTATATAAATCTTTTTATCTCTTAAAGAATAGAAACTGTTAAATAACTTTTGCTGAAAATAACAAATAATGGTAGATACAAAAGATTTAGTTCAAACAGGACTAGAATTAGAATATATAACAACAAATGAAAGACTAAGAGAAGTAGCTATATCTAAATTAGAGCTAATGACAAGAAAGAGATTTCCATCTATTCTTTCTCTTGAACAAGAAGTTCAAAGGGTTTTATCTGAAAAAGGTATAAAAAAAATGAGACATCCTGCAGTCATGATGGAAAGAAATCTTATAAAAAGAGTTCCATTCTTTAATAATTTGCCATATATAATACTATCATCAGATTTATTTAAAGACAAAGGTAAAGAAGCTCTAGATAAATATTGGGAGGAAGACGTATTAAAAATAGCAGAACAATGTGAAAATCCAGTCTTATATGTTGTTGATGGATCAATATATTTTGCTTCAACTGTATAAACAATATATTTAAATATTAAAATTTATCCCTCTCTTTAAAGATTTTTAAATATCTTTAAAAATCAAGGGCTCATGGTCTAGTGGCTATGAATTAACAATATAAGAAATTATATGTGTTTTAGCAAACAACACCCTTACACGGTGTAGGTCGCCGGTTCAAATCCGGCTGGGCCCACTTCTTGATAAAACTTAGTAAATTAAAATTAGTATAATACTCGCTTAAATTCTTAAAAAATAAAAAATAAAAGAAATTTTTATTATATATGTTTTATATATCTGGCATATCGTTCTCAAGATCTATGTCATCTATACTATAATCTGGATCAGTAGCTGTATCAACATCGTTAATTTCTCCTTCAATATCATCTAAACCAGTATCAACACTTGTTTCTGTTGGTGTTGTAGGTGGTGTTGGTGTATCTTGCTTATTACATCCAGATATAAATCCTATTAACAATAATAATACAAAAACTAAAAAAATCTTTTTCATATTAGTATCCTCCGTTATATATTATAAAAGTATAACATATTTAAACCTTTCCTTTTTAAAAAAATAAAAAAAGAAAAGATTTAAGCTGTTGCTACAGCTTGTGCAAATTCCTGATTGCCTGCATTACTTCTTATTATCTGTATTAAGTTCTGTAATTCATTCTTCGCAAGCTTTATTTTTTCTCTTGCATTGTCTGCATAGTTTTGAGCTTGTTGTATTAATTCTTCTCTCTCTGTACCTGAAGCACTTGATGCCTGATTATATGTTGTTCTTGCTAAATCCAGGTTTTCTTGAGCACTTGCAAGAGCTGCATTTAACTGTTCTACTTTAGCAGGATATTCTGTTCCTAGATTAACACCCTTGCTCTCTAAATTGTCTATTGCATTTTGTACTTTTGCATTTAGGTTTATTAATTTTGAGTTTACATCATGTAGTTTTGCTCTTTGTGTTTCAGCATTATATTGTTTTATTGCATCTCTAATTGCTTTAAACTTAACTTGTAATTTATCCCTTACATTTTTAGCTTCTTCTAATGTTTGTATATTTTCTATATTAGAATACATATCATTTATTTGATCTTTTATGTCTTTAACATGGTTAACTACTTGAGCTCTATTATCACTGTCTTGTATATAGTTCTTTGCATAATAATCTAACAAATCCAAATTTGCTTCTATTCTATCTCTTACAGCCTTTAAGTATTCAACCTGCTTTTCAACATAAGCTGCTCTCTTTGTTTCACAAGCAGCGTTACTTGAATCTTTGCAAGCTAAAATCTCTGCTTCTCCATCTTTTAAAGCATTTCTTGTTTCAACAAATCTTCCCTTTGCATCAGCACTATTATCTTTTGTTTTTTTCAACTATACTTACATCCTTTCCATGTTGTACTCTGTTTGGGTCACTAGCACCTGTAGTATCTGCTGCATCTTCTGCAAAAACAGGTACACTAAATACTAATAAAGTTAGTACAAACAAAGTCACTATCTTATTTGTTTTCATGTTTTAACCTCCAATTCTATTTATTATTAATTTTTATATTAATCTTATTATAATTTTGTTAACTAGATCTAATAATCTTTGTTTATAAACATACTTTAAGAAAATTTTAAATTAAAACTTTAAATTGCTTTATAATACTTTATAGAGTGAAAAAAAGAATTAATTTTTAAAAATAAGCTTAATTAAAAGAAAAAAAAGAAAAATTTGAGCTATTTTAGCTCATATTCACATCTTGTTCCAACCTTTCTCTAACACTAGTCTAAACTTAAGCCTGTGCTACAGCTTGTGCAAATTCCTGATTACCAGCATTTGCTTTTATAGCTTGTATTAAGTCATGTAATTGGCTTCTTGCATCTCTTAAGTTTTTTATTGCCTCAGCTTCATAACTCTTAGCTTGAGCAGCTAACTGTGCTTTATCTGCGTCATTTGTTGTATCTCTAATCTGATTAACCAAACCACGTGCTAAATCCAATTCTTCTTGTGCACTAGTCAAAGCCTCATTTATAGCAGCTACCTTAGCTGGATACTCGGTTCCTAGATTAGCGCCTCTGTTCTCTAAAAAACTCATTACTCTGTTTACTTTAGTGTTTAAATTAGCCATTCTTGTATACACACTATGTAATGCTTCTCTATTTGTTTCTGCTTTCCATGACTGTATAGCACCTGGAATTGGGGCATACCAATCTTTTAACTTAATTTTAAATGCCTTTGCTTCTTCTATTGTATTTACTTCATCCAACTCAGACATTAATGCCTTTAAAGTGTCACGCTTATCTTTTATATGGTTTAATACTTGTGCTAGTTGTGCAGGGTCTTCTATATATCTATTTGCTAATTCATCAAACATATCGAAGTTTGCAACCATTTTATCTCTTACAGCTTTTATATATTGCGAATAATGCTCTATATACTGTGCTCTTGTTGTTTGACATGCCTCTGTAGTAGAATCTTCACATGCTTGTACTTCAGCAACATCACCTTGTAGAGAATTTTTATATGTATTTATTCTGTTAGTTGCATCTCCACCCCTGTTTTTTATAGTTTGTAATTTATTATGGATACTACCTCCACCTACACTTTCTCCACTTTGTACTGTACTTGCATCACCTGTTTCAGCAGCTGTATCAGTTGTACCTGCTTCATCTTGAGCAAAAATAGGCACACTAAATACTAATAGTGCTAAAACAAACAAAGCAATTATCTTATTTGTTTTCATTTTCTTTTCCTCCTAAAAGTTTATTATTTTTATTATAATCTAACAACCTTAATTGTTGTCTAACATTACTATGAGATAGTTTGTTTATAAACATACTTTCAAAAAGCTTTAACAAAACCCTTTACGACCCTTTAGAACACTTTAAGAATACAAAAAATACCTTATTTAGAGATAAAGGGCCAAAATATCCTTTTTTTATTGAAATAAAACACAAAATTTAAATATTAAAATTTTACTTAATAAATATATGAAAAAATACCTAATTTTTTTAGTCCTTTTATTATGCTTAAATATAGCTATTAATACAGTTTCAGCTGCAAAGATATACGGTACAGTATATGATACCTCTTTATTACCTGTTGATAAAGCAGTAGTTGAAATAAATACACAGCCAAAACAAACATATGTTACCCAAGATGGAAAGTATTCATTTAATGTACCTATAGGCAATTATGTTATTCAGGCAGAAACAGTCATCAATGAAGACGCTTATACAGATAATCAAAATTTAAGCATAAAAGATGATGGAGAATATATTCTAGATTTAATATTATTTCCAGACATTGGTGAAAATTTAGATGACCTAGACTTTGATCTTGAGCCAGGAATAGATACAACCCCTGTTAAGTCATACACTTGGATATGGGTTATTGTAATAGTAATTCTTGTTTTGATTATGGGGTTTTTTATATTTACCAAAAACAAAAAATACGTAAAGAAAGAAAAAAAAGAAGAAACTAAGAAAATAATAGATAAAGAAGAAACTAAGGAAGAAAATAAAGAAGCTAAAGATAAAGAAGAAGATAAAGAAGCAACAGATAAAGAGACTATTAAAGATATATTAGACGAGGATGAAGAATTAAATAAAATACATAACATGATAAAACAGGCAAAAAGAATTACTCAAAAAGATATTAGAAAACAAACAGGACTTTCAGAAGCAAAAATTAGCTTAGTAATATCTCAACTTGAATCAGAAGGCAAAATAAAAAAAATAAAAAAAGGAAGAACAAATGTTATTATTATTCAATAACCTTTTGTTTCTTCAATAATTTCTCAATACTTACTGTTTTACTTGTTTTGAGATAAAAGCCAATAATGATTTTTTTGTTCCTAAAACCTCTTCTGTTTCTGCACTCACATCTGTTGTTGTGGTTAATTTTGTGTTAATAAATCCCAAAAACTTATAGTCTTCTTTATGCTTTACTTCATAAACTGGCTCTTCATTAACAATCTTTAATTTTACTTTGTCTATGTTTTCTATCTTATCACTTAATTTTGTAGGCATAACCTTTACCTCCCTCTCCATGTCTTGATTAATAACAACTAATCTGTCATCTTTAATCTCGATAGGTGTCTCTGATTGTATTACAAAACCGTCTTCCTTAAATTCTTGAACACCTTCAACATTTCTAATCTTTATTACATGTTGTACTGGAGTAACAGTTCCGCTTTTACAATCTAGTTGACTATTTTCATTAGAACACTCTAAAGTTTCTATCTTAGGCAGATTTACAAGTTCTTCCTCTTGAGTATTCTTATTCTGTACATTGACATTGTTATTATTTTCACAGACAACTTCATTAGTTTCTATATTAGTAGTGCATAATTGTTGTTCTTGGTTGATATTACTGCAGTCAAATTTAGCATAGTCATTCTCTCCATCAATTATAGTAGTTACATATTGACCACATGAACTTTTCCATGTTATCTTGTCTCCTATGCTTCCAGTTATAGTTGCTATACAAACACCCACACCACTGCAACCAGCATCATATGAATAAGAAGGATAGCATCTCTGTGGTAAATTAGTTCCATCAAATATACATTTTACCTGTTCAATCTCATTACCAGTAGGCCAAACATCTCTTTCATCATTATATCCTGTAGCCTGTCCGCTTTGAGGTTGAGGAACATCTACTCTAAATGTTGCCCATCCCTCTTCATAAGAAGAATTAATAACATAAACAGTTATTGCTTCTATGGTTGTTGATTGACCCTCTCCTAAAACTGCTGAAAAGGATTCAAGATAAATAGTCACACTTCCAAAATTATCAATGTAGTCAAGATAAAGCTCTTTAGTAGTCTCAGGAATTGTTTCCTTTTCACTTATTTTAAGAGTCATCTGACTAGATGAAAAATATCTATCCTGATCAACTGAAGGAGCAGTTTCTGATTCGAGAGAAGGACCAGTTTCCGATATTGAAGGATTTGTTTCTAATTCAAAACATTTTATATTGCCTTGACTATCAGTAACACAACTTAATTCCTCTTTTTCACATTCCTTTTTTATATAAGTATGTTCAAATTCAGAACCTTCAACATTATAAGTTACCTCTTCATACTTACAATTGCTGTCATCTTCAGGAACATCTATACCTACCTGTGGTACAGCAGTATTTTCCGGAACCTCTCCTAAATTGGTTTCCAAAGTATTTTCTGCTTGACTAAGTTCAATATTTTCAGAATCTAATACCTGAACACATTTTAGATACCCACTATCCTTTATGCATTTTAAACTTATGAACTGATCTTCTGTAATTTCACTATTAAGTATAATACCTCTTCCTACATTTACATTGTTAACTTCTTCTTGTGTAACAACACTAACTGTCTGCCACCCCTCTTCGCTTTCTCTATTATTTTCTAAAGGCACTTCCAAACGCTGATCTATATCTTTTTTATCATCTCCTCCAGAGCTTACAGAACCCTGTCCAGAAGACTTAAACCACTTGTCCCAAAAGGCTGCATTTACAGGTGTTAAAAGAAACAATGTAATTACAGCCAGAACAAAAACACTTGTTACTATTTTTTTCATTTTTTATCCTCCCAACCTCTAATTTTAATTTTATAATTTTGTTTTAATCACTTAAAACCTATCTAAGAAATATAGAAAACCTATTTAAATAACTAATTTGGAACAAGATGGAACAGTTTGGAACTATTTTTATAGAGGATATTTATTTTTTTAGCCACTCTTTTAAGTAAACAACATTACTTATTCCTACCCTTTTCATCTCAATCATATTCTTCTTTTTCAAATACATTAATGTTCTGGAAAGCGTGCTTTTGGGAAAACCAGTCATAAACCTAAGCTTTTTCTGAGTAAGTCTCCTATTTTCAATTAGCAGGTTTATTATCTTGCTTTCGTTTTCTGTTAATGTATTTATTATTGGCTGTTCCTGAACAATCTCTTTCTTAAAGCCCTTCTTCTTGATTCTTAAAAATAAGAGCAAAACAATAATTATTATTATCACAACAAATATCAACACAATAAAGGAATAATCCTTTTCTTGTTTAAAAAATTCATATTCTATGCTTACATCTTGATTAATATTCCTTAAATTTATAATTATCCTGTTGTTTAATGTGTAAATATTGCTATTATGGATTTCATTAACTAGTCTTGCGCCCTTTGGCAGGTATATTGTAATTATGTTCTCTCTTTTCTTTACTAAGTCTTTTTTCTCTAAATTTAATATCCATTTATTTCCTATTTTTGAAGAAAACTTTGATGTTGAATATTCAACATTAATATTATTTTCTTTGCTCCCGTCAAGATTGTTTATAATAAGTAAATTATCCAATAAATTATATTTATCTTGGTCTAAATTAATATAAAACCCATAATAATCTTCAGGTAACGTAAAATTGAAATCCCTATTTGTGATATAATATTCCTGAAAGTTTATATTCCCTTCTTTATCAACATATATTTCAGTATTCTGTAAATCTATAGCAGATACATCACTAGAAATTAATAAAAATGTACAGAAAGCACAAATGGAAAATAAAACAAATCTAACATTATTAGCATTAAATCCCATAAACATAAAATGCCTTAGGTAATTATTAAATCTTTCTAATTACTATACACACATAGAACTACCTTCTAATTACCTTGCTTTCATGCTCCTTCTTATCAATCCTTATGACATTACTAACAAAACCCTCTATCTTTGTTTCATGGCTTACAATAATAATCTGTTTTATATTAAGTTCATCTAAAATAATCTTGATCCTATCAAGCTGTTCATCACTAAATCCATCAGTAGGCTCATCTAAAATTAATAAATCTCTTGTTTTGATATGGCTCATCATATTGTTAATTACTTGATTAAGGCTTAATCTATAAGCTAAAGCAATAGCTGTTTTCTCTCCACCGCTTAAATAATAGTAGTCAATATCATATCCATTCTGCTCTATTTTAGGTGAGAATTCATTATCTAATTTTATCTTCAACACTTCATTATCAATCAATATATTACTCCATTTTTCAAATAAAGAATTAAAATCATTATAGACTCTTAACATCACCTTTCTCTCAAGCTCTTCCATCAAATTTAAAAATATACTGTCAACAAAATTTAAGATCTTCTTATAATAATCTAACTTTTCCTTTATCCTCTCTTTTTCATCTATATCTCTTTTCAATATACCTATATTTTTTTCAAGACTTAACCTTTGTGTCTCTAATCCGCTTTTCCTAATAATCAATAATTTCTCTTCCTCTAGCAATATATCAAGCTCTTTCTTTATTTTTTCATAATCTTCTTCTTTAAACTCATCAATCCCTTTTAATATGTCTTCCTTACTTTTTTTAAGATCATTTATATCGTGCTTTATATTTTCACATTCATCTAATATCTTATTAAGTAATTTCTTTCTCTCTTCAAGTTCATTATGCTTTAAGATAAATAATTCAGCTCTTCTCTCCATATCTCTTAATCTTTCAAGATCATTCTTAAATTCCCTAAGTTTTGATTCAGCATCTCTATTATTCTTTAAATAATTTTCAAGTTTCTCTTCAAAATCCTTTATGTTTTCTCTTTCATTTTTAATAACATCCTTCTTGTATTCATCACTTACTTTTTGCTTGCAAGTAGGACATATATCTAAATTCTTTATGCTATTAAGTATATTTTCAGAATTACCCTTTTTAATCCTAAACTCATACGCCTTATTACCTAATTCCTTGACTGTTTTCTCCATAAGCTCAATATTATTCTTGCTTTCTTTGATGCTTTCAATTATTTTTTTAGCATCTAATACATTATTCTTCTTAATGTCTTGTTCTAGTGTTTCAATAATGCCTTTTAGCCTAGAACTTTCATTCAAATTATCTGAAACCTTATCCTCTCTATTCTTTAACTTAAACTTATTAATCTCTAAATCCTTTCTTAAGTCATTTAAAGCTTTAATATTGTCTTCCATATCTTTAATATCTTTTTTCTTGTTTTTAATCTTGAAAGAAATAATTTCAACTTTTTCTAAAACCTTTTTGATTTCTTCACCAGCATTCTTAAGTTCCTTATCCTGGTCTAAAAATTCTTTCTTCTTGTCATTTAAATCATATATTTTACCAGTAAACTCTTTAACATCCTCCTTAAGTTTAGAACTTAATATCTTGGAATTTTCCCTGATTATCTTATACTTGTCAATATCAAATACCTTTCTTAAGGTATCAAGTCTCAAATCTCTCTCTCCTAATAAGATATGCTTCATCTCTTCTTGGGGTGTATAAACACTGTATCTATAGATTAAGGATTTTTTAGTTAGCATTTCTTTAGGATAATTTAATAAATTTAGAATTATTTCTTTAAGTTCTACAGCGCTTTTCTCTCTTCTGTCATTATTTATGCTTATTATTCCAGTATCCTGAACTACGCTATCTCCTGATTTCTTTAAGGTTCTCTTAATCATTACATCCTTATCATCTATTGAAAAGTTTAGTTCAACACTTCCTTTCTTCTTTCCATTTCTCAATAAAGCGTCTCCTGTCAAAACCTCTCTTTTTAATCCAAACAAAGCAAATTCAATAGCCAATAATATAGTTGATTTTCCGCTTCCAATATCTCCAGACAGCATCAAAGAACCCTCTGGAAATTCTATCTCTTCATTAATATAACTTCTTATGTTCTCTAATTTTATATTTTTTATTATCATTTTATATTTTTTATTATCATCTTATTATTTTTAATCATCCTTTTATTTTAAAGATTTCAAGAACGTCTTTCAATATTCTTTTCTCAAAATCTACATTCTTTTCATCTTCATGCTTCTCTTTATTTAGGGCATCCATTAAGTCAGGAATTATTTCCTTAAAATCATTCTCTTCTAAACTATTGATCATAATCTCTTCTATATTTCCCTCCTGTTCTACATTAATTTCCTCAAACTCCTTACTTGTTAGCTTACTAGTATTCTTCAGGATAATATAAGCATCCTTAAGTCTTTCAAATAATCTCTTGAAATCAATATCAGAAACCTTGCCTTCCTTTAAGCATCCATGAATTCTTATTAGTATTATTTTGTCATCAAATTCATCTATTTTATTTATCTCTTTTTCAACATGTTCAATTGTTTTATTCTCAGCATTTATGTCATAACATTTAACATCTTTTATTTTTATTTTAATATATTTTAAATCTAAATTCTGATTATTATGATTAACATCAACTAGATAAAAGCCACCATTTTTATAATCCTCAAGCTCAGAAAAATTATTTGGAAATAATGGTCCAGGATAAACCAATTTTCCTTTATCATAATCCCTTTCCAAGATATAATGAACATGGCCGCCAGCATAATAATTAAATCCCTTAGGCAGCTTACTTAAATTAAGGCCAGAAATATTCTCAAATTCTTTAGGCTTGTATTCATCAATTGTTGTGTGAAACATAAATATCTTAAATCCAGATTCTTGTTCAAGCTCTTTTTTGTTTAGATTATCATAATAACTATACTCTAAACTTCCTCTTAACCCCATTATTCCAGTTATTTTAGTATTTGTCTTATCAATTGTAAATTTTAACTTGTTATCTTGAAATTTTGCAACATCTTCAATAAGGCCAGCATTTTCTAAAACCCCTAATATGGTTTTACCAGAAAAACTATAATCATGGCTTCCTGCTATGCAATAAACATTTATGTCATGCTCTCTTAACTTGTTTAGAGAATTAGCAGCCCTTTTTAGTACATCTATGCTTGGAAGGGCATTATTAAACAAATCTCCAGCAATTAGAACAAAGGCTGTATTTTCTTTAATGCATACATCAACTGCTCTTTCAAAACTTTGGATGCTTAATTCTTTAAGCCTTTCATCCCTCCATCCACCTATATGACAGTCAGCAAAATGAGCAAATTTCATATCTTTTCACTATACTAAGAAAGGAAAAATATTTATTAATATTTGTATTTTGTAAAATAAGTTTGCTTGAATATATAAAAGATTATTTCCTTGCTTTGTTCATAAAAAAATCAAATATATCATCAACATAAATCGCTCTATTAATTACTTTTTTTCCTCTAATAAATCTTCCATCAGAATTTCTATCATATGGAAATACAGCTTCACTAAAAAAAGAATCAACAAAATCATTCCGGGTTCTTTTGTCTAAACTTAAAAGTCTTCTTTCCTGATCTCCAGGAAGTGAAGAATATCTTTGTAAAAACTGATTTTTTACTTTTCCAATAAAACCATAACCTACATCATCTAATCTTCTATACAAACCAACAAAATCTCTAGGTAGATTCTGTATTTCACCGAGACGGTCTATTTTATAGTATCCTGCACCAACACATTTAGCTATAAACTCATCCGGGTTCTGTAAGTCCAACATGCTTTGTGGAATGTTAATATTATACATCCCATAAAATAAAAGCCTTAAATCATTATTTCTCAGAAGTTCTAAATCTTTTTTTCTTAAATCCCAAGGCTCTCTTTTCGGTTTAACAATTTGGATCTTTAAGCCAGGATCCAGCATTAATAATCTTTCATCATCAGCTATTTCAGCAAGGCCATTTTCAAAGAAAGGCATATACTTTTCCAGAGGAACAATCCCTAACTCTATACAAGCTAAAGCAAATTGTTTATTATCCCTACCGAGAGATTCATCTAATAGCCTTCTCCAATCGTCATCATTTTTTGCCCTTTTTTCATCCATTTTAATCAATTTTTGTTTATTTCTAAGCTTTTTAAACCTTTCTATTTATCGTTTCTTAATAGTAGTAACAAATAGAAAAGGCCCATAATTATTTTAATTTAACTTAATATGTAAAAAATTAATATCCAGAAAGACCTGACAGCTTACTTTCAATCTCACTTAACTCACTCTTTAATCTATCCATTTCAGTTAATGGTCTCTTTTTTTCAACAACCTTCTTAAGTTTTAATTTAAATTGTTTCTTTTCCCCTTTAATCTCTTTTTCTTCTCTATATCTTGTTTTTGTTGGTTTTTCTTCAAGATCTTCAACATAAGGAATATGGTTACTGTAAACATTTAAAGAATTTCTAATCTCTTTTAATAATGTTTTAAGATATAAAACCTCATTTTCCTTATTTGTCCTCATCTCTTTTAAATGCTCATATCTTTCTAAAAGCCTTATAAAATTAATAGAAGAGGTTAAAACCTCTCTTCTAATCTGTAAAGAATTCTCAATTCCAACATAAACCTCTTTGTTATTCTGCATCTTAATTTAGTTTTTTATTACCTCTTTATTACCTCATCTCAAATAATACATTATCTATTTTGTTCATCTTATTCTTTAAATCTAATATATCTTCTCTCCACATGTTTAATTCATTATCTTCCTCTTTCTTAATTTCAATAATGTTAAACAATACCTTTTCAGCCTCTTTCAATTTTTCCTTAATCTTTCTTAGATCATTCATAGCTTCATGATATTTTTCTATTCTAACAAATAAAGGCTTTCCACCCATTCCAGCCCCCATTAAAGGTTCTCTGCTTTCAACTTCAAGATCTTCAATTGGCCTGTCTGTGTTTAATCTACTTAAATTAACCACTGGTTTTTCAAAATTAGAAAAGTCCCTCTCAAAACCTCTTTGCTTAGGTCTCTCAAAATTAGAAGAGCCTTTATCAAAACCTCTTTGTTTAGGTGCCTCAAAACTAGAAAAATCCCTTTCAAAACTCCTTTTAGGTATTTCAACATCAGAAGTATCTGGTTCTGGAAATTTTGGTAACTCTAATGACATATCTGGTTTTGGTAAATCCATAACGTTCTTCTTTTTATCCTTAAAGAATGCCATATTATAATACCTCCCTTTTATATCAAATCTAAGAGATGGTGATTATTAAAAGATTTCTTGCTATTTTTGTGTAGTGAAAATTCAAGAATTATGCAAAAACTCTGAAAAATTAAAAAAAAGTTAAGAACAAAACCTTTTTATAAAGAAAAACTTAAAATCTTAATATGAAAAGAGTATTAAAAGACTTATTTATTTTTCTATCAATATTACAGATAACATTACCAATTGTATCAGCTCAGTCTACAATAAAGGTGTTAAACAAAGAATTTCAACTAGTTATCTTTATACCTCTAGTACTAATTTTTTTGGCTATATTTATTCTAATAATTCTTTATATCATAGATTATACAAAAAGAATTAAAGAGCTAAAAGAAAAAATAAAAATAAAAAATATATTCTCTCTGCTTTTGGATTCATTAAGACTAAAGAAAAAAGATGAGAAAAAAGATGATACTGTAGATATTAGAAGACAATTAACTCTATCAGAAAATAAGATTTCAAAATTAAACCCTGAAGAGGCATTAAAGGAAATAACATTTTTACAAAGGGAATTTTATAAGCATGTCTTAAATTTAAAACCAACAACATCAGATACGGAATTAAAAACAATCTTAACAAAAAAAGAACAATCAGACATAATAGCCTTTGCTGAAAAAATTTCTGAAATAAAATACAGCGGTTCTGATATAAATAAAGAAAAAATAAAAGAACTAATATCAAATCTCAGCTTAGTAATTAAAAAACATTCCTTTCATTTACATTTCTCTCATGACGAAGAGGAAAAGACAAGAAGAAAAGTTAAATCTCTTAAAAAACATTTATTTGAAAATGCAAGAAATAATCTTAAGGATATTAAAAATAAATTCATAGATGTTAAAAATTATTTTCACAAGTTGACAATAAAAAACAGAAAAGAAAGAATTTTAAACATGATCAAGGATGGAAAACAGCTTTTGAATACTAATAATCCTACAGCAAGAAATATGTACATCAAAGCCTTGCTTTCTTATTATAAATTAAGGTTACAGGAAGAAAAAGAGATACATTCAAGACTTCAAGAATTTCATGATGAACTAAACCAAAGAGGTCATGTTAAACAAGATTTGTCTGAATTATCTAAAAAAATAATTACAT
Organism: archaeon; assembly: GCA_043808705.1. GTDB lineage: Archaea > Nanobdellota > Nanobdellia > SCGC-AAA011-G17 > GW2011-AR20 > JAZDEO01. The sequence continues at coordinate 14,074 of JAZDEO010000034.1, read as the reverse complement.
TAAAGCATTCGGACAAAAAGAAAGAGGGTCTTAATTTCTTCAACCAATTAAAAGATTATATCAAAAATGAAGAAAAATCAAATATAAAGAAACTTGAAAAATATTCAAGAGCATTAGAAACAGGAGAAAGTAAATTAACTCAGAACATAAAAGAATTAGAATACTACGCTGTAATTAAAGACAAAAGACCATTACTAAACCAATTAAAGAAATTAGAACCCAAAAAAGAGGTATTTAAGATACCCCAAGAAAAGATAATAGCCCCTCCAAAACTTGAGATAAAGAAGACTAAAGTAAAATTATCAAAACACCTATCAAATCTAGTTAATGAAAAAAATCTTCTTTATAATAAACTAAAATCTTTAGAAAATGAAACAGTAAATTATCAAAAAGAAACAAACATTCACCAAAAACAGTTCTTCTCTAAATATGTTCCAGAACAGGCTGAACATGAACCAAAAGAACTTCCAAGGCTTGTAAGAAAATATGATGCGCATAAGCATATTCATAAATTGTCTCAGGAAAGAGAGCTTATAGAAAGAAAACTAACAGAACTAAAATAATCCATTTAAACAATCTGTTAAATCTTATAATATAAATTTCTAAATCTTATCAAGAATTCTAAATCTTATCAAGGTAAAACCCTGTATTTTGTGTTAATAAGCATCCATTCTATAAGCAATAATGCAAAAGCAATTATCATAAGTATAAAAGATATGTTCTTGCTTAATTGTTTTTCATTAGAAACAGCTATACCAATAAAAGCATTTGTTAAAGCCTCTTTATCTTCAGCCCTATAATAGGAAGCTTGCGTATAATTTGCAATTCTCATTAATGTTTCTTCATCCAATGTAGAAACAATCTCTGTTTGTTCTATAAACTCTCCACCTTCTAATGTGCCTATTCCAATTGTATAAACCATAATATTGTCTTTCTTTAAATAATTAACAGCCTCAAATGGATTTGTTCCTACATTTGATCTCCCATCTGTCAGCAATATAATCACCTTAGGTCTTTTCTCACTAACAAGAAGATTGGAACTACTAATTATTGCTTGGCCTATATCTGTTCCACCAATGCCCTGAACAGTTATATTGTTAATAGCCTCTTTAACCTTTTCTTTATCCCTTATTACAGATGTTTCTATTAAAGAAGCTCCTGAAAATGAAACAACACCTATACCAATATCACCTTTAACAGAATCAACAAACATCAAAGCAGATTCCTTAGCAGCCTCTAGCCTATTTGGCTTATAATCATCAGCCAACATACTTTGAGAAGCATCAATAGCCAAAACAACATCATGATCTGTACTTGTGCCTTTATACCATATCACTGTACCTGCAGCAGCAAATATAACTAATAACAATATTAAAGTCCTAATAAACAGTAAAGATAAATTCTTTGAAAGAATCTCTTCACCAGTGATTCTTGCAATAGCATCAAAATTAGCGAATTTTAAGGCTCTTCTTTTTGTACTTTTTAAACTGATAAAATGAACAATTATCAATAAAGGAATACTTAACAAAAGAAATAAATAATTTGAATTTACAATAGTTATGTTCATTTTATAAAAACTTGGCTTTTCTTCTATAGAAGAAAGCTAATATTTCTTTAATAAAAGATTCATCTGTGCTTAGATTTATAAAATCTGCTCTACATTTCAAAAAAGTCTCCTTTAGATCATGTTCCTGTTTTCTTACATAATCTTCGTATTTATTTTTTAATATTTTAGGATCTATTAACATGCTTTTATTTGAATAAGGATCCTGGATCATTACCTCTCCAACATCATCAGGCAAGGTTCTATCTCTTGGATCTCTAACCATTATCCCAACAGTTTCAAACTTTTTTCCAAGATACCTTAATTTTACTAGCCATTCACCCTTTAAACCTATAAAATCAGAGACAATAATTACTAGACCATTTTTTTCTTTCAAATAACTTAAAGCAAATTCAATAGCCTTTTCTAGATTAAACCCTCCACCATAAATATTTGGATCTAACATCTCTTTTACAATAGCATAAAATTGTTTTCTCCCCTTTGCAGGAGGAACCTTAATAACAACATCTTCATTAAACAAAGCTATTCCAACATTATCTCCTGCCTCTAATATAGCATAAGCCAAGGAAGCTATAAGTTCGATAGCATATTCATTCTTTAATTTCTTAGTAGATCCAAATAACATGCTATTACCTATATCTAATAAAAAAAGAACATTTAATTCTCTCTCTTCAACATATGTTTTTACTAAAAGCTCTCTAGCTCTTGCAGAAGCCTTCCAATCAATTGAACCAGCATCATCACCTTTATTATAATCTCTATAACTGTCAAATTCTAGTCCTACACCCTTGAATATACTTCTATAAGCTCCTAGTATGGGAGTATCAATAAGTTCTAATGTAATGGCTTCTAATTTTTTTAATAAAGGAGCAATATCGACTTCTAATCTTTTTTTAACTTCTTTAGCCATTTTTCATACTTTATATCATTAACCCTTTATCAAAAATTATGGAACATCAACCTTATACAGAATTTCTTTAACAACATCATCAGTAGTTATCTTTTCAGCCTGTCCTTCATAATTCAATAATACTCTGTGTCTTAAAACATCATAAGCAACATTTTTAATGTTTTCAGGAGTTACATAATTTTTACCCCTCATTAGAGCATCTGCTTTAGAGGCTATAAAAATTCCAATAGATGCTCTTGGAGAAGCTCCCCATTCTATGTATTTTCCTAATTTTAACTTGTATTTGTCTGGATGTCTTGTAGCATCAACAACCTTTACAATATATTTTTCAAGCTCTTTGTTTACATAAACTTCCTGATTTATTCTCTGCAGTTTTATTATCTCCTTAGGCGTTATTATGCTTTTTAATTTATATTCCTCAAACTTTCTTAAAGATACATTTGTATTTAATATTATTTCTTCATCATTCATATTTGGATAACCAATCAAAACCTTAAACAAAAACCTATCCAATTGTGCCTGAGGTAATTGGTACGTATTATGGTTTATACCACAAGCACCAAATCCGCCTATGTAATTATGATAAATAGGAACACTTAATCCAAAAATTTTACCTTTATATCTTATTCTTTTAATACTTAGAATATTATCATATATTATATCTTCAGAATCCAACTTTTTCAAATTTCTAAAAACTTTGTCTGCTTTTATTAATCTTCTTATGAATTCATTTCTAATATAAGTTTCTATATTATTTTTGTATATTGTATTATTCTTTTGATATAAACTATAAACAGAATTATGTGAACAGCCTATTGATTCACTAACATTTTCTATTGATATTCCAGCAAGTACTGCTAATTTATGTAAGTCTGTATTATTCAAATCAACATTTTTTCTTATTTTTATTTCATTGTCTAAATCACTAATCATCTCATCAAAAATCTTTTTGCTAATGTTAATATTTCCATTTTTTAGTGATTTATAACCACAATACCACTTTCTGTTCAATAAATCAGTTCTATCTTTGTATGTGTGGAAAGAATTTAATCCCATTAATCTTACTAAATCAAAGATATCTGAAGGATTAATCCTTATTATTTTCTTGTAATTAAAACTATCTCTTTTGAAATCAATTTTTCTATTATCAATCCAACCAATTTTTTCTAAATAATTAAAGATATCCTCTTTGTCTCTTATTCTTAAACTAAAAATGCCATCCTTTCTCTGTCTTATCTGATGCAAAAATCCATTTTTTAATAGTAAATAAGAAATTACATCCACAGATTGTTTACTCTTCTGGACAAAATGTAAATCATCTTCTTTTACGCTACTTTCTAAAGAGACAAATGTTTTTAAAAATTCCTTTCTTAGATGTGATGATAATGAAATATACTCATATGGGATATTTTTATTTTTAATAAAAAATCTTGCCTTTACATAGTCTACTAAGGCTTTTGATCTTATGCACACACTCCTGCAACCATTTCGTTCACTAACGTCACTTACTTTGACCCCTATTTTTTCTTCACTTACTTTAATAAATCTTTCAATGACTTCAGGATAATTTTTTTGATAAACAACAACGCCATTTTTTGTAATAGAACCCTCTGATAATATAAATGCTAACCAAAAGATAATATCTTCATCAACATCAAATTTGTTTAATGTTGTAATCTTGTAGGACTCTATAAAAGTCTTATCCTTTAAATAATTTATTTCAGGTTTATTTTTAATAAAGAAGTTTATTAATTTTTTTCTTATACATTCATTATTCCCACCACTAAAGAATCTTAATAGTCTCCAATAATTTCTTTCATTGTTTCCGAATAATTTTATACTTAAATCTTTTTTAGATAAACCTAAAACAATTCTTAATTTATTAAATTCATCATTTTTTAAGGTAGATAAATCATTAAAATTATTTGTTTTCTTTGAAACATTAATCAACTCTTTATTATCAACAACTAAATATTTTTCTTTTAATTGATTTATTACTTTCAAATGTTCTGGGAATCTTAAATTATTATCAGGTATCTGTTTAGGACAGATTAATAAATCATTTTTTGTTACATCTTTAATTCTCATCCATTCATTACTTCCTTGTCTATTAATTAAAAAAGGATGATCTTCACTTACTTTTATAGTTCTTCCATATCTACTTTTAACTTCATATACATAACCATCATAATTAACAAAATAAGGCATACATCTTGTTTTTATTAATTTGTTTTTATCATTTAAAGCATATGTCCAAGAATTTTTTGATTCATAAATATCCCCATAGGCGTTTGATGATTTCAGTTTTCCCGATTTTTTTACTAGTTTATATAAATCTTTACCCTTAATTAATTTACCATTCATAAAAACATTTTCATTTATAACTAAACTTCCTGAGCTTTCGATAGGATTTTGAGTTGCCATAACAAAGAAAGGATCCATCATAGGATATGTTTCTTTACCTATTGTTGCTTGTCTTTCTTGCATGGCTTCTAAGAGAGCCGACTGGGTCTTGGGGGGCGCTCTATTAATTTCATCTGCAATTACAAAATTAGAGAATATAGGTCCTTTAGCAGTATAGAACCCTTTTTTTTCATCATAAGTAGTTATTCCAACAATATCAGTAGGAAGTAAATCTACAGTAAACTGTATTCTTGAAAATTGACATCCAGAGATTACAGCCAAAGCCTTTATTATTAATGTTTTAGCTATACCAGGAATACCCTCAACTAAAACATGGCCATTAGCTATTAAACCTCTTATAACACCATCAACTACTTGTTCTTGACCTATAACAACCTTTCCTAATTCCTTTCTTACATCCTCAAATAAATCATCATATTGTTTTACAGTTTCTTTATCAAGCATATTCTAATTTTAGAGTACCTCCTATAAATAACTTCTTCTTTACTCCAAAAGAGTGTCATTTTAAATCAACAAATAACCCAAATAAATATTATCTCCTTCTAAATTTTTTTCTCTTTATATAATACTTAATCATGTAAAAGATTATTAATAATCCAAATACAACTAAAGGATATAACCACCATTTTTCATAAAATGATCTCGGTCTTGTTACCTCTATTGTCTTTTTCTCCTTAGCCAATATATTTTTACAAGCCTCATTAGCATCATTTATTATTTTTAAACCCTCATCATACTGCTTTAATGTTAATTTCTCTTCAGCTTTACTTATTAACTCATTTAGTTCAAGACATTCTGGATTTTGTTCAAATAAGTCTTTTGTAAAATTTATCATATTCAATAATTCTTTGAATCTTGTTACATTTCTTTCCTGTATCTCAATATAAAGTTCAGCACTTTCAGTCAAAGCAGGACTTGCAACACTAGCATTAACATGTATTTTATAACCCCCTGGTTTTAATTCAGGACTAATAATATCTAAATTAATTGTTTCTTCACCAAGTATTGTTAAAGAATCTATCCAGTTTTTATCTAGAGTTAAATCAAAAACACTATCTTCAGATTCAGCTGTAATGCTTATACTATTTAATACAACAGCCCCATTATTTTTTAATATTACTGGAACATTTACTTCATCAACAGGATACATCTTTACAGACTGAGGTAATATAATGTCTAATGAAGCAATCTTTGTTGTTGTAGAAGTACTACTGCTTCCTCCACCTCCGGCAGGCGAACTCTGGGGTGCAGCTTCATCAACATTTGTTACTATAAGCGTTATGTTATTGCTAACTATCCTATATTGACTGTCATTAGCACTAAAATATATTGTTTCATTACCATACCAATCTGCCTGAGGCACCAAAGATACAACATTTGTATTATTATTAATAGTAACAGTTATATAAGAATTGTTTATAGCACTATAGCTTGTATTCATCTGCACATAAGAGATATTTAATGTATTTTGGCCATCTACATCTCTAAGATAAGTATCTAAGTCTAAATTACTGTAGGTAGTATCTTCATTCCAAGTTATATTCTCAATAGTTCCTTCAAAGGAAGGAGGGGCATTGCTATTATTTACAGTTATATTCCAGGTATAATAAGTTACATTTGAGCTATCATAAACAAAAACAGTTAAATTATGGTAACCAGAATCAGTCCAATTAGCATTATATGTAAATGTATGCTGTATTGTTCCAGATATTGTTCCAGAATCAGTCTCATTTATCTTTCCATCTAATGTCCAGTCTGAAGTAATTATATCTCCATTATCAGCATCACTTATTGTAATAATAAAATTCTTACTTGTATTTTCCACCATACTTACATTACCACTAGGTGTTTTTGTAATAATTGCAGGGGCATTATTAATATTGTTGATAGTTATATTAAATATCTCATAATCTAAGACATTATTACTATCATTAACACTAATATTTATCCAATAAAACCCCACATTTGCATGTGTAGAATTTGGAGTAAAATTAAATATTCCTGAGGTTATGTTTATACTAATAAAACTGACATTGATTTGATAGGTTAATTTTCCACTATATTCATTACCATCTTCTTCATCAGTTGCATTAGCATCATAAGAGAATGGAGAGCCTTCTGTAGCTGTTAAGTTTCCAATATAACTCAAGACAGGGGCATCATTTACACCAACAACAGTAAAATTAACTATCCTACTTACTAAAGCATTATTACTATCATTGACACTAATGTTTATCCAATGCATACCTACACTATTGTTTGTTGGTGTAAAATTGATAATGCCTGTTAATGTAGTTATATTAAAGAAAGTTACATTAACAGAAAATGTTAAAGTTTCATTTATCCCAAATATGTTATTTGAAGGAATATATAAATCATCATCACTCACATTACTGCTTAAATTCAAATAAAACACAGTATCTTCAAAAGCACTAATATTTCCATTAAGTGTTTTAAAATAAGGATTATCATTTATATTATAAATTGTAAAATTAAGAACTTGTGAATTATTAGCTCCATGTTCATCCATTACAGTTATATTAACCCAATATTGATTAACAAAACTATCATTAAGTGTGAAATTAATTATTCCTGTTGTTCTGTTTATCTCAAAAATACTTATGTTATCATAAAAGTATATAATATCATTATCATTATCACTAACATTTAAGCTTAGATTTAAATAAAATTCAAAACCCTCAGTAGCATTATTGTTAACATAAGCAGTTATATTAGGTGGATAATTTAATAATATGCTTATATTGATTATTTCACTATCCATTGCATTATTGCTATCATTTACACTAATATTAAACCAATATATTCCAGAGATTAGATTTGATGGCATAAAAGACAGAGAAGCACTCCAATTGTTTACCTTAGTTATATTAAACAGATAGGTATCATTACTCCAGAAATACAAACTATCATTAACCATTGTAGAAATATCATCATCGCTTGCATTTATTGTCAAATTTATAAAAACACTAGAATATAAAGTTAAGTTACCTATAGTAGACAATATAGGAGCATCATTAACATTGCTAACATTAAACTGTATTATAGTATAATTAAGCATATTATATGAGTCATTAACAGTTATGTTGATGAAATGATAACCTACCTGGCTATTTGTAGGAGTAAAATTAACCCAACCGGTTGTGTTTATTTTAAACCAAGAGACATTTGTGTTAAATGTTAAAACATCATTAGGATCTATGTCAGTGGCATTGACAGTACAATTAAAGTTTACATCTTCAGTAGCATTTCTCTCATTGTTACAAACATAATCAAAAACAGGAGTATCCCCTGTTCCAGAGATTATTAAAGTTACAATTTCATAATCAAGTCCGTTTCTTGTATCATTAACACTTATATTTATCAAATAAGTTCCCACCTGGTTTTGATTAGGTGTAAAACTTATTATTCCAGTATTAGATGTTATATTAAATAATGTGGTATTATCAGTATATGTTAGATTTCCACTATTTTCATTACCGTCTTCCTCATCACTTGTAACAACATCATAAGTAAAAAGAGTATCTTCATAAGCATTTAATGTGCCAATAGCAGTCATATTAGGCATATCATTAACAGCAACAATAGTATACAACTGGAAAACAGAATCACTACCATCACCAGAATCAGTAACTAATAAAGTCATGCTGTAACCTGTTATTGAATTGTTATCAGAATAACATGTAAAATTAATTATACCTGTTGCTGTATTCATAGCAAAGCATGAAAAGAAAGTGTTTGCATCTCTAGAATATACCAAGACATCATTTGTATCTGGATCAGTAACATTTTCACTGAAGTTATAATAACACATAGTATCTTCATTACAAGTTATACTAGGCAACGGTTTAGGATTTATATCAGGCCACGTATTTGATATAGTAAAATTATCTAAAGCAGTAAGCATATCAAAATCATCATCATTACACGTTATATTAAATAAGTAATTTCCCTTAACAGTAAAAGTTCTATTATACTCGTATCTTGAATTTATACTTTTATAGGTCATGTTAATAGGATCACTCCAGCTTCCAGAGCTATTAAATCTTATACTACAATTATAAAGTGCATCAATAACCTGACCAGATGTAGAATTAGTATAGTTAGCATAAAAGAAAAGATTACTTTCTCCACCACCGCTTCCTAAAGTGTATCTTAAGTTTGTTTCAGTATCATCCCAGATTGTTAAATTTGAATTATTGCCTCCACCACCAGCATAAGCTGTAAAATGTGTAACAGTAAATGTTATAGTATCTCCAATAGATGTAAAAGGTATATCTGTTATTTGCCATTCATCACAATAAAGATTATCAAAATCAAATCCAGGGCAGTACATTATATAATCAACCTGTTTCTTTTTTTGTAGCGTAACTGTAGCAGAATCAATATCTATGCTATCTTTTATAGCAACAACTTCACTTTTAATCCTATTGTCATTTATCTCTCCAATATATGTATCAATATTATCAGGCAAATTTTTTGTTTTGATCTCCAACTTAAATTTTTTATCAAAAGAACTAATGTCAATCTTATAATCTTCTCCCTCTATGTCTATTTTTTTATCTAGAACATTTCCAAATTTATCTTTAACAACAACATCCTTAATTTCTTTTTGATCATTTAACATAACCTCATCAGATTCAGCAACCTCAAAACCAGTATAAGATGGACTGAAAAAGGATAAAGCAGATAAGACAAAATATAACCCAATTAACACAAGTAGTACAACTAAAATTGAAATATAAGAATTATTTTTTATAAAATCTCTTTCATTTGATTTACTTAATTTATTCCTTAAATCATTACCAGAACTTTCTTTAATATCACTTCCTAAATAAATATTTCTAACCTTTCCATTTTTGTCTCTAACACTCTTATAAAAATAAGGACCATAAATCTTCCCTCCCTTTTTAATAAATCTCTTATGAACCATTATACCCCTTTTAATCAAAACAAGATAAAATTAAGTAGTACAACTGGCTTATAAAACTTTCTAGAATCTGCATAGTCCATTACTTAAACATTTCAAAACATAAAATTAAAAAATCATAAAATTAAAAAAATAACCTAAAATAAACAAAAATAATAACCTAAAATAAATTTTGTACTACAATAAAAAGACAATAAAATATCATAATTAAATTATTAAAATTAAATCTTACCTAACTTTTTATAGAAACCATATATATTATTATAAATCCTCTTCTTTTCATTTTCATCTAATTTATTGTACCAGTACTCTAATTTATTATATATCTGTTTAGCTGCATTAATATCTTTATTCTTTATAGCTTTTTCTCCAGTTCTTAGTAAACTGTTAATCTTACTCATAATGCTCTTTTCTTTAACTTCTTTCTCTCTAACCCAAATTTTTCTTATTTTTCTCTTTATTACAAGGATTATTACTAATAATAACAATATTAACACTAAAAACAACCACCAATTAACCATCTTTTTAATAGATATCTGGAGTGGCGCTTCAATCTCTTTTTCCTTCTCTATACATATAGGGCAAGGCCCACCACAATCAATATTAAGCTCACCCTGATTTTTAATATTATCATCACATGTGGGGCACATTTTACATGAGCCTCCACAATCAATAAGTATCTCACAATCATTATCATGGCAGTTCTTCACACCATCATTACAAGAGGGTATAGGGACATAAGTACAGTCTCTAACTTCATTAGGCCTGTTTAGATTACAAAATCTTAAATCATTGCATTCTCTAATCTGTTTATCATCTACAGTACAAGGACTCCAATCAGTACAAACCCATGTTGAGGAACACCCAACACTACTCCTTCCTCCGCCACCGCCCCCACCTCCGCTAGGTCCAGTGGGTCCAACAATCTCTTTATTAAGAACAGTAACATCCCATTTTAATGCAATTGTTATTACACCATCACTAACTGTAACAGTTATATTATGGATTCCAGAACTTTCATAACCTGTAACATAACTATAAGCACTTGAAGTTATGTTAGTATTCACATTATCTAAATACCAAACTATACTGGGAATTGTTCCATCAGGATCATAAGCTGAAATGCTAAAGTTTATTGATTCTGTTTCATATATCTCAGGTGTTAAATCTAATGGGAAATAAGAAAGTATCACAGGGGGTCTATTCTCATTAGTTATAGTTAAGGATATTATTGCAGAAGTCATAGCACCAGTACTATCATTGACACTTATATTTATCATATAAGTTCCAACCATTGAAATATCCATAGTAATGTTAAACTTACCAGTATTAGATGTTATATTAAACAAGCTTGTGTTATCCCAAAATGTTAGATTTCCACTACCTTCATTACCATCTTCTTCATCATAAGCATATACATCATAACTGTAAAAAGTATCATTCACATAAGCTGTCTGAGCAGTATCAAGAATCATTACCGGAGCATCATTTACAGATATTATTGTAAAATTAACATATTGATAATCTATTGTTTCTTCATCACTAACAGATATGATTACACTCATATTATTTCCAATTTTGTCATAGTCTGGTGAAAACGAAATCTCTCCAGTTAATTCATTTATAACAAATAAATTTGTGTCATCATAAAAATAAAGAACTTCATTACTATTAGGTATATTTAAATCAATATCAGTAGCATTTACTTCATAATAAAAAGCAGCATCTTCATAGATATAGAAATTAGGTATATAATCTAGAACAGGTGCATCATTTACATTAATAACAGTAAAATTAACTATTTGAGAATCTTTAATGTTGTAAGTGTTATTTACAGTAATATTTATGTAATGGAATCCGACATGATCATTAGTAGGAGTAAAACTTATTATTCCGGTAGTTGTGTTTATCAAAAACCAACTCTCATTGCTGTTAAATGTCAAAGGAGAATTATTTGGATCAGTAGCATTTACATCATAACTAAATAAAATATCTTCTATAGCAGTCAGAGGAGGTATATAATCCAAAACAGGAGCACCAGCTATAATATTTAATAAGAAATCATCATAAACCATAGCATCTTTACATATACTATCATTAACATATATTCTTACTATATAAGATCCTATATCCCCCAAAACAGGTGTGAAACTTATTAATCCTATAAAATCATTACTCTCACTGCTATAGTAACTTATATTAAATAAAGTTGTATTATCAGTAAAGATAACACCATTATCATCATGGGCTATAACATAATAATCAAATTCCTGTCCTACCGGAGCTATTAAATCTAAAATATCCTCCATAGTAGGCATAATAACAACACAAACACCAACTTGGGCTTCAGCATTTCCTACAGTGTAAGGTCTTTCAAAACCAGTAAAAATTAATAAAATGCCTATTGAAGAACTAATAATTAACACAATATACAAAAATGCTAAAAAATTATTTGAAATAGACCTCATTTTAAAATCTTAAAAATATTATTCTTAATTCTCCATAATAATCCTTATATTCAGCATCTTCAGGAGCAAGTACTTCAACTCTCAAATTCTTAAATTCTCCTTTATTCATAACAAAATTATTCTCAGAAACAATAACCCAATCTTTTAAATCACCGTAAGCCTTTATGACTACTCTTGTTTTTTCATAATCAGTGTTTTGTACAAATATTTTTTTTGAGGCACTTGTATCTGGATACACAATACCAAATTCTAGCTGATCTGATAAATTAAAACCTGCATTATTACCTACTTTTATATGCATCTTAAAACTTCTTACATCAAGCACTAAAAAGAAATATACTACAAGTATAACAATTATAATCAGAAAGGCAAATAAAATATTCTTTAAAAGATTATTTTTTATCTTTTTCATCCTTTTTATCTCTTTCATCTTTCTTCTTATGTCTTAATGTTATTAAGATGTTTACTAATATTAGTAATAGTAATACTATGATTATTATTATATAAACTACATTCTGTTTTAATTTATTAAACAAACCCAATTCAACAATCTTAAAGTCAATCATTTTTTCAGTAGTCTTATTTTCATAATTGACTATTACCTTTGCTTGGTAATCACCAAGTTCAGCATTCCTGCTATCCCAATAAGCAATCAAGGCATGCATGTTCCAAGCAGGCAAATCAACAGACTCTGTGTTTACATTATAAATCTCAACATTATTTTTGAATATCTTAACATTAGCATAAACACCATTAATTTTATCATTCCACAAACTCTGTATATTGATAACAAATTTTCCTATAGAACCCTTTTTTATATTCTCAACAGTTACATTTATTATCTCAATATAAAAATCACCCACCCTAAAATCATCTTTCAATTCTAAAAAACCACTACTATCATAATAAATTCTTGCCACAGTTTTATAAATTCCAGCACTTATCCCTTGAGAATTCCATTCTAATCTCACATCTTTTACTTCATCATACTTCATACTAAAACTTTGGCTATTAATAGTATCTATCTTAACATTATTTGGATCATAAATATCAATATAAATCTTAATATCATTTATATCATTGTCACCCCTGCTTTTTAAATTAACATCAAAATAGGCTGTTTCACCAGTATTAACATCATTTGCGCTATATATTCCCTCAAGAAATTTTCCAGGATAAGGCACCCAAATCCATACCTGCATTTTTACACCAGCAACACTACCAACACCTCCACCAATACTTGCAACAGACTCCTTTGCAATAATGCTATTCTCATGTAATCCGGGGCTTAATTCAGAAGGTAATTTTAAACTACATGTATAGCTTACCCATTCATTAGAATGTATAACAACATCTTTTTGTTCTATTTCAAATAAGTCACTTAAATCACCGACAGGGCTTACAACAACACTTAAATCATAATAAGGTGGGCTTGGTTGATTGTTCCATAGTAAATAACTACAGTCAACAACTTTATTTGGTTCAAAATTTACTTCAATCCTAGCAGGGCTTACACCAATAGCATGAACATATAAAGAGCTAAATAAAAGAAATACTAAAATAAATAAAAATAACAAATCTCTCTTTTTCATATGCTAAAATAAAAGAAAAGGGGTTATATAAAATTAACTAATTTGCTGCAGCTATAAACTCCAAAATAGAACCCTTTTGTCCTGTAAATTCATCCATAGGTACAGTAATTCTAACATCTACATATACATTATCACTACTGTCTGTAAAGTTTAATCCATCAATGAAAG
>JAZDEO010000033.1:0-4200 GCA_043808705.1 archaeon | reverse complement strand
AGATTTATTTGTTCTTATCATTAAAATTACAGATATTAAGGTATTATCAATTTTATAATTTACAGATAAGGTTTTATTAAAAAGATTATCTTTAACTTCAATAAATTCCTCATTAATTATTTTTTTCTCAAACATATAATGTTTAGATATTAAAATAGATATTCTTGGTTTCTCTTCTGATTCTAAAATAGTTCCTTCTACACCAATTTTTAGGATACCCCCTTCAAATAGTACTTGAAAAAAAGAGACATTAACCTTTAAAGTATCTCTTTTATTAGATATTTCTTTCAGATTTTGATTGTATTCTATAGGAACTATCAAAGGAAGATTTTTTGATTGTGCATAATCCTGGTCTAAGATTCTATAATTTATCTCCGCTGTAAGAAACAGGTCTTTTGAAATCTCTTTTTTTTCAATAGGTACAAAAAATTCAAGTTTTTCTTTCTTTTTATAGGTTTTGTTTCTTATTTCTCCGATGCTGGTATTTGAAGCATAAACTACTTTGTTGTTTACCTGCAGAATTGGAATAAAATTAGGACAGTAATCTTCTTTTTTTGGTTTTTCACAAAGGCTTTCAATAGTACCTAAAATAAAATAAGAATTCTCACCTTCAAGGACAAAAGTTTGAATCATTGTTTTATTATAATTCAGCTCTTTTAAGATTTCAATTTGTTTTGCTTGTTTATTTTTATCCATAATCTCATAAAATCTATCTGTTAATGGGATATAAGTTTTATAAATTATAAATAAGATTATAATAGAGAGCAAAAGGAGTTTTACTGTTTTTTTATTTGTTTTATTTTGAACAATCGCCAATTTTTTCACAGATAATATTTGTAATATCCTCAACAGTAGGATTTTTACCTATAGCATATTTACATCCAATAATAACTTGGGGCATTTGTGTAATACCAGCGATCTTATATTTCAAACGAAATTCACTATAATTTTCTGGATATACATAACCATTTGATTCACATTCCTCTTTTGAATCAAAACCAACACAATAATATTTTATTGAGGTATTTATATTTAATTGCACATTTTTAATAATAGAATCATAAATTTCTTTACTGCCACAGCCTAATGTAAATAAATATAGTATTTCATCACCGCAAAATTCATTATCAAGCTCAGCATACCAATATAAATTACTCCCGTTACTATTTTTGACAAGCTTAGGATTTTTTACCCCCTCATTTGGTGGAACAGAATCTGGTATAGATTCTCCAGGTTTTAATGAAGATATCATTTGTGTGTAATTATCAACTGAACTATATAACCCAAAAGCCGCATTTATACTATTTAAACCCCTCATTTCTGCTGCTGCAGAATTAAAATCTTCTGAAGGTATTGAGAAAAATATAGAAAAAGCAAATGTAATACCTAATATTAAAGATAAAACCTTTATTTTTGTAGTCCAACGATGTTTAAGTAGTTTTTTACATACTAATACTATAAAAAATATCACAAATAAAAAGTAAACATACTTAAAAGAGGTAAACATTAATAGATAGTATATATAAGCAGTTATTGATACATTTGCTTTGAATGTGACTCCAAATATTTCAGGCTTTATTATTAAAGTAAGTATCATAATAACAAAAGCTATTACAGCTATAGTAAACATATCCTCTATACTAAAAGCAAAATTTTTTTTTAGAAATAAAAATAATTTCTTATGTTTTTTAGAATCTCCATCCTTTTGGTTCATTTTATGTAACAAATTTTGTATGATTATTTAAATCTTCCTAAAAATTATCTTTGTCCTGTTTGATATATAAGATATCTAATTAATAGATGTTGATTATTAAATAAAAATTAAAAAAATAAATAAAATTTAAAAAGATTTAGGACTGTTTAATAAAATTAAATTGGTCCTCTGAATAAATTATTGGTGGGTTTGTTTCGTAATATTCCCCTACATAAGCATACAAAGTATATTCTCCTGCAGGTGCCCTTGCTGAAATAGTTACAGTTTCATCCCTATTTATTGAAACCCCAGGTTGTAGTGTAAAGTCATATACAGGTCCTAAAACCGTATATGTTAAACCTGTGGGGGTGGTAATAACAACCCAAAGATCTACCTCCTGATTTGTTGACTCAAGATTACCGAGAGCAATATTGTAATTTAAGATACCTCCTTCAACAGGAAATACAATAGTTCCTGTGGGGGTTACATCAACCCAAACATTGGGATCTCGCCTATCATCCACAGCATCAACACCCGAAAATATTCCTATAAATAGAAATAAAAACACTAAACCTAAAAATATTTTTTTCTTCATTTTAACTTTACCCCCATAAATTGTTATAAATAATATGTATATAAATATATAGGAAGTTCATTAGTTATATTAAAAAATTTAATTTGTAGTTATACCAATGTCTTCTATAAAATTTACCTTACAAAGAAGGTTTATGAAAAATAAAATAAATCTCTGAAAGAATCTTATTCTCTAAAAGCCTAATATATTGCCTAAAATAATTATCTAAATCTATAAATTATTATTTAACATAACATCAATATCTTAATCAATTTACTAGCCAGTAAATTGAAACGTTGTAAATCCAGATTCTGGATCGTATCCTTGTTTTGTTGCATTACTGAATATATCCCAAGTTCCTGTTGGATCATTAGTTTTAAGCTTGTAATTACATATGTATATTCCATTACTATTAGTTAATCCATTACATATTTTTTTTAACTGACCATTAGGCGCATAAATATTAGTAATGACATTTGCATTTAAAACAGGGCTATTTAATTCATTCAATACAGTTGTTGTTGAATAGACCCATTCATTTGCAGTATAGCTAGACTTATCTGTTACAACATTTACTTGTAGATTACTCAATTGTTGTTGATTGCTTATATTAACACTAATTGAATCTGTATTTATACTATTTTCATTATCAATAGCTCTTACTGTAATAGAATGTAGATCATTATTTTGTTGTGATGTATCCCAATCAGATTGATAAAAACCGGAAACTAAATTCATTAAAATATAAGCCCCATCATCAATCTTATATTCTACTAAAGATATTCCACTTTCAAGATCACTCGCATTAGCCTTTATAGTAACTATCCCACCAATATTACTTCCGTCCAAAGGTTCAACTATCAATACATAAGGAATTGTAATATCATTAATGTAAACAATATTTGGGGTTTCACCTCTAGCATCAATTGAAACATTACTTAAAGCTAATACATTTAACCTATAAGTACCATATAAATTACCATTAACATTCCACGAAATGATACACTGATTATTATTCAACAAATTATCTGAACAATGTTTTGTTGTTAAACTTGTACTTAAATCAGTATTTTCTGTAACATCAACCCAATTATCACATGAAATACCTTCACAGTACTGAAGTTTTGCATCAACATATCCACAACCCCCATCTAAACAGTTTATAGTAGCATTTGCTGTAAATGATGTATTACTATTAAAATTGCTTCCAGAAATCGGTGCATCTAAATTCACATTCATTGTTCCAGCACCACCTATTAAACTACCATTCTGAGGCGCTGTCATAAAATTAACAGGTAAAATTCCTGTTTTAATTGTTGAAATCCATTGGTCAATAACATTGTAATCACCTTTTGTAAATGCTAATAAATAAGTTCCATAATCTGTTGAGTTAGATGTTAAATTAAAATAATATTTTATTCTTAGACCTTCATTATTATTGCCATTCCATAATCCAACATTCTTAAAGTTGACATTACTAGAGCTTTCTTCATATCTAATCCACGATACAACATTGTCATTCGCATTATCAGAAGAGGTTGATGAATCATATACAACACTATAATCCGAATTTACATAATTACTCCACTGCCCAGAAGATAAACTTATAATTAATCCATCAGCACCATTTTCAAGATGATATCTATCATCATTAACATTACCTCCAATTGTTCCAGAAATTACAGAGTATATATTCTTGTCTGTCTGACTGTTCATATCATACAGTTTATATAATAAATAATCTGCGTCTTCGCTATTCATTAATATACTTGTCTTTAGACTTGCTCCTCCTCCAGATCCATCATTGTCAAAGTCTCCAACAATACCCTTACTTCCATTTGTAACTCTTTCAAGACGATAGCTTAGTGTACTACTGTTTTCATATATATAGAAACCACTACCTATTTTCAATCCAAACTCATCCCTTCCATCA
>JAZDEO010000032.1:0-2671 GCA_043808705.1 archaeon | reverse complement strand
TCGAATATGCCCCCATTTTTTACTCTCCAGATGATCACCCAAGTGATGAAGCATGTTTAGCAATGTTAAAGCACGCGATGACAGCTCTAAAAGACGACGGATGTCTAATCATAGCTATCGAAAACAAATTCGGCTTCAACTTTTCAAGGTCTGATTCCTTTTTAGTCATAAATCTTATTAATAAAAAGGTTTTATAAATCTGTTGGGATTGAATAAAAAGAAAAATAACTATAACAGCAGTACAGATAACACAAATTATATAAATAGAGGAAACTCTATTTATTAATGAAAATAAAATTTAATAATTCTCAAATAAGAAAATATTTCTTTGAATCAATAAAGAAGAAATACAAAAGGACTTGGAAGGAATTATGTCTTGAATTAAATATCCCAAAATATTCTTTAGACAGATATAAAGAAGGTCAAATCCTTATACCTGAAGAATTGTTCTTAAAACTCATATCTTTATTAAATGAAGAGGATAAAAGAAACTGCCTTAAAGATATAATAAAATTACAAGATAACTTCGGTCAAATAAAAGGTGGAAAAAAAGCTTATAAAATTAATATTAAAAAGTTTGAAGATGGAAGGAAAAAGGGATTAATTTCAATTAATAGAAATAAAGAGGAAAAAGATAAAAAAATTAAGAAATCTATATTCAATGTAGAATTATCTAAAGAGCTTTGTGAATTTATAGGAGCATTTATAGGAGATGGTTTTTTTAATTGCTATAATAATAAATTATATCAAACAGGATTTTCAGGAGATAATCGATTTGATTTAGAGTATTATACTAAATGTATAATACCAAATATAAAAAAGCATTTCCCATATCTAAATCCCCATATATATAAGATTAAGAATAAAAACGCTATGAACATTAATTTCT
Organism: archaeon; assembly: GCA_043808705.1. Taxonomy (GTDB): domain Archaea; phylum Nanobdellota; class Nanobdellia; order SCGC-AAA011-G17; family GW2011-AR20; genus JAZDEO01. The sequence goes on along the minus strand of JAZDEO010000032.1, from coordinate 1,782 downwards.
ATTCAAAAGAATTATTTTATTACCTTAAAGATGTGATGGGGTTTATTCCAGGTAAAAAGGTATACACTGTATCAATTCCTGAGATAATCTTAAAAGAGGAATCATTTATTTATCCCACAATAAGGGGAATATTCGACACAGACGGAGGAGTCTACTTAGATAAAAGAAAAGGTTACAAAAGACCCTATCCAAGAATAATATTTCAAACAGTAAGCAAAAATTTATACTCCCAATTACAATTAATCTTATCAAAAGAATTTAAAATCTACTATAGATATAATCCAAAAAGAAAAATTTATTTAATTGAGCTATATGGATATCAAAACATTAAAAAATGGATGTCACTAATTGGTTTCTCAAATAAAAGGCATCTTGATAAAATTGCCTCGGTAGCTTAATGGGCAAAGCACAAGCACGGTAAGCTTGAGACAGTGAGTTCAAATCTCACCCGAGGCTTTCAGATTACAGAAAATCCCGAGTTCGATTCTCGGCTGTGGCTTAAGAAACAAACACAAAAACAAATAGAGGATATTACAAAATAATTAAAAGAATCTAATTTATCTTCTTATCCACTTCAAAAATAACAAAACAAGCAAAGCCAAGAAGAAAGCAATTGAGATAAATGCAAAAATAATGCAAAGAAGATAAAATAAGTCTGGGAAAACATTTCCTTCAGAGACTACAGAAAGAATCCAAGATATAAGGAAAAGCAACACAAAAAGGATAAGATTTCTAAATACAATTCCAAGTTTAAATTTTGAAAATATCCTTCCTTGAGAATCTGCAGAAGGTTTATTCTTAGCGGCAGACTTCCTTCTCACTACCTTCCTCTTTTTAACCATATTAAAGATAAGAAATATATGTTTATAAATATTACTCTGGGATCCAATTTTGACTTACAACATCCCCAGTAACAATTCTAATATTTAAATAAAATGTTTTAAACCAGTCTGCGTAACTTTCTAAAAAAATATGAAAACCCTCTCTTTCAAAAACATGAAGCTCTTTATTATTTATTATTACTAATGATACTATCATAAAAAAACATAATAACAAAAAGAATGAATTTCATTTTAGTCTGTAATCTTGCTAGATTCTATGGTTTTGTTTTCTTCAAGGGTTTCATTCATTTTCCAACTCATATTTATGACATTAGACGTCACAACCTTGACATTCTTGAAAGCATTCCCAAGCCAAAGGAAATATAACTTTCCTGCCTCTTTCATTCCATCAAGAGTTTTCAAGTCCAGATTTTTATCTTTTATGACTCCGGCAAAACTAAAATATGTAAATAATATAAGAAGTATTAAAAAAACAGCAAGAATCTTGTGCCTAAATCTCTTGAATTCTATTATTAACCATATTGCAACAACCAAGACTAATACTAAAATAAGAATAGGGCTCACCATGAAAGGGAGAGGTTGGATTAGTATAAAAATATTTCTAATTTTTTAGGAAGGCTGTCTGAAACAAATATTTAAGAAGTTTAATAATGAATATATAATATGAGGCGTTTATTTACTATATTTATAGGATTGATTCTATTATTGACATTAGTTCAAGCAACAGGGGGGGTCATAATTGGGTGGAAGAGGGATATGCTACAGCACCAGTTTACTTCTGCAATTTTAATATAGAAAGCTGGGATTATGACGGACAAGGAACAACAACAGTTGTTGCCAAAAGTGAGTATAAAAAGACAATAGAATTTCTTAAGGAGATAACTGGTGAAGGACAGTGTGAAAATAATACTTTCACTGTTAAAGATGAATCAGGAAACTT
>JAZDEO010000031.1:0-19475 GCA_043808705.1 archaeon | reverse complement strand
CGCCGTGGGCAGGATTTGAACCTACATGTCCGAAAGGACACTAGCTCTCAAGGCTAGCGCACTACCAGGTTATGCGACCACGGCATATAAATTATATAAAGAAAGTAAAATACAATACTTTTAAAGGTTTTTATTATGACTAAATACTTTAGTGTTTAGTAATATACATATTTTGATTGTTGTTTAAGAATATGTTTGTTTTAGTTCAACAAACTTATTAAACCAATTATCTTCCTTTGAGACTAAACATTAATTAAACATTTGGAGGTTAAGAAGATGGATAAAAAGTATAAATACCTTTTAGGAATCGGTTTCTTTTTGGTTTTGGCTGGAATTGCTTATGCAGCAACATTTTATGAAAACGTTGACGTATATGGAAACTTTAGGGTTTTTAACACGATAAATGGTACAAACTACACGCAGTTTGTTGTTAATTCTTCAGGTGTTAATACAGTAAAACCTTTTGTTGCACTAGATACAGTTACATTACATAAAGGTTTAAGTTCTCTTCAGAACATAAATATTTATTATGCTGACCTTAATGTAAGTACTGGAAATATAAGAGCAAGTGCAAACACTAGAGAAACATGCAGTTGGTCATATATTACATACTCTTTAGGTGAACAAGCGGTATGTAGTGATGAAAGATTTCAGGCAGGTATGCAATTATTAAGATCTGCTAATGCAACAATTCAGTATAAGATATACTGTTGTGAATTATAAATCTTTATTCTTTCTTTTTTTATTTTTTAAAAATTAGAAAAATAATGGGGTAATGAAAACTTCTATGAGGGCAGCCATTACTAAAATTACTACTGCTAATATCACTAAATCTAAACTATCTTTAATAACTGTTTTGAAGGTTTCACTTTCAAAGTCATGGTTTATTACTGCTACTGAAATAATACCTCCTGCTAAACCCCCTATAAAATAAGCTAGAATTTCAAAAAAACCATGTGTCATGTATCTTAATAAGCCTAGGGGTATTAAAGTGAAATAACTAAAAACGTGGGAGATTTTATCTCTGACAAAGGTTCCAATTGCTGCCCCAATAACAGAGGCATTCCAGGTTAATATAAATATGGCTCCTGCTCCATAAAAGAATGCAAAAAATACACAGAAAAGCAATACTTTAAGATTATTTAATAATATTTGTAAAAGTAAATTTGCAGCTACAACATTACCACTTATTTTACTGTTTATTTGGCCTATTGTTGAAAGCTGTGTTTCAAATAATGATTGGACCATCTCTCCTGGAAGGAATATAAATAATAATGCATAAGCAATTATAAAACCGAAAAATAAGTACATAAAGAATTTTAATGCCTTCCAGTGTTCTTTAAGCAAGACTTTTTCTTCCTTTATTTTTTCATCAAATGATTCTTCATATTTTATTGTGTTATAAACTAAAGGGATACAGGCAAATACTGTTAAAAAAACCATAACCATACTAGCTTCATCTTTAAATATCCATAATGCTAGTAATGATCCTATTATGGCAAAAACAAATCCAAGAATTAACATTTTATATGGAGATTTTTCTGCTGACTGTGGATTTATCAACTCTTCTAAAACCATATATTTCTTTTATATACTTTGCTTTATATACTTTTTGTTTCAAATATTTTATAAATAATTAAAATCTGCTAATCAAGATTAAATAATTAGAAAATTAATCAAAAAATTATTAATACCTTTATTGATTAAGAAAGTTGATTAAAGAAAGATATTTATAATTTCCTATGTTAATTACCTTTAACTATATAGAAAATGAAAAGTAAATATGATTTAAGTATTGCTGTATTAAATGTTATAAATAGTGACAAAAAGTTTGCTATGAACAAAGACCTAAATGGCGGATTTGGAACAACTGATTCTTATTCTAGCACAATATTCGAGAAGATTATAAATACTGTAAAGAGAAAATCTATTAATATTCCAGTACTTTCTTTGGCTTCTCTTATGGGTATTTTTCGATATAGAGAAATAAATGCTGAATACTGTGAAGGAACTTTGCCAGATAAAGAAAAAGACATAATATTAATATATGGCTCTATAGTTGATTACAAGAATGAAAATAATACCTGTAGACTTCTTAAGAAAAAATTTAAGAATTCCTATATAGGGTTTATTGGGCCATTTCCTTCAATAAAACCAGAGCTTTTTGACTCTGGAGATTTTGTCATAATAGGAGATTTTGAGTATTATTTTCTTAAGGTCTTTAATGAAAAGAGCCAGCTTAAGGGAAAAATTCTTGTAGAGAATAAAATAAATTTGGATGAATTACCACAACTTTATCTTAAGGGTTTTCCTATTAAAAAATATAGTTATTATCCTGCTATCACAAAAAAACCATTCTTTACTTTAAAGAGTAGTCGGGGTTGTCCTTACAATTGTTCATATTATTGTGTTTATGGAAAATTTCAAGGTTCGGAAGTTAACATAAGGTCACCAAAAAAATTAGTAGAAGATATGATTTATTTAAACCATAATTATAATATTAAGGGCTTTCAGTTTAGAGATCCAACATTTGGAATTAAGAAGGGTTATATTGAAGAGTTTTGTAATGAACTAAAGAAAAGCAAACTTAATGTTCATTGGGGTATAGAGACTAGGTTAGATTTATTAGATGAAAAGAAGATAAAACTAATGTATGAATCTGGTTTAAGAAACATAAATGTGGGTATAGAATCTATAAGCTTAGAGGTTACAAAGAAGAATAAAAGATTATTAGGAGATCTTAAGAAACAAACTTTGTTAATCAAGTACTGTGAAAATATGGGGGTTAAAATTTCAGCATTCTACATATTGGGTTATGAAAGCGATACAAAGGAGTCTATTAAGGCTACATTAGACTATGCTATTAAATTAAACACGTTTCTTGCAAGATTTGCTGTTTTTACCCCATATCCTGGAACAGACTTCTTTGAAGATTTGAAAAAACAGGATAAAATATTAACGTATGATTATGAAAGATATACTCAATTTAATCTGATATTTAAACATAAAAACTTTGATAATAAAGAGCTTCAAAAGATGTTATCTGAAGCTTATAGGAGATATTACTTTAGGTTAGGTTATTTTATTAAAATATTAAAATGGAAAATAAGAGAATTTTGGTTATAGGAGGATCAGGATATATAGGGCAGTCTATAGTTTCACTACTTTCTAAATCTGGTTATGATGTTACTGTTTTATCTAGAAATTCTAGAAGTAATAATAATAAAACAATTAATAATAAAACAATTGAAGGCATTAATCATATTCGGGGTAATGTTTTAGATAAAAATTTTCTTATGAAGAATATCAAGAATTTTGATGTTATATTATATCTGGCTGCTGTTATAAGAACCTTAAGAAAATCTAGATATAGTGAAAATGTAATTGGTTTAAAGAATACTTTACAGATCATGAATCAAAACAAAATAAATAAGATTCTTTATTTTTCTACGCAAAATGTTCATTTGAAAGAAAAGGGTTATTATAGCAGTTCTAAGAAAGAATGCGAGGAAATATTGATAAGTAGTAATTTGGATTATGTAATAATAAGGCCCAATTATGTTTATAGTGTAGATAAGAATAATGATTTTTATAAACTTTACAGGATAATTAAAATGATAAGATTATGCCCTATAATTAGTGATGGAAAAACAAAATTTAAGCCTGTAAACAGAGAGGATATTGCTAAAATAACTTTAGGCTGTTTAAACAACTGGAAATCAAGAATGATTTTTGATGTATCGGGTAAAACGACAATGTCTATTAAAGAGTTTACTGACTTTGTAAGGGATAAAAAACATATAAGATTTTTAAAGATATATACCCCAATTTTCTTATTAAGATTATTCAAAAGATTTGTGCCTTTTGATGTTGATGGTTATATGGAAGATAGGATTTTTTTGGATACTAAGAACAATATTTTAGGAGAATCTGATTTTAAAGAGGATCTTATCAAAATAATCAATTTAACATGATTAATATGAACTTTTTAATAGTATTACCTTAATCTTTGAAACCATAATGTTTATATATAAAAAACAGTTTTTTATTTAAAGAGGTGATAAGTTGTTTAATAAAATCAATAAAATCTTAAGAGATATTAAATCTGTAAGAATACAGGGTGCTGAAAATATAGTTAAATATGGACTTAAGGCTTATAGTTTAAAACCATCTAAGGATACAGTTAATAGATTATTAAGATTAAGAAGCACAGAGCCTTTGTTAGAAAATTCTTTAAGGTATGCTGAAAAAAAAGGGGTTAAAGAAACATTAAGGATTTTGGAAGAAAAGGAAAAAAAAATTATTGAGAATGGTGTTAAGATTATTAAAAATAATTCTGTAATATTCACGCATTGTCATTCTAGTACTGTCATGAATATATTAAAAGAGGCTAAAAAGAGAGGGAAGAAATTTCAAGTATTTAGCACAGAAACAAGGCCTTTATATCAGGGAAGAAAAACAGCTAAAGAGCTTTCTAAGAACAAGATAAAAGTAACTATGATTGTTGATGATGCATTTCATGTTGCTTTAAAAAAAGCAGATTTAATCTTGATAGGGGCAGACGCTATTTTAAAGAAGGGGGTTTTAAATAAGATTGGATCTGGATTATTTGCTGAAGATGCTTATAGACATAAGGTTCCTTTATATGTTGCTTCTGTATCTTGGAAATCTTCAAATAAAAATATTAAAATAGAAGAAAGAAAAGGGGAAGAAATCTTTAAGGAAAAGAGTAAATATATTGATGAAATGAATCCGGCTTTTGAACTAGTAAATAAAAAATATATTAAAGCGATAATTTGTGAATACGGTATTTTAAAATATGATAAATTTTTGAGAAAGGTTTGAGGAATATAAAATGAAACTAATCTGTTTTGATATGGATAATACTTTAATAAGATCTAATACAAGTCATGCTATTGCTTTTAATAAAGCTCTGGAGAGATATGGATTTAAGAAGATGAATGCTGAAGAGATGGGTATATATTTTGGAAGACCCAAAGAAGAGGTTGTTAGGGCAATAGCAAAGAATGTTGATAAAAAGACAATTAGAAGAATTATAGATTATCATGACAGAATTTTGTTTAGATATGCTAGAATTTATAATAGAAAAGTAATGGGTGTTGAAGGTGTCTTGAAGTTCTTAAAGAAAAAATATAAAATAGGAATTGTTTCTAATTGTAAACATAGTAATATAAAAACTTTGTTAAATGCATCTGGTTTAAATTATAGGTTATTTGATGTTCTTGTTGGTAATGATGATGTAAAACATTCAAAGCCCTATCCTGACGAGATTTTTAAGGCAGAAAAATTATTACATGTCAAGGCTGAATGCATTGTTGGAGATAGTATTTATGATGTAAGAGCTGGAAAAAAGGCTAAGGTAAAGACTGTTGCTGTTTTATCTGGGGTTTATAAAAGAGAGATGTTAAGGAAAGAAAAACCTGATTATATATTAAAAGATATTAGAGGATTAAAGAAGATAGATATATAATTGAAATAATTTAGACTAACTTATTCTTATATTCTGATTGTGTTTAGTTAATTTTATAAACAATTGAATTATTATTTATTTAAGAGGTGGTAAAGATAGATTTTATTGATTTAGGATATAAACCTAGGGATGATCTTGTTTGTTTATTTAGGATAGAACCTGCTAGAGGCTTAAGTATTAAAGAGGCTGCTAAAACTGTTGCTTTAGAAAGTTCTATTGGAACATGGGTTGATGTTAAGACAAAGAAGGATTATGTTAACAGATTAGCTGCTAAGATCTTTTCTATTAAAGGTAATTATGTAAAGATTGCTTATCCCTCTGAATTATTTGAAAAGGGAAATGTTCCCAATATTTTGAGTAGTGTTGCTGGAAACGTTTTTGGAATGAAGGCCGTTAATAATTTAAGACTAGAGGATATTAGTATCCCTAAATCTATTTTAAAAGGATTTAAAGGGCCTCGTTTCGGAATTGAGGGGATAAGAAGCAGGATGAAAGTATATAATAGACCTTTATTGGGAACAATAATCAAGCCAAAATTAGGATTGAATCCTAAGGATCATGCAAAGGTTGCTTATGAAGCTTGGATTGGTGGTTGTGACGTTACGAAGGATGATGAGAATCTCAGTAGCCAAGGATTCAATAAATTTGAAGAAAGGCTTTCTAAGACATTAGAAATGGCTGACAAAGCTGAAGAGGAAACTGGAGAAAAGAAAGCTTACTTAGTTAATGTTACTGCTGAAACCAATGAAATGATAAGAAGAGCAGAATTGGTTGAAGAACAAGGTGGTAAATATATAATGGTAGACATTATTACAGAAGGTTTTGGAGCCTTACAGACATTAAGAAAAACAAATTTTAATTTGATAATCCATGCTCATCGTGCAATGGCGGCGTCCTTTACTAGGAACAAAAAGCACGGAATAAACTTTTTAGTTATAGCTAAATTAACAAGACTAATTGGGTTAGATCAAATACATGTTGGAACAGGCATTGGAAAATTAGAAGGCAATATTAAAGAGATTATTGATGTTAAGGAGAATATAGAAAGAAATTATATCAAAAAACATAATTTAGTATTAAAACAAAATTGGTTGAATATAAGTCCAATACTTGCCGTTTGTTCTGGTGGTTTGAACCCCTTACATGTACCTTTCTTAATTAAAAACATGGGTAAAGACATTGTAATTCAGATGGGCGGGGGTATACACGGAAATAATTTAGGAACTATTGGTGGAGCAAGAGCTGCGAGACAGGCTATAGACGCTACACTAAAAGGAATTGGATTAAAAGAATATTCAAAGAATCACTTTGAATTAAAATCAACAATTGAACAGTGGGATTAAAATTATTGAATTAAACAAATCTTATTAATTATTTTAATAATTTATTCATAATAAATTTATTATACTCTGTGGGTTTTATTATATTATAACTTTTAATATTTTATCTTTGTCTTTTAGGCTTTCAAATACAAAGTCAGCACCAACTCTTTTTAGTTCTTCTTTAGAATAAACTCCGGTTGTTACCCCAATTGTTTTAACATTTGCTATCTTTCCTGATTTTATGTCTTTAACTGCATCACCAATGTAAAAGACATTATTATTGAATTTAAAGTTAAAATCAGAGGCTCTCTTTAATGCTATTTTTATTAAATCTGATCTATCTAATGCATCATCACCAAAACCACCAAATTTAAAGTAAGAGGAAAGACCAACCTTCTTTAATTTTGCATAAGCTATTTCTTTTGCATTACCAGTAACTAAGCCTAGTAAAACATCATGCTCCTTAAGCTCTTTTAATATATCTTTTGCTCCATCAATTAAGATTATTTCATCTTTATCCACATCTTTTATATAGATTTTAGTCATTAATTTGATAAAAGAAGCTATCTTTGGTTGTATTTCTTCTTCACTAAAACCTTGTCTATTCAATATTTCATATACAATGCCTTTGTCTGTCATACCATGATATTCTATATCTTCTATTCTTCCTTTAACACCATAAACTTCTTCAATAGCTTGAGAAATAGCTTTCTTATGGAGTTTAGAACCCCTAGTAAGAGTTTTATCAATGTCAAATAAGACTAGTTTTTGCATAATAACAGAATGCATTACTTATATTTAAATTTATTTTTTATTACCTGGCCCTCCTCCACCTCCACCAAAGCTCCCTCCAAATCCACCAGACCCTGATGTATGTGAAAAGGCTACTGAATTAACCATACTAATAGAACTTATTAAATTTAAATTATAAACAGATAAATTTTAATAAATAATTCCTACTAAGACATATTTTATTTCATTAAATCTAATCTTATAAGGATCTTGAACTTGATTATTGTCTCCTTTTGTTATTACATACCAACCTAAGTTATCTTGATTTATTTCTATAACTCTATGCACAATTATATCTTTACTTCCCTCTTTTTGATAAGCTATAATATCTCCTAGTTGAATATCTTTTGTGGATTCTGGCCTTATTTCTAAACCATTTGCTCCTTTATCAATTATAGGGTCCATAGAATTTGTATCTGTATATGTAGACCAACTTACATCTTTTATTTTTATTATTACTTCATCTTTATATACCAAAATTTGATCTTCTTTAATCCGATCTTTTGGAGAAGCCTTTTCCTGTAAATAATTATTGTCTAATTGAGGGCATTCTTTTACATAATTATTAGAATTAACTAGACTTATATTTTCCTGGCTATTTATCATAGGATAAGCTATTAAAAACATAAGCATTAATATTATCACAAATCTCATTTTATCACTTTAAAGTAAGAAAGATATATAAATATTCCTATTTTGCATTAATTTTACATTAATTCTTGATAGATATACTACTTATTCGTTAAACAAATGATTTATATTTAAATTATATATATCTTACATACAGATTATATAAAAATTGAGGTTAAAATGAAAGGTGAAGATTTAATTTTATTAAAAGAAGTTGTTCTAGCTGATTGTAAGCCGGAATTTGCTTTTTGGATGTGTAATGGTAATATTGAAAGAAATGTATATGAACTTTTAAGTGCAATAAAGGCATCTGATGATTGGGTATTTAAATACCATGTTAATTTTGATAACCATAAAAATGATTTTGCTAAATGGATTAGGGATGCTTTAGGTGATAAAATATTAGCTGATAGACTAGAAAATATATTAGATAAAAACAGGTACATTAAGGTTATAGAGAGAAGAATAAAGCAATTAGAGTTAGCATAATTTAACATAACTTTAATTTCTTGTAATTTATATTTTCTTTTATTTTATATTTTTATTTATTTTTACTTAATAGTTCATACTTTCCTATGTATTTTATCACATTTGTTACAAATGTGCCATGACTCCATGTTAAGGGGGCTACTGATAAATGCTTTCCTGTTATAGGATCTATTTGTTCTGATAATACTTCTGTTGATTGGGCATTTCTTACTACCCAATTTAATATTTCTAAAGAGGGTTTTAGATCATCTAAATTTTTGGCCTTTTTTAGATAATATTCTGATAACCATAATGTTGTTATAAACCAAGGATTGCCAGGAACATCGTTACTTTTTTTGTGGTAATAATCATTTTCATATCTACATATACCACCTACACTTGTTTTACAAGATAGTTTTTCAATTATTGATTTCATTGTACTTGTTATTTTATCATCGTTAATATCTAGAATATTGTATTCAAAGACACCATAACCAGTACTGGAATCTATTGTTTTATCTTTAACAAACAAATCATCTTTGTTTTTGTATATGCTTTTTATGAATCTTTTTTCTTCATTATCATAAAGATATTTTATAATTGCTTCTCTTATTTCTTCCATTGCTCTCTTATATTTTGCTGAATCAATCTTGCTTCCAAATTCTAATGACAAAGTATAAGCTGCTTTTAGACCTGCATAAACAGCACAACAAGTATATGTATGAATTCCTAGTTTTTCTTCCCATAAATCATAACTCTCATTCGGTAATTTTGTTTCTTTGTCTCTAAATTCTACCATAAAATCAGCAGCCCTTTTTACAAGAGTGGGATATATTCTATTCATGAAGTCTTTATCTTTATTCTGCATGTAGTGTTTCCATACAGAATCAAGAACAAGGCCAATTTGATCTTCTTGAATAGGCAATTGTATTTTATTGTTTTTCAACCAGGGATGCCATGAACTTCCTAAGGATTTATCTGGTCTATATTTTGGAAATAAATAGCCTTCGTCAGTTAATATTGAGTTACAAAATTCGAAGAAGTTTTGTGTTATTTCTTTGTAACCTGCCCTATCTAAGGCTCTAGCAACTAGAGCACCGTCACGAGGCCACATATAACTATATGTGTCTTTTTTAAACTGTAATGTGTCTGAATCGTTTGCTGCTATTATTGCACCGTCATTATCTGTTTGTGTCTTTATAATTAATAAGGATCTTTTAAATAGTTTTATTATTTCTTCATTTAAGTTATAAAAATTTAATTTCTTTTTATTAACCCACTTTGTCCAGTAATATTCTGTTTCTTTAATTAAACTTTCGGAACTATTCTTTAAAACAATTTCATTTAACAAACAGACTTCTTTAAACTTTTCACCAACAGCAATCCAATAGTAAATTATCTCTTCACTATTAGCTTCTACATCTAAATGAAAACCAATTGTTGAATCAACAGAACCATGTTCTATTGAATTTTTACTTAACATACCATCTTCTGCATCTATATACGTTCCTTCTAGATCATTGATATCTGCGTTTCCTGTTGCATAATCATCAAAACCTCGGCCATTATGTACTCCATTTATTAAAAAATATCTCTTTCCTTTATAGTAGATTATTGAATTCTTTGCTTTGTCTGTAGGGTCAAAATAAACTGTGTCACCTATATTGTCTTCTGAAATGTTAAAATGTTGATTAAAAAAGACCCTAATATTTCTTTTTTTGTTTTCTAGATTTTTTACTACTATTTTTCTTAAGTATATATTTTCTTCGTAACATACTGTATCATTCATAAGAAGTTCTATTTTTAGATCTTTGTTTAATGCTTTTATTTCACTGACTAAAGTTTCTTTTTTGTAATGCATGGATATCTGCCATTCATTTTTAAAAAGCCAACTAAATTTGTTTTCTGTCCAGACACCCATCTTATGTCTATGCCCGCATACATGATTTTCTTGTCCTACATAGGGATAATAGAAGTCTCTTATCTGAGCAAACTTATCCATACATACCAGTATGTTTCCATTTCCTAAAACTAAGGTTTTAGGCATGCTCTACTTCTTAAATCTGTTAAGGGTCTTTAATCTGTTTTTTAATTTCTTTAATGCAACATTCTTGTTCTTTGTCTTTGTTATTTCATCAGCTAAATAATCGTCTTTTAGAATATCTCTTATCCAATTACCAAAGTCATTTTTTTCGTTATTTACATGATAACCAAAGGTTTCATTATTCATATTTTTTAATGCAGCTTCTAGTTCTTGTAAGTTACTAAGAGCAGATCCATCATTGCACCAAAACTTGTTTTCTTCTGATACATTAGATAATATTCTAGTTGCCTCTTCTTTTGTTAATCTTGCCATTTTACCTCCTTTTTCAATTTAATTAAATTTATCTTCTTTTGATAATCCCACTATTGCTTGTCTTAACATTTCTACATGTCTTTCTTCATCTTCTTTTATCTTTCTCCACATATCAGCACACCAGGGGTGATTGCATTCTTCTGCATCTTTTATGTATCCATCTACTTTAGCTATAAGAGCTAGTTTTTTACCTAATTGCTTCACACAATTGTAATTGCAGTTGTTCAGGCTCATTTTTTACCTCCTTTTTTTCTTTAATTCTCAATTTTATATCATTTAAAATATTCATAAATGTGATAAAGGCATCATATGGGCTGTCATAGGGATTAAAGTATTTATGGACATCTCCATCAGCAAACCACTTTGTGCACATATAATAGAAATGATCACTAGTCTGTAATTTTCTCCAGTCTTCAATTAATGCTTCATCTTTACTCTCTAGGATATCTTGTTCTAATTTATAAAGTTCCATAATTGCGCTATGTTGCATTCTGTTACCAAGCCATGCTGATAAATCTCTTTCAATATCAGCCCAGGATATGAAATTATGAACATCTAATTTAGCTCTTGATGGATATTCTTTTATAACTTCAGAGACTGTTTTAAAATTATTGTCTGGATGCTTTAATATCTCGAAAGGAAGTTGTCTCATAAAATCAAATATCCCCGTATCTTCCCATTGATGTTCACCAAAGGTTTCATAATCTAAAAACAAGTTTATAGTTTCTCCTAGGCCATTGACTGCATTAACCCATTGAGCAAATTTTTCTGATGTTAAAGGCCATTCTTTCCAGCTTTTTTCTGAAAATCTAAATGCAATGTCATCGCTTAATCTATAATTCTTAACAAGAAGTTTAGTATTTTCACAGTTTAAAGGACTATAAACAAAGTTTGGAGATCTCCACTGTAATATATGATCTGCTCCCTCTGTTAACACGCCTTTATATCCAAGCTCACTTATGAATTTTGCTAATTCATTATTATATACAAGTTCTGTGTTTCTAAATATTTTAGGGTTTTGATTAAAAAGGGTTTTTATTTTATTTTTATGCATTCTAAGTTGTTTAACAAACTCTTCTTTTGAGTAAAGATATGATAATGAGTGATAATAGGTTTCATTTAAAAATTCAACACAACCAGTTTTACTTAATTCTTTAAAACTTTCAAGAACCTCTGGAGAGTATTTCTGGAATTGTTCTAATGCTGTTCCTGTAATACTATAGCTTACTTTAAATTTACCTTTTGTATTTTTTATTAATTCTAGTATTAAGCTATTTGTAGGAAGATAACACTTTTTAGAAACCTTTTCCATTACTGCCTTATTTTTGTGATCATCAAAATAATTATGATTCTTTCCAATATCAAATATACTGTATCTTCTTAATCTATATGGTTGGTGTACTTGAAAATAAAAACATACTGATACCATTATCTACAACCTCTTAAAACTTGATTGTATGTACAGATGCATTTCTCTGCAGGAGTTTCTAGATTAAATTTACATGCTTCTCTACTACCATTGATTCTTAATTCATCTATTAATGAACTATGTTCTAAACAGTTTACAATTTTATTTGTCATCTCATCTATATCCCAAAAATCAACCTTTAATGCATTTGTAACTACCTCTGAAACACCAGACTGTTTTGATATCATTATAGGGGTATTGTTTTTTAATGATTCAAGAGCTGTTAACCCAAAAGGTTCTGATGTTGAGGGCATTACATATAAATCAGCCATTTGAAATGCTTTATGAACTTCTGATCCTCTTAAAGAGCCTGTAAATATAAATTTGTTGGCTATCCCTAATTCATTAACTCTGTTAATCATTCTTGGGAGCATATCACCATCCCCAACAACAACAAATTTAACCTTTTTGTTAAAATGAAGAACTTTATTTGCTACTTCTACAAAATAATCTGGGCCTTTTTGTAAGGTTACTCTTCCTAAAAAGAGAACTATCTTTTCATCATTAAAAGGGGAACGTTCATTCAAATTATAATCTGGATTTTCTGGATCAATCCCCCAATGAATAACATCTATCTTATCTGGATTTATATTATAACATCTTATTACGTTTTGTTTTGTGTAATTACTGTTTGCAATTATCTTATCTGCTACTCTTAAGCCCCATTCTTCTCTGCCTGCTATAAACTTATTTGGATTGCCTCCTGTTCTATCATATTCTGTTGCATGAATATGAATTACTAAAGGTTTTTTTATTTGTTCTTTTGCAAAATACCCTGCTTCATAAGTCATCCAATCATGGGCATGTATAATGTCGCAGTCTGCTTCTTCTTTTGCTACTTTTTTGGCTGCATATGAAAATCTTAGGACTTCTTCATAAATATTTTTTCCATAAATCTTGCCTAAGCCTCTTGAATTTATTCTTTCATACTTATTGTCATAAGAATCTGATGTTTGATATGGTGTTAATAAAGAATTTATTTTTTTTATTTTAAGATTCTTTATTATGTTATTTGCTCCTATAAGCTTAACAAAATTAGCCCTGCTATTTTCAGATGCATATGGCATTACAAATGTGATATTAACACCTTTTTTAGCTAACCCCTTTGTTAGATCATAACATGCTGTTCCTAGTCCACCCTCATTAAATGGTGGAAATTCCCAGCCGAACATAAGCACTTTCAAGTGATAACCACCTTCTCTTTTATAAATTGATATATATTACTGATGTCTATACCTCTATTTAAATTAATTGGTTTTTATATTTATTTTGTCTATTTTTTAGCTTATTTATTATCTATTTGTTTTTAAACCCCCTTTTTCTTTTCCTCCTGCTTTTTTATATGATCATCTTGTATTTTTTGTATTATCTTTTTAGCCATTTCTACTTCTGATTCTTCTTCTGGTTTAGACCCCTCTGGCTCAGAATTATCTTTTAAGACCTTTGATAAGGTCTCTTTTGGGCCTTCATTGCTTTTTTTAGCTTCATCAGAACCTTCTTTCTCTTCTTTTGACTCTTTACTTTGTTCTTTACTAAGCTCTTTTGATTCTTTGTTATCATCTTTTTTGTTTCTTTCTTCTTTCTTAGCTTCTTCCTGCTTCTTCTCTTCTGCTTTCTTTTGAGCTTCCTCTTCCTTTTTTCTATCTTCCATCTTCTTCTTTACGTTATCTTTAATTGTCTTTAATTTCTCATTTAATTTTTTATTCACCATTTTAACAAATCAAGTAATTTTGTTTATTATTTGCTTATAAAATTTATAGTTATATTAAATATCTTAGAAATAAACTTTATTACTTTTAAAACTATCTCTTTGTCTCTGCTTTCTTTGTTATTATGAATCTTTTAATAAGGTATATCAGATAAACTAAGCGTAGTTTTTCTAGTGAATTCCTAAACTTAATATTGGTCTTAAATTTGACCATATCAGAAGAATCTTTCTTTTTTTGATTTGTGTCTTTAATCTTCTCTTTTGCCTTTGTTAAATAAGTCTTTGTATTTATTTGGGGTTTTTAATATAACTGGCTTAATATTCTTATCATATCTTCTCTAGTTGTTGCTTTTGAGATTGAGTTAGCTAATCTATCATCTTTTAGAACATCTCTTACCCATATGCTGAAATCATTTCTATTTTCTGTAACATGATGCTTGAATGTTTCTTCATCTACTGTTTTTAAGGTGTTGTTTAATTCAAATAAGTTCTTTATTATATTTCCATTATTAAGATAAAAGTAATGTTCTGGTTTGATGTTTTCATACATTTTACTTTTGTTTTTTTCATCTATATGTCTTGAACAAAGGTCTCTGAATTTTCTTAAGACTGTTTTAAGTTCTTCTTCGTCTTTTTTAATGTTTTCTTCTTTTTCTATTAATCTCAAGTGATAAGTTTGCCATTCTTCTTCCATTGATTGCAATTTTGTTATTTTACTGAGAATGTCGTCTTTTAATTTTTTTTCTTCATATGTAAAAATTATATTTGATCTTTGTTTTTTCCAGTTTTCTTTCATATTAACGATAAGGTCTTTTGTTAGTATGTCTTCACCATACAAGCTTATTCTTTTTTTGTAATACTCTTCATCGGTTTCTAGAAGTTCTGTTTCTTTTGCGATTGTCTTTAATAAATCTGAGAAATATGTTTTGTTTGTTGATATAACATTACTGTTTACTGGTGTATTTAGAGTTTCTTTTTTTACATTTTCCTTGTTTTCTTTTTCTTCTAATAAATCAATAGCAAATGATGGTAATTCCTTTGGAATACTACTTTTGTTCTTCTTTTTAAAAAAAAACATAGTTAACCTCCTTTATATTCAATCTTCTATTTTATTTTAAATACTTTATGGAGTCTCTCTAAAGTAGTTAACTTTGGATAACCACAAATATCACATTTTCTGTACAACATACCTCCAGACCCATCTAAATTTGACATAAAAAGTTCTGGGATTACAGGATTTGTTATTGTTGATGGACTTAAGATTTTATTTGGCCATATCCGGGATATTAATTATTGTATAAGGATTAATTTTATTGTTCTTATTAATTTGTGTATGAATATATTTGTAATATTTACAAAGAAGAAGATTGAAGAATTTTTTAATAAAATTGATAAGATTGGAAAATAAATATTTTAAAAATTTAAAGTAAAAGTTTAATGACATCAACCAGTCTACAACTGTAACCATATTCATTATCATACCATGCTAGAACCTTTACAAGTTTATTGTCTATGACCATTGTACACTTTCCATCAAATATACATGAGTGTTCATTTCCTATAATGTCTGAGGAAACTATTTCCTCTTCTGTATACTGCAAAACATTTTTTAAATGATAATTAGAAACGCTTCTAAATAAATTGTTTATTTCTTCAACACTGGTTTCTTTTTCAACTTCTGCAACAAAATCAACAATAGAACCACATATGACTGGAGCTCTTAAAGCAATTCCATTTAATTTTCCTTTTAGTTCTGGAATAACCTCTGTTACAGATGTTGTTGCTCCTGATGTTGTTGGAACAATGTTAAAAGAAGCTGCTCTACCTCTTCTTAAATCTTTATGAGGAGAATCTACTAATCTTTGATCTGATGTGTATGCATGAACTGTTGTCATAAATCCTTTTTTAACCTTAAAGTTATCATTTAATACCTTAACAATTGGAGCTAAACAATTTGTTGTACAGGAACCATTTGATATTATGTTATGTTTTTCTTTATCATAAAGATGTTCATTAACGCCTTTAACTATTGTAAAGTCTGGATTTTTTGCTGGTGCTGTTATTATTACTTTTTTAGCTCCTGCCTTTAGATGTTTTTCAGCATCATCTCTTTTTGTAAATAATCCTGTTGATTCTATAACAACATCTATGTTTAGGGAATGCCAAGGCAATTTTTCAGGATCTTTTTCACTAAATGTGATTATTTCATGGCCATCTATAACTATCTTGTTTTCATATGAATTAATATCTTTTTTTAAAATGCCATAAACAGAATCATACTTCAATAAATAAATTAATGTTTTAATATCACCCACATCATTGATTGCTATAGGGTATAAATTATTATTTAATAAAACTCTAAAGGTATTTCTTCCTATTCTTCCAAAACCATTAATTGCTATATTCATTATCATCACCCCTTACAACTAAGCTTTTTTTATTGTATATAAACTTAACTTCACCACTCCAAAAAGATTTAAAAACATTAAAAAGAAATGATTCTTTAAAACAATATGCAAAAGTTTTTGAAAAAAGAGGATTTTAATGGATTTATTAATAGATTGATTAGTAATTATGAGGTAATTGCTCCTGTTAATAGTGATGTTGTTAAATTTGAGATTATTAAAAGTGCTGATGAAATTTATTTGGATAAAATTCCTTTTTTTTCTCCTAAAAGATTTTTTTTACCTAATAAGGAAAAAATATTGGATTTTAAAAGCAATGAAGTTAAAGTTCCTAGATATAAGATAAAGCCAAGAATATTGTTTGGAGCAAGAAAATGTGATTTAAATGCCTTATTAAAAATAGATAGACTTTATACAGGTGATTTATTTTATAAAGATAAAAGAGAAAATACTATTTTAATAGGGTTTCATTGTGATAATCCAGATGAATATTGTTTTTGTAATTCTATGGAGCTTAAAGATTATTATGATTTATTCTTTTATGATGATGGAGACAAGTTTTTGATTGATGTTGGAACTGATACTGGAAAAAAATTAGTGTTAAAACTTAAGGATATTAAATTTTTAAAAAGAGAGATTGAAAATGAAAGGAATCTTGACAAGAAAGATTTATGGAAATATTTTAATGATAATGTCTGGAATAAAATAGTTGAGGATTGTTTAAGTTGCGGGGCTTGTACAAATTTATGCCCTAGTTGTTGTTGTTTTGATGTTATTGAAGACATTAATATAAATCTAAAGGATGGAAATAGGATAAGGATTAATGATTCTTGTCAGATGAAGGATTTTACAAAAATTAGTGAGAACTTTTTTAGCAGAGAATCTAGAAAAAGCAGATATAGACATTTTGTTTATCATAAATTACAGTATTTTAGAGATGAGTTTAA
Organism: archaeon; assembly: GCA_043808705.1. Classification (GTDB taxonomy): domain Archaea; phylum Nanobdellota; class Nanobdellia; order SCGC-AAA011-G17; family GW2011-AR20; genus JAZDEO01. Next base: position 1,888 of record JAZDEO010000031.1, on the reverse strand, counting down.
TGAATATATGTGTACTGGCTGTGGAAGATGCACAAGGGGATGTCCTACAAGAATAGATTTTGTTAAAGCTGTTAATAGTTTAAAATAAGTATAGGGTTATGAATTAAAATGATATACATGCCAAAAAAATGTAAGGTTTTGAGTGTAAGAAAATTGAAAGAGGATGTTATCTTTATAAGAGTTAAATCTAAATTAAATCCTAAACCAGGGCAGTTTTTACAGATATATGTTCCTAATGTTGGAGAATGCCCTATTTCTAATGCATCTTATAGTAAAGAGCATATTGATTTTCTTATAAGAAATGTTGGAAATGTAACATCTAAGCTTTATGAAATTAGGGAAGGAGATTTTATGTTCATTAGAGGACCTTATGGTAAGGGATATCCTCTGCATTATATGGAAAATAACAATATAATCTCTATAGGTGGTGGTTGTGGAATTGCTCCATTAAAGGCTTTGATGGAGTATATTAAGAATAATAGGAAAAAATTTAAAGAAATATTCTTGTTTTTGGGATTTAGGACATCTAATGATATATTATTTAGAGAAGATATTGAATCTTGGATTAAAGATTATAATGTAATCTTAAGTGTTGATAAAACAGATAGAGAATGGAAATATAGTACTGGATTAATTCCTAACTTATTGGAGAAGTCCGGATTAAATAATAATGAAAAAATGGTTCTGATGTGTGGGCCACCTTTAATGATTAAATTTTCTATTGAATCTTTAAAGAAGATGGGGTTTAATGATGATCAAATCTTTATAAGTATGGAGAGGCATATGAAATGTGGTGTTAAGAAATGCGGGCATTGCATGATTAAAGGAAGATATGTTTGTGAAGATGGTCCTGTGTTTAGATATGATGAATTAAAGGATGAGGAAGCATAATAAAATATAATCTGATAAAGAGAATATAAAAATAGATAATATAAAAATAAAATGAAAGAAAAATTAAAAATAGGGATATTTGGAATAACTGGTTGTGCTGGTTGCTTACTTTCTGTATTATATGAGGATGTTTTTTTAGAACTTGTTGATTTGTTTGAGATTAAGTCTTATCCTTTGGTTAAGGAAGAAAAATATAAGGGAGATTTTGATATTGTACTTTTGGAGGGTACTGTAACTTATAGCGAGGATATTGAAACTCTTAAGAATTTAAGAGATAGAACTAAGATTTTGGTTGCTCTTGGAACTTGCTCTTGCTTGGGAGGGGTTCCAACATTAAGAAATTTTATGGATCAAGACAGATTAAAGAATATTATTTATCCTAAAGTTAATCATATATCTGAAACAAAACCAGAGCCTATTGACAAATATGTTAAGGTTGATTATTATATACCTGAATGCCCTCCTAATAAAAGGGAGATTAGTGAATTTATTAAGCAGATATTATTAGGAAGAAAACCTTTACTTTATAATAAACCTGTTTGTATGGAATGTAAACTTAGAGAGAATTTATGTTTGCTTGAGATTAATGAAGCATGTTTAGGGCCAATAACAAGAGGGGGATGTGATGCTATTTGTCCTAGCAATAAGATAGGATGTTATGGATGTAGAGGAAAGATTGATGATGCTAATATGGAGAGATTTATTAAACTACTAGAAGAAAAAGGTTATAGTTTAGATGAAATCAGAAAAAGAATGGAGGTATTTTCCGGAATAGAATTTATTGAAGATGGGAAAATTGATCAAGTTAGACCATTTGGCAAAGGTAGAGGGACATGCTAACCTCACTTTGAAGATAGACAATGGAAAAGTTGTAAAATGTGAACTAAATGTTATAGAGGGAGCAAGATTATTTGAGGAATTACTTAAAGGAAGAAATTGTAATGATGTTCAAGAGATAGTTTCTAGGATATGTGGGATATGTAGCTGTGCTCATACT
>JAZDEO010000030.1:0-3046 GCA_043808705.1 archaeon | reverse complement strand
TTACATAAAGAACATTTTGATAATATAAGGAAAAAAGCAAATAAAATAAGAAAAGACTGTGTAAAATATAATTTTGATATAAACATGCCCCTTTCTAAAGATTTGTGTTTATTTATTGGAGCATTTATTGGTGACGGATTTACAAATGTTTATAATGCTAAAACTTACCATAGTCAAATTTCTGGAGATAAAGGGCTAGATTCTGATTATTATTACAATATTTTAAAACCTATTTGTAAAGATTTATTTGGGATTGAACCTTATATCTACGAAAGAAAAAATAATAATGGAATAAACTTTAATTTATATTCAAAAAGAATTTATGAGCTTCTCACTAAAAGGTTTAAAATGCAAAGAGGTGTTAAATGTTATACGGTACAAATACCTCAAGAAATTTTAAGTTCTGAAAAGAGTTTTTTAAATGCTAGCTTAAGAGGTATGTTCGATACAGACGGGGGAGTTGGAATCGATAAAAGATCTAGTTATAAAAAACCATATATCCGAATAAATTACACTTCAAGTAGCGATGCATTAATAAGACAATTAACCAAGATTTTAACAGATTACTTTATTAATCATTCTATTCATAAAAAAGGAAATACTCAAATGATTCAGATAAACGGCGAAGAGAATATTAAAAAATTTATGAAAGAGATAGGATTTGCTAATAAAAGGCATTTAGATAAAATAAACAAGCATCTATAAAGCTGAGGCTAAGGGTTCGAGTCCCTTCGAAGGCTTATCTCTAATATTTTCGGTTTTTATCTAGAAAGATTTATATATTACTTAGTATTACTTGGTAATATGGAAACAATCAGCTTAAAACTTGAGAATGGATTTGCGAGAGAGATTGAAAGAATCATGAAGAAGAATAATTATACTACCAAAACTGAATTCATAAGAGAGGCAATGCGTGATAAGGTTGAAAATCTTGAAAGGGAATATTATGCAAAGGAATTCTTGAAGTTGAGGGGGAAAGCCAAGGTGAAGACAAGTGACAAACAATTAAGAGATATTAAATGGAAGGTTTCTGAAGAATTGATGAAAGAATATAATAAAAAGTTTAACCTTTAAGGTTTTTCTACCAAGGCTATATCTTTTAAATCATTAAAGAAGTGATTATCTTGTGTTATTACAGTTGCATTATGGTTTCTCGCCTGAACAGCAGTAATACAGTCTCCTAGAGGTATGTTTCTTTGTTTGCATAAGTTTTTTGATTCTATAAATTCCAATTCTGTAATTTCAACTTTAACAAGAAGTTCTATTGCAAATAAAAAATTTAACATATTATAAATTTCATATTTATTATAAAAAGAGCCTAATTCTATTATTAATGTATCTGAAAATAAGATTTTATCCTTGTTCTTTATTGTTTTAAGAAAGAAATCTGTTGCATACTTACCTAGAGGATTACCTGCTTTGCTAAACCTATTCTCATAGAAATCCCTCCAGATACATGTGTCTATGAAATACTTTTTCATAAGATGATTATAACAATTAAAGTTTATATTGGTTTGTTAGAAAAAACCGTGATATTTCCGGATTAAACAGATAACCATATAAATCTTAAACCCATATAGAAAATATGAAAGGGTTTATTGTATATCCAACATACAAGGTAATTGATGAAAGGGCTTATGTTTTGCTCTATGGTAGGTTGGAAAATGGCGAGAGTTTCTGCACTGTTAATTATTTCAGGCCTTATTTTTACATAAGAAAAGAGGATTTGAAGAAAGGTGAACGTGCCCTGGAAAATTCAGAGAATTTTCGGGGCGCCGAAAAGCACGGCTTTTCCAGCGAGATTGAATTTGAAACTGAGGAGAATGGCTTTAAAACTAAACAAGGAGATGAGGTAATTAAGATAATTGGAAATGTTCCTGCTGATGTTCCAAGAATAAGAAAGGCTTTTTCTGACTTGAAGATTAAATGCTATGAAGCTGATATAAAATTCCCTTACAGGTTCATGATTGACAATAACATAAATGGCTGTGTTGATATTGAAGGTTCGTTTATTAAAGAGAATAATATTGACAGGGTTTATGAAGAACCTGAGATAAAAAGCTGTTCGTATAAGCCTAAGTTAAAGGTTCTTGTGCTTGATATTGAAACTGATATTGATGCTAAAAAGATTTTTTGCATTTCTTTGGTTTGTGATAGTTATAAGAAGGTTTTAATTGTTAGTGATAAGAAGCTTAAGAATTCTGAATCATTTGATGATGAGGAATCAATGCTAACAGCTTTTGTTTCAGAGGTGAATAAGCTAGATCCTGATGTTATAACTGGATGGAATGTTATTGATTTTGATTTAAAGGTAATTCAGGAAAGATGCAGGAAAAAAGATGTTCCCTTTGCAATAAGCAGGGATGGCTCAAAAGTAAAGCTATCAATTGAGGAGGATTTTTTTCGCGATTCAAAAGCAGATGTTCATGGCAGAGTTGTTCTTGATGGATTGAATTTGCTTAAAGGCTCTTTTATCAAGGTAAATGATTACAAATTAGATACAGTTGCTTTTCAAGTTCTTGGTGAAGGTAAAGCTGTTCAGTTTGGGAATAAAGGAAGTGAGATACAGGATATGTATGATAATAATCAGCAGAAATTAGTTGATTATAATCTAAAGGATTCTGAGCTTGTAATTAAAATTATTGAAAAAACAGGTGTTCTTGATTTAACAGTGCAAAGGAGTATGTTAACTGGAATGCCTCCTGACAGGGTTAATGCCTCGATTGCAAGCTTTGATTCATTGTATATTAAAGAGACTAAAAAAAGAAAACTAGTTGTTCCTACATCTGATTTTGCAATTGAGAGAACTGAGGATACTACTGGTGGTTATGTTCGCGAGTCAGAACCTGGAATTTATGATTTTTTAATTGTTTTAGATTTTAAAAGCCTTTATCCTTCAATTATTCGCACATTTAATATTGATCCAATGGGCTTGGATGAGGAATGTTCCAGTAAAAATACTGTTAAAGTTCCAAATGGAACTTGTTTTAAAAAAGATGTTGGTATTTTGCCTTCTTTGATTGAGGAATTGTGGGAGCACAGGGAA
>JAZDEO010000029.1:0-4053 GCA_043808705.1 archaeon | reverse complement strand
AGAGACGGATATGAAAATAAGATGCAGGAAAAATAAACATAGAAATATTTATTTGGGGTTGCTTGGAGTGAAGCATAATTTAAGATCATACTTAAGAGCAACTGCTTTAAGTATTATTAAGCTATTTCGCACCAACCCCTGATTAATAGAAACCTTTTTAATTATAAAGTATTCTTCTAAATTTATGGTAAACAAGAAAGTATTAGTATCATTGTTTATAATAACTATAATGGTATTGAGTGTACTTGGTTTTATAATTGGACAAGATGAAGATTCAACAACAACTAATAATGAATTAAGTTATAATGGTTTTCAATTTGTAAGAATGAATGAAAAATATATTCTAGATAAAGATGGAAAACAATATTATTTTGATCATTTACCTACTGAACTGGAAAATGTAACAATCCCATCAATTACTATTACTTCTCCAAAATATTACGTCTTGTTTAATGCATCTGAAAAAGATACTCCTTTAGAATATGCTATGCAAAAATTATCTTATTCATTCACGCAATTTGGTCTACAAATGGTGCTAGCATGTGACTCAGAAGAAAACTGTCCAGATATTCCAATTAAGGATTGTAATGATTATTCATTTTATTTTAAAAAAGCAGAAGAAAATAGAGTTTATTTATATGAAAACTGCATTATGATAACAGGAGACAATCAATTCTTAAGTGAAGCAGTTGACTTTATAGACTACAAACTTTTAGGTGTCCTATAGAAACATTTTTAAAGAATTTCTCATGCTCTTTATTTAAGTCCCTGTAGCTCAGACTTTCCTTTAAGATGATTTAAAGAAAGGGGCAATGGTAGAGCACACGACTGTTAATCGTGCGGTCGTCGGTTCGAGCCCGACCGGGGACGTGTATGGGAAGGTAGCTCAGACTGGGAGAGCACATGGCTGAAGACCATGCGGTCGAGGGTTCAAATCCCTCTCTTCCCAACTCTTTTTAGAAAACTTTATTAATAACTAAAATATCTAAAAAAGTGATGAAATCAAAAAAGGGTGCATTAGAACTTTCTATGAATACTATCATTATAATTGTTATAGGTGTTGTTATTCTATCTCTAGGTTTAATGTTTGTAAGAGGTATATTCACAAGTACAACAGACCTTAGTGAAAAGGTTTTTGGTAATGCAAATAAAGAACTAGATACTTTAGGCGGAGATGCAAATAATTTTTTAACAGTATCACCAGAAACAGTAAGATTGAAAGGAGGGCAAACCTCTGGTTTTGTTATTCAAGTTACAAATCTTGATGAAGGGGTAACTTATGAAGATCTAACAGGATCCTTAGAATCAACAGGTCAAGGGGTAAGTTGTGAATTTACAGACGGTACTACTGACACAGATATAAGAAGATTAATACCTGGTGCATATGATAGAATTAATGTATTTGTAAAAGCCAGTAAAGGATCATTAGGCACAAAATCCTGTAAGTTTATAGTAAATAATCTACCAGGTGACACAATATTTGATCCAGAAATAGAAGTTACAGTAGTTGTTTCTTAAATAATAACATTAATAAATCTCTTTTTTCTTTAAACAGATATGTTAAGATTATATAATACTCTAAAAAGAAAAAAAGAAGTATTTAAGCCAATTAAAGAAGGAAAAATAAGTTTATTCGTTTGTGGTATTACACCTTACGATTATCCACATATAGGGCACGCTAAAACATACATACAATTCGATTTTATTACCCAATATTTAAGATCCAAAAAGTTTAATGTTTTTTATTTACAAAATGTAACAGATATAGATGATAAAATAATACAAAGAGCTAAAGAGGAAAATAAACCATGGAAAGAGCTATCAGAAAAATTTCAAAATATATTTTATGAGGATATGCAGAACTTACATGTGAATTCTATAACTAAATATGCTAAAGCTACAGACCATATAAAAGAAATTGTAAACCAAGTTAAAAGATTAATAAAAAAAGGATGCGCATACAAATTAGAAGATGGTTATTACTTTGATTTATCCAAATTCAAAAATTATGGAAAACTATCAAGAAGAAAATATATAGAATCTGAAGATTCTGTAAGCAAAATAGATGACAATCTTAACAAAAGAAATAAAGGAGACTTTTGTTTATGGAAGTTCTCTAAAAAAGACGAACCTTTTTGGAAATCTGAATTAGGAGATGGAAGACCTGGCTGGCATATTGAGGATACAGCAATAACAGAAAAGTTTTTTGGACCACAATATGATATTCATGGTGGTGCTAAAGACCTAATTTTCCCGCATCATGAAGCAGAAATAGCCCAAATGGAGTCTATTTCTAATAAAGTTCCTTTAGTTAGATACTGGCTTCATACAGGTTTCCTAAATGTTAAAGGTTCTAAGATGTCAAAGTCTCTTAAAAACTTTATAACTATAAGAGAGACTCTTAAACAGTATGATTACAAAACACTAAGGTTTTTCTTCTTTTCAGTTCATTATAGAAATCAAATAGACTTTTCAGATGATACATTAAAACAAACTGAAAACACCTTAAATAGAATAAATGAATTCCTTTTAAATTCTAAAAATAGAAAAGGAGACATAGATAATAAATTAGTAAACAAAACAAAAGAATTATTTCTTAAAGCATTAGATGATGATTTTGATACGCCAAAAGCACTAGCCATATTATTTAAATTTATAAGAGAAACAAATAAAAAAACACCAGGACAAAACTGTTACAATCTTTTAAAAGAAATTGATGATATCTTTAATATATTCTATTTTGAAGAAATAAAAATCCCAAAAGAAATACAAGAACTTGTTAATGAAAGAGAATTATCAAGAAAAAACAAAGACTGGAAAAAATCAGATGAACTAAGAGAGATTATAAGAAAAAAAGGTTACATATTAGATGATACAAAGGAAGGAGTTAAAATAAAACTTATAAAATGAACCATAATAAGTCTATTAACTGTAGTAATAAACATAAATGTCCCTGCCCAGAAATAGATTGCGAAAATCATGGAAGATGTTGTGACTGTATACATTATCACAAAAATAGAAATTCAAAACCTTACTGTTTAAAATGAAATTTTTGTTAATAGGTGATTTTCATGGGAAAATATATCCCAAATTAAATAAAATAAAAGACCTAGATTTTGATTATGTTTTGTGTACAGGTGACTTGTCTTCTGACGGAGGATTAAGAAAATACATCTTCAAATATTGGAAGAAACTTGATAAAATTCCTTTAGAGTACCTTATTGGTAAAAAAAAGATAGATGAAGCAAATAAACAAGTTAGTAAAAGTTTAATCAAAGTTTTAAAATTTTTAAGCAGTTTAAATAGAAAAACATTTTTAATAAGAGGCAATTTTGACTTAGAACACACTAGAAGAAATAAAAAGGAATCAAACTTAACAAAAAAATCTTTAAGTAACCAGATTAAAAAATATAAACAAATAAAATTGATAGGCTCAAAAATAATAAAATTAAAGAATAATTCTCTTATCATACATTCAGGTTATAGATTTCCAACAGAAAAAGGCCTAGAAAAATACACTTTCTTAAAATATACTGAAAGGGGCATTGAAAAAAGAAATCAGCAATGGAATAATAGGTTAAAAAAATTATTTTCTAAGGTTAAAGATTTTAATAATTCTATTTTTTTGATTCATGATCCTCCCAGAGGTTATTTAGACATAGTAAAGAACAAGAAAAGCCCCTTAAATAATAAACACATAGGAGATGAATATTATCTTAGATATATAAAAAAATATCAACCTCTAATAACTATCTGTGGTCATATGCATGAATATCAAAATAAAATTAAAATAGGAAAAACAACATTAATAAATCCAGGTCCAGCATTTGAAGGAAAATTTGCTATACTTGAAACATCTAATAACAGGTTGAAGAGTCTTAAATTTTACAAATAACAAAAAATTACTTAATCGTAATTACTTAGCTTTCTGAAGCATTTTTGATCTATATTCTCTAATAGCGAAATCTATATTAATATGTGTAGCTACATTGTAGCTACAATGAAAAAGACAATTCAAATGAAAATGGAGGGATATGAAATTATCGAAAAAGT
>JAZDEO010000028.1:0-66742 GCA_043808705.1 archaeon | reverse complement strand
CACATAAACTCCTTTTTACACAAAAACCATTTTGTATCTTATATTTTAACATATATTTTCTAGTATATGGGACAGCTGGACAACTCCGCCCCCCCATCTTTATAAATGAAAAAGTCTTATATAATGTATGAAAATTACTGTTTGTGGTGGCATTATTGGGTTAACTAATTTTAAGAGAAATATAATTGATTTTGAGTATAATGGATTTCAGAAATGGATGATTTTTGGCATTGATGAAGGAATATATTCTTCTTATAAAACTGCTAAAAATTGGGAATTTAAAAACATTAAATGTGAACTACTCGGCACTAAAGTGCCCGAGCGTCATTAAGTAAAACTGTTCAATCTTAACTGTTCTTTTTCATACTTGTAATATTGATAATCAACTGCTTTCCAATGTTTCTTCTGGCTATGTTCGATGTAGAACTGCATAGAATCTTTGGTTACAGCACCAACAGTTCTATAAAAATAACCCTCGCTCCAGAACTTCTTGCCCCATAATTTATTCTTGATCAAATCCATATGATTTTTTCTCATCATATATGATGAATAACCTTTCAGCTCTTTAGCTATTTTTTCTATGCTGTGTTTTTTCCAATTGCTAATAAACACGTGGCCATGATTAGGTCCTAAATCCATGGCAGAAATTATAAGACCTAGTCTTTCTGATTTTTCTAGTATGTATTTCTTTGTTAATTCAAAGACTTCTCTATCAACAAATATATCTCTTCTGTATGCTGGAGTAATCTGCAGGTGCAGATTGCTTTCTCCAACTGTTGATGTTGTTCTGACTAGTTCGTTTTTCATTTTTTAGCTCCTGACGCAAAGTTTTTATTCTCAGAAAATATAGCTCATGCTAAGCGTGAGTTTCAAGTAGCATAGCGTCAATGCTACGCTACTTTTATTTTAGTTCTAGAAGAAATAGTTTACGCAATTCATCTCAGTTTTTAAAAACTGAGTGTTCTTGCTTTAACTGATATAAAGAATATCCTCTTACATTATGGTCTCAACTTACTAAAATTGAGAATAAACCTAAAAATACCGTTGCTCCTTACTGGTTAAGATTTAGGAGCAAAATTAAGAGAGGAGGCATTTGGATTGGAATTAAAACTAAACAATCCATTCCAGAAAATTCCAAACTCTGTGATAGTTTTTTGCTTCAGAATAATAAAGGAAATTATGAAGTTAGACTTCTTTTTGAAATTCCTGATGTTCCTGTCAAGAAATATAAAAATATTCTAGCTGTTGATTTTGGAGAAAAGAGGATTGCTACTGTTGTAAGCAGCAAGGATAAAAAACCTATTTTTCTTGGAAAAGAAGTCAGAGGCATAAGAAGACATTATGCTTATCTTCGTAAAAAACTTGGAAATAAAAAGCTTATTGACAAAATTAACTTAATTGGAAATAAAGAGAAGAATATTATTAATGGGATCTTACATAAAATTAGTAATTCTATTATTAAAAAATCTATTGAAGATGAATCTTGTATTGTTGTTGGAAATTTGAAAGGAATAAGGAATAATAGCAAAGGTAAGAGATTTAATAGAATTGTAAGTAATATGCCTTATTATAGACTTACTCAAATGATCATGTATAAGGCTCAAATGAAAGGTATTAAAGTAATTAAGATTGATGAGAGAGGAACATCTAGACTGTGTCATAGATGTGGCTCTATTGGAATCAGAAATAAACAAAGTGTTTTTCAATGTTCTTATTGTAGAACTTCATTTGATGCTGATTGGAATGCTTGTATAAATATATTAAATAGGTCAGAAGAGCTTGTATCTTCTGACGGGGCTATGGCTTTTAGCCCTAAAACTGCTCCTCGTGAAGCAGTAAGCACATTTAATAATCTGTGATTACTTATTTATGTGCAAAGCTTAGAGAAATTATAGCTTCAGCAATGTCATCATATTTTTTTAAGGCATCAATAGCTTCTTTTCTATTACATCTTGTTTGTTCAATAACTGTCTTTATGTCTTCTTCATTAACACTCTCTTTTTCTTCAACATCTCCTGTTATTTGGAAAGATTCCTGGCCCTGCATATTAATCTTAGTTACAGAAGGATTTTTTATAACTAAGTTTTTATCCTTAAGCTTTATAATGACTTCGTTAGCATCTAACTCTTCCTGTTTTATTCCCATCTTCTTCATAGCTTGTTTCATCATTGCTTGATTCATTCCAGGGAACATTTTCAAAAAACCTAAAGATGATGTAAAAGATATTCTATTACAACAACTAATGCTATTAAAATTAGAATTATTTCAGGTCTTATCTCTATCTTACTCTTATAATCATCAAAATACCTTACTAATCCACCCATACCAGATGGCATTCTTATTTGGTCTGCCATAATAATCAAAACTTTATAAATACTAAGTATATAAAAACTTTACTATATCTCTTAAAGACATTTAATTAAGTTAATTTTTAACTATTTAATTTATAATCCTATACCCCCGAAGAAATAACTAAGTATAGATGAAAATACTAAAAATAATAAAAGTGATATCCCTATAAATATAGGTATTAATCTAACACCTTCTTTAACATTACCCTTTCTTACAGAGCTTATTATCATAGCAGAAAATAAACCAGTTATACTTAAACAAATAAATGCAAACTTCTTAAATTCACTAGGATTTAAGCCCTTTCCAATGTTTTGAATAGGTAACTTAGTTCCAACACTAGCAACATTACTAAAATCCATTTTACTGGTTACTTCTGACATAACTATAACAATTCTATGAGAAAGTGCAAATAACAAAGGAGCAGCAACAACAGCAGCAAAGGTAATAAATATTACATAAGTTGTAACATCAGCACTAACCTCTTTTCTCATTATTTGTGTCTCTTTAATGTTCCATGCTATTTTTGATATTAAATCAGCTATCTCTCCTCCTGCCTCTAAACCCTCTACAAGAAGAACCATAGACTTCTTTAACATATCGGAATCGTATCTATCACTAAAATCAAGCAATGCCTCTCTTAATTCAGAACCCCCCATAATCTTTTTAGCAACAAGCTCCATTTCAAAAGCAAGAATTCCAAATCTACTTCTTACAGCATACCACAAAGCTTGATCAATAGTCATACCGCTTCCTATATTTGTTGCTACAAGTTGTAAATAATCAGGAAGTACATTTTCAATCTCTTTCTTTCTGTTATACTTTCTTATACTTAGATACATAAAGAAAAGAATAATCAATATAGTAAAAGACAAAAAGAAGGATATGATATAATAACTTATTAAAGATATAAATAATTCAATACCTGAATATTCTGAAATGCTTTTGAAGAATAAAAACATAACAAATACGCTTAATACAAAATTTGTAACAAGCAATCTTACAATTATATAATGTAATTCCTTTTTAATACCAGCATTCTTTAGATTACCCTCTAGCATATCCAAGATACTACTTGTTAAAAAGAATCTCTCTACTCTGTTCATAATGCTATTCCTGGCCTTGAGGCCTTAACCATTGTTAAAAAGAATAGTTGTGTTATTGCAACAAAGACAGCTATTCCAATTAATGATCCAAAACTTAAAGTAAATCCTAAAAAAGTTGAAAGTAATGATAACATAGCTATCCCTAAAGATGGAATAATAACAGCAATCATCAAATAGAACATTACTAATGGATTCAGTCTTTTGTTATACTGCTTAAGATTTATCATTTGTTCCCTAGAGATTTGTTCCACAATTTGAGAAATAGCAACACTAATGTCTCCTCCAGTCTGCATAGAACTCATTATCTGCCAGCTTAATTTTCTAAAATTATCAGAGGGTGTTATCTCAACAACCTCAGCTAAAGCAACATCAATGGGTTTTCCAATTTCTACTCGATCAATAATATCCTTAAAACTTTTACCTATATACTTAAAATTTTTAGAAACATTAATCATAGCATCATACAAAGGAATGCCGGCACTTAATTCTATTAATAAAAACCTTCCAGCATAAACTATTTCTCTGTCAACATCATTAATCTTTCCTCTGATTTTTGACTTAGGGGATCTTATTAATATGCTAAAGACAATAAAAAATAAAGGAATGATTAATATCAGAAAGGCAAGACTTTTTTTTAACTTTAGTAATATCATTAACCCGCAAAGAAGTAATGTTAGTGTTACAATAACAGTAGACAATAATGTTTTCTTTACAAACTCTTCAGGCTTTGTTTTTATACCAGCCTGTATTAAATCATTCTTTAATCCAGGAATCCTTTGAGCAATAACCTCATACATTCTTAACCATAAACTTCATCAGTCCTTCTTTATTCGTATAGTATGTTGCAATAACCTTACCAACGTCATTTACATCGCTAATACCTTTTTTAGCGAGCCATTTTAATACTAAACTCTTTTCTTTTAAGCTTTCATTTATCTCTTGTTGATTTAATCCCGTCTGTATCTCCAGTTCGGGAAGCATCCTAACAGACCTAGAAACAGTCAATAACTTATCCTCTTTTAAATCAAGTTGTAACAAAACATTTGCTCTTGAATCTCTTAAAATTTCCGTAAATTGAAATATTCTTCTTATACCTGTTCTTCTATTTCTGTACATTATGCATAACATAGAAACAGCAGGAAGTAATGATTTAGGAATGTCAATAGGAGGATTCATCAATCTGTTCAATGTTTCTTCAGTATCATTGGCATGTAATGTTGCATATACACTATGGCCTGTATGCATAGCCTCAAATAATATATCAGCCTCTCTCTTCTTTCTGATCTCTCCAACAATTATCCTATCTGGTCTCATTCTTAAGCTGTTAACTACTAAATCTAACATGCTTACTTCCCCTTTTCCCTCTGTATTTGGTTCTCTCGTAACCATAGGCACCCAATGTAAATGTTTAGAAAGTTGAATTTCTCTAGTATCCTCTATGCTTATTATTCTCTGATTAGGAGGAATAAAATTAGCTATGGCTCCTAAGAAAGTAGTTTTTCCTGAGCCAGTACCACCTGCAATAAGGCCAGAAAGTTCATACTGAACACAAGTCCATATCAAAGACGCTGCAGATAATGATATTACTTTAGTCATCAATAGATTTGTTATAGTTATTGGCTTGGATGAGAATTTTCTTATTGATATTGTATTCCCCTTAGTCGTTATAGGAAATAATGTTGCGTTTACTCTGTCTCCAGATTCAAGATGTGCATCTAATAAAGGCCTTAATAATGTAATGCTTCTTCCAACCTTTCTTCCAATTAAGCTAGAATAATGTTTTATAATTCCCTCATCCTTTAATAGTATGTTTGTTTTTAACCATCCAAGAACATGATGATATACCCATACAGGCTCATCTGCATTATTAATGACTATATCCTCTAGAAATTTATCACTCAATAATATTTCAATTTTACCTAATCCAAAGCTCTTCTGCATTAAGTATGTTGTAAAAAAATCTCTTGTATCATCGCTTATGTCAGGAAAATATTTATTCAATAAATAAACAATGGTTTCTCTAAATCTCTTCTTTACATACTCCATCTTCTTAGGATCAGATATCTCAGATATTCCTAAGCTTACTCTATTAACTAGCTCATCCCTAATCTTGTCAAGAACAATTTCAGTATTCTCGCTTATCTTAGATATGCTTACTTTATAGAGTAGAACAAATTCATTCTTATCACTTTCAACAGTAATATTTATTGGGATATTATCTGAATAAAAACTATAATTTTCCTTTATCATCCTACCTCTTTTTTATAAACTAATCTTTTTTATAAACTGATTTTTATGGATTATAATTTTTTCCTAAATGTTTCGTAATGTATCAAAACCTTTCTTACATCTCTTTCTATCTTTTCCCTGTCTTTTATGTTTCTTATTTCATTTATTAACTTTGTTAATTCATATTCTAAGTACTTTTTTTGAGCATACAACACATCATCTTTATCTTTGCCATCACTTAATATCCTGTTGATATCAGCCAATTCCTTGATTTCACATTTATGTTTGATTTCCTGTCTTCTAACAAAAGCAAGTATGCCTTCTAATCTTTTCTTAATAATATCTATGCTGGAATCTTTTTTAACATCCCTCATTTCCTGATTTCTTTGTTCTGATCTTCCACTATAGGTATCATTATAGATAAGATAAGGGGTAGTAAACTTATATTCTACTTTCAATATCTTTTCCTCTTCTAAGAAGGAAGCCCATTCATTTATTATATTTGTAGGTATTTTTAATTCCCTGCTTGCATCATCTAAAGAAATCCTTTTTTTCTTCTTCAAAAGATCTATTAAAGAGTCTACTGCTGTTTTAATATCAGATGGCATATAATTATTATCTAATCTGGATATTTAAAACTTTTCTTTGTATTTTACCATTGAAAAATGTTTAAAAATGTTTAATTTTCAATATAATCTAATTCAAATCAGTAAAGAAAGATTTATAAAAATGAAAGTTATAATATTATCAAATATGATTAAATTAGATAAGTTGTATTTTTCAGAAAATGTAGAAAATGAGTATAATTTTGAGTATGATAAAGAATCTAAAAAAAGGCCATCTTGGTTGAAATTTAAAGATTTACCAAAAAAAGTACAATTTGTTAAAATTTTAATAGATGAAGAAGCATTTTGGTATAGAAGGTATTTTGAAAATTATTTCTTTCCTTTAAACAATACAAAAGAAGATTATGAAAACTATTATGATGAAATTGCTGAAGACTACGAAGATATGGTACCACAAAATAAAAAAATTGCTGAATTTATTTTAGATAAATTAAAAGACTTAAACATATCAAAAGAAACTGAGATTCTTGAATTAGGTGCAGGAACCGGGTTAGTAAGTGAACATCTAGTTAAAAAAGGATACAAAAATTTAGTATTAATAGACATATCATCTAAATGTTTAAACGTTGCTAAAAAAAAGGAAGTATTATCAAAATGTAAATTTATAAAGGCGAATTTATTAAGTTTTAAATCTAAAAAAAAGTTTAGAATCATCTACAATAGTATGAGTTTAGATTATTTTAATGAATACGAGTTGGATAAAATATTAAAATTAACAAAACAAAACTTAAAGAAAGGGGGTGTGTTCATAAGCGTGGATAGGCATATTTATAAGGAATACGAAAAAAATTTTAAAAAATTAGATTCTGGTTGGTTTAACTTAAAGACTAAATCGGGTAGTTTTAGATATGATTACTTTATAGGGTTAAACAGTTAGAGATTTCCGTAATCCTTTATTGATGAATAATTGTTTCTCTTAACCCACTCAAATATCTCCAAAACCTCCTCTTCAAGATAACCTATGTTTCTTGTTCTCCAACCAAAAGCAACAAAAGCATCTTGATCTATTTTTCCCGCTCTAAAATGTTTTTTAAAAATCTTAGACAATTCTCTTTCATTGTTTGGATTATATTTTGATATCAGAAATCGTAAGTCTTTTGTTTTGGCTATCCATCCATGGTTTGTATAAGAATTCCAATGTTCATTTAATAATCTTTCAATTTCTCCATTTTCATTTACACGTATCGCTCCAATAACATCTTTTCCTATAGGGCATTTTCCGTAACCTTCTTCTTCATCAGGTATGAAATCTTTTCCTAAATCATTCATAACAGGAATCCATAAATATTCTTGCTCTGATTGTTGCATTAAATAATAATTAAATCCATTTCTAGACTTTCTCACCTGTTCCACCCTATTAATATTTCTTCCTACTGCAGGCATATCTTTTGCATCTAATTTTGTCCATCTTCTTAAATGAATTATTGAGATTTCAGAATCTTCTTCTAGGACTTCAATTGCTCTCTCAACAAAATTAGTATGATTATAAAAGTAAGAATCGTTTTCTATTCTCCAAATGTAATCTGTTTTTGTTGTAAGTACTGTTTTTTTTAAGACATCCATATTATTAACTGTTGTTGATTCCCATCCACCCCCCCTTAAAAATATGTGGTATAAACATTTTATTCCCAAAAGATAGGGCAAATAAATACTTATCAGAACCATCACTGGACTCATTATCTATAAGTAAGATATTCGTTTCCGGTACAAAAGGACAACATTCTAATAAACTCTCTATAGTTATTTCTAATCTGCCTTTGCCTCTAATTTTATTTCTGAGTCCATTATAGTTACATAATTGTATAGTTAAATTAGGATAGCTTATCATTTTGAAAAGACGATGGTTCCTTTTTCTAATTCTCTTTCTATGATCTCTTTCGAAATTCCTAAATTTAAAGCGTCCCTATACAAAAAAATACCATTCATTTTTTTGATAAATTCATAAAAAATAAAATTAGTAACAATGATACCTATCATCTTTATAAACAATTAAATTCACTAATAAAATCGCCAAAGAACACAATTAATGTGGGGGATATAATAATCTTTTTAAAAAAATAGTTATAATGAGCATAAAGGATATTATGGAAACAAATAAAAATCAGAACAAAGATAATTCCCATAGTAATAAGATCTATAAGAAGAAACTAAGTTCTGGTTTCGAGCTTCCAGTACTGGGCATAGGCACTTATACATTTGGTGGTGAACATGAAACTGATTATTCTAATGATAAAGAATGGATATCTGCAATAAAAACTGCCCTTGATCTAGGTTATACACATATAGATACTGCAGAAATATACGGCTCTGGTCATACAGAAGAACTTGTTGGAAAAGCTATTGAAGGTTATGAAAGAGAAAAATTGTTTATTACAACTAAGGTATATAAAACAAATCTTAGATATGATGATGTTCTTAAATCAGCTCAAGAAAGCCTTAGAAGAATGAAAATCAACTATATAGATTTACATCTTATACATTCATTCAATCCAGATATTCCTTTAAAGGAAACTATCCTTGCCATGAATGAGTTAGTAAAGAAAGGATTAGTAAGATACATAGGGGTCTGTAATTTTTCAATCTCACAACTGAAAGAGGCTCAAAAACACTCAAAAGTCAAAATTATAAACAACCAAATGAAATATAAAATATGGTCTGAAACAAAACCTGATATAAAAAAACCAAATATAAAAACCTTTGAGTATTGTCAGAAAAACAACATAATGATTACTGCCTATAAGATATTTGGCAGGAGTAAAATTAAGACTGATAAAATTCCTTTAATTTCAGAAATAGCCAAAAAATACAATAAAAACGATGCTCAAGTCATAATAAATTGGATCGCTTCAAAGAAGAATTTTGTTATGATATTCATGTCCATGAATAAAAACCATCTAAAAGAAAATATTGATGCATTAAAATTTACTATAGATAAACAGGACATACAAAAATTAGACGATTCTTTTTTAAAGTAGATAGTTTAAGTACAAAATAGAACTTAACCTATATTTAACAGAATTTCTTTAACCCTTTCCTTATTATCTTGTTTTCTCTCTATACTTTCAGAATTATTAACCTTTCTCATACAAATCTTCATAATTGTTATATGTTTTTATAATATTTAAACTTATCCACTAACAAAAATTATCTCACAGCTAAAATTATCCACCAGCACTAGTATACTTCTTTATAGCTCGATTCCACATCCATATGGAAAATATTAAAAATAGAGATATAGGTATTATTATTTCTATAACAGTCAATAAGTTCAGTCCTCTGATTAATACAGAAGCAGGATAAAAAGATACAATGCCTATAGGGATTATGAATGTAAATAAAAATCTCATACCCCCTTCGTATATAGTTATAGGATATCTTCCGACATCCATTATCTTAAAAAACAAATCAAATAATCCGAATGACTTCACAAATAAAAATGCCAAAGCACTCATTAGAACAAAAACAGAATACAAAAAGATAAATCCTATTACAACTAAGAATATATAAAACAAGCTATTAAAAGAAAATAAAATAAGATTTAGTTTAATAAAACTATAGACTATCAAAAACAATCCAGCAAATACTTCAGCAAGCCCCTCCAAGTCAACAGATGTAAAGCTTAAGTATAATAAAGGGTTATAGGGTTTTATTAATACCTTATCAAAAGTTCCTTCTCTAACATTATCAATGACTCGATAAGGCAGCATTATCAAAGAAAAATGTGAAAGCCCCATAATAAAAACAAAAGTACCTTGGAAAAGTAAAAATTCCTCAAAACTCCATCCAGGAATACCTGATGAATTATTATATATTAGTAAAGTTACTAAAGGCCCAATTAAATCAGCTGTAATCAAAGCAAGGCTTTTTATTAAAAAATTTGTCTTGTAAGCCATCTCACTACTTAATTCTAATGCAAATGTTTTATTAAATAATCTTAAGTATTTCATGTTCCTGCTCCAGCATACTTTTTAAAGGCCCGATTCCACATAAAGACAACAAAGCAGTATAAAATAAAGATCCATAATACCTGTATCAATAATAATTCTAATGTCCTTAAATAGTTGTATTGTCCTAGATAAATTCCAATAGACACAGATCTTATATACTGAAAGGGCAGATATTCGAATATCTTCTGAAGAAAGTCAGGAAAAAATGCTAATGGAATCATACCCCCTGATAAGAATATGATCAATACTCTCTTTACTCTCCTAATCCCAGATATCCTATTAAACCAGAAAGCAAGCAATCCAACAAGATAACTTATGAAAAAATTAATTAATAAAGCAAGCACTATAGAAACAAAGAACATAACAAAATAAAATACAGGAGCTATGCTTAAGTTAAAGAAGAAAATAGCTATCAAGAAGAAAGGAATCATCTCTAAAACAATGCTTAATGAGCTTATTCCAAGTAACTGAAAAAAATAAAAGAATATAAAATTGAAAGGTTTTAATAATGTCACAGATAAATGACCATAGACAACATCATCTTCTAATGACTCATCAACATTCGTCCAGACAAAAAAACCAACAATCATATTTAATGCGTAATAAGCTATCATTGTTTGAAATGTAAAACCCTGTATTACTTCTTGTCCAGAATATTCAAATATAGATTTCCACAAAAAATAATATATCAATAAGCTTAAAGGCGAGGTTATTAATGAAACAAAAAAGTGGAATCTATACGCTATAGCTATTTTAAATCCAGCGTAAGTTATTGCATAAGCTTTTTTAAATTGTTTAATCATCTTTTTTTTTAATCATCTTTATAGATCAATTTGATAATCTCTTCTATTGGTGGATCCTCTATATTTATATCAGCTACTTTAAAATTACTTAGCAAATAATTTATCAGATCTTTAACAGTCTGTTTTCCAATCTCCATTTCAATTTTTAGTTCATAATCCTTTTTTTCCAATACCTTACATCCCTTAAAATTAAATTCTTCAAATTTATCTTCAAACTTTACATCTATTATTTTTGTTTTAATAAATTTGTTACTGATCATGCTTAGTAATCCATTGTATATTATCTCACCATGATTTATTATTATGATTCTTTCACATAATCTTTCTATGTCCTGCATATCATGAGTAGTTATAATAAAAGTTGTCTTGTACTTAGTATTTATATCTTTGATAAAATCCCTTAAATTGTCCTTAGCTATAACATCTAATCCTATAGAAGGCTCATCTAAAAATACAAGTTTAGGATTATGCAATAAAGCAGCTATAATCTTGCATTTCATTCTTTCACCCAAGCTTAAATCTCTAACAGGAGTCTTAATAATGTCCTCTACATTTAATATCTTAATCATATTTTCAAGTCTATTCTTAAAATCAGGTTCTTTAATATCATATAACTCTTTATGTAGATAAAAAGTATCAATAGCTGGAAGATCCCACCATAACTGCTCTTTCTGTCCAAAAACAACACCTATGTTTTTAACATATTTCACTCGGTCTTTCCAAGGTACAAAGTTAAGAACATTAACATATCCAGAATCTGGATATAATACTCC
The DNA here is from genome assembly GCA_043808705.1 of archaeon. Classification (GTDB taxonomy): domain Archaea; phylum Nanobdellota; class Nanobdellia; order SCGC-AAA011-G17; family GW2011-AR20; genus JAZDEO01. The sequence goes on along the minus strand of JAZDEO010000028.1, from coordinate 54,909 downwards.
AGATAATATTTTCAATACTGTACTTTTCCCAGCGCCATTCGGTCCTATCAATCCTAAAATTTCTCCCTCCTCTACTTCAAATGTAATCCCCTTTAAAGCCTCTTTAATCTCATATTTTCTATTTACAAGAGATTTTATAGCGTTAATTAAGCCAGGTTCTCTTTCATGAGTTTTGTATACTTTTTTTAGATCTTTTACTTGGATTGTTAACATGCTTCTCCTCCTAAGAGAATAAAAAATTTATATAACTATAAGACATTATTTTTAGAAAAAATAGTAGTTTACCATATTATTAAATTAAAAATTTAGGTATATAAATCTTACTGTTTTTACTTACTACTTTTATTGAATAATTATAGTTTGGCATTTAATTGGAAGATCTGTTGAGGTTAACTCTTTACTCTTTGATTTTTTATTAAAAACCAAAAACCTTTAAAAGATAAAATTCTTTAATTAATCTATGAATAAAAGAGGTATTGTGTTTACATCAATAGCCATTATCCTAGTTTCTATCATTATCATAGTTTTTTTAATACAGGCAAATAAAAAAACCGAAATTGAAATAACAAAATCTACTGTTCAAACAGACACATTAAATTCCTTTGTAAAGTCACTTAAAACAGAATATATTCCTAGTGCTATAAGAATTTCTTCTGATAGAGCATTATTAGGATTAATAGACTATATTGATAGAGAGGATTATCTAACTAATGTAAATACTGACTTTAATAAATCTTTATTATCAGGAAAAGGTCCAGATAACGGAAATCTTCAATATATGTTTGAAGTAGATGAAAATAATCAAGAGATAAATTATACAATATACGCAGCCTTAAATGAAATTAAAGACTTATCAGCACAAACACAAATAATTTTTTCATACAATCCAGTAAGTGCAAAGATAGAACAAGAAGATTCCTGGACATTAAAAATAACATTAGAAAACTTTCAGATTAATGTATCAAGCTCGGATGGAAAGGTAAAATGGTCAGATAAAGTAAACATCTCTGGATATATTCCTATTACAAATTATAGAGACCCTGTAATCCTAGTAGAAGAAGGTTTAAATTTTACAATTATGAAGGCTGATATGACTGATTATGTAACACCACTAGAAGGATTAGGAATGGGTGGAGAGTTTGATAATTTAGACAAAATAAGTAATCAGATGTGGAATCACACATTCAACAACAATTCAGATGCACCATCTTTTCTTCAAAGAATGGAAGGTAACTTTACAAATCCAGAAGGTCATGGTATTGAGTATATAGTTAATCCTGCATTTAATTCAAACCCATCTGATCTTAATATGATAGACCATTATTATCATCCAGAGATAACTCAACTACAAGAAGACATCTGTTTTATTGAAGAATTAGGAAAAGAATTTCGTATTGATAAAGCACATTTAATTTATTATGGATTTACTCAAAATGAGATTATTAATATAATGGAATGGTGCAGTTCTGAATCACCATAACCTTTAAATTAAAAACAAGATTTGTAAAACTATTATGACTATTATGTAATTCTAAAGGAAAATAAGAGGTTTATATAAAATTTACTTGATTTAATCCTATAAATCTAAACAAAATAAAAAACGACAAATTTATATATTAAAAAATAATCATAAAAGTATATGAATAAGAGAGGTGATATTTTTAAAAACCCTTATGCAATAGTCATAATTATATTACTCCTGTTTATAATATTAATTATATTAACTGTATTAATTTCTCCCAGTCAGGAAAAACAACAAGTTATAATAAATAATAACCCTGTAGAAGAGGGGTGTAGTTTCTGTGATGATCTTAATACTATAAACTCTTTGTCTGTTGCAGGTAACTTAGAGGGATGTAATTCTCTCTCAAGTAATGAGGCTATAGAATTATGTAAGTTAACTGTAATCACAAGAAAGGCAAAATCAGAAGACAATATAATGTTATGTAATCAATTAACTAATAATGAAGATATAAATTCATGCAAAAATGATTACTCTGTTTATAAATCATATCATACACAAGGATAAAAACCCTTGTAATCAAATATTAAATCAAAATAAAAAGCATATGTCAAACTTAATTAAAAATGAAACCAATTAAAATTAAGATCAAAACCAAATACATAATATACTTATTATTAATATTATTAATAGTGCCTTTTGCATATTCTGTTCAATGTACAAAGGCTGGATTCTGCCAAGGACAATATAATCTATCTTGTTCTTATGTATCAGATCAAAAATGCCCAGAATATTATGGAGATTGGTTGTCTGCTGGCTGTCAAAATAATAATTATCCTGGTACTTATAATAGATGCTTTCCGTGTGATCCAGATTGTAATCCAGATTGTGGGAATCTAACAGCATTAATTGATTCTAATTTACCTCCAAGTAGTTTTGCTTTAATACAAGTAGAACTCTTTACAGTATCAATATCACAGTTTTATGTTAACTTCTCTCAACAAATTGGTATGAGTTTTATTCAATTAGGTGCTATACAATGTCAGGATTCAATTGCTCCAATCAACCCAAATGACTGTACATGTATTCCAGTTACTGGAGGAAAAATATGCACATTAAACTATACTGCTTATACCTCTTCTTTTGGAGGAACAAGATACTCTTATAAGGTGTATATGCAAGCATCTCTAGACACCGTATTTGTTTCTGGAGTAACAAAACCATATGTAAATGTATTAGATCCAGATGAAAATCATATATACATTGGAGATGTTCCAATAAAGGTAAATGCATCAAGTAGATATACTACACAACCAGGCATTCAAGAACCAGATGAAGAAGAAAATCCTGGTTCCGGAGGTACTGGCCTAGAAGGAGACCTTATATTGAGGATTACAGGAATGGCTGGAGAAGATCCTCCAGAAGATATAGGTTTTACAAATATAACCTCTCTAAATATAACTTTATATAAAAATACAGGAAATGCAACATCACCATATTATCAACCAGCAGATCCAACAAGTAATTGTGCGTGGTGTAATACAATTATTGAACCAAACTGTAACTTATTAGCTACATGGTCACCCACACAAGCAACACCAGGTTTTAATAGAAATAATAATATATTCACCTATACATGGAATTCAATAAATTGCGGTGGAGACTATAAAGCATTTAGAATAACAGCAGCAGCTAGAGATGCTAATAGTAATAATTATGATGAAGCATCTAATGTAACATTAAATAATCAAGGTGCACCATGTATGGATAATTGCCCTAAAGTAAGTACAAGCATATTAAATCTTGTAATAAGCAAGATAAAGGTGTGGTTATGATGAAGAAATTATTATTAATACCATTAATTTTGATTGTATTTTTGTTTAGTTTGTTTTATGTTAATGCAGATAATTGTGGTGGTTTCACTCCATGTAGTTGTGAGGATACTGTAACCTCCAGTTATACATTAAATAATGATTTAAATTGTAATACGGCTTTTGCTTTAAAAATATATTTTTATAATCCTGGCTCAAATTTGATATTGAACTGTAACAATCATACTATAAGCCAGATAGGATCAACATGGTTAAATAATGGTATATATATGGATGCACAAAATAATATGTGGTATTATAATATAACTATAAGGAATTGTGTTATAAAAAATTTTTCAAAAGGGGTTTATATTGATGAAAATTCAAATTTAGAGCTTACAGATATTAAGTTTATGTATAATAGTTTTATTAATAATAAAGACGGTATATATATCCCAACTAATCAAGATTATGGGAGTGGTAAAATTTTTATAGAAAAAAACTCATTTTTTAAAAATGGTGGTATTATGGGTTTTTTAGAGGTGGGTAGTGGTGCAATAAACATAAGAAATGCTGATTTGATAGACATCAAGTATAATTGTATAATTAATAACACTGGTTATGGTATTTATATAGATTATCCTTCAACCTATCTTTCAGATATTAGAATTAATTATAATGTAATCGATAATAATTATTATGGTACAAATTATAAATATCCTGGAGATGACTATTCTGAAATTGGTTTTTGTTTTTCTAATGATGGTAGTTATTGTAGAAACCTTAATCTAGAAAATTTCAGATTTAATGTAACACATAATTATTGGAACTATAGTGGAGATTGGTTGGTAGAGTATTTAGACCCAGAATGTGATGATGGTGAAGTTAAATTTTTTTATGACTCAAATGTACAATCTAACTCTTATTGTTGTCCTTTTGGTACAACTTTTAATGATGTTTGTAATACTGGTCCTTATCTAAATTCAAATCCAATTCCTGGATGGGAAATATGCACAGATGGAGTAGATAATGATTGTGATCATCTTATAGATTTAGCTGATCCTGATTGTTTTTACTGTGGCAATGGTCAAGTAGAGCCTAGTATAGGTGAACAGTGTGATCCAGGTCCACCTTTAAACCTTAATGGAAAAGATTGTACAAATTATAATATCAATAGTCCATATGCTGGAGGTAATTTATTATGTTATACCTCAGGGCCTAATAAATGTCACTTTAATACACAACAATGTTGTGGTGGTACAGGTTATACTTGTAGTCCTGCAAATGCTATTGATGGTTGTTGTACAGCCTCTGAAGCTCCTCCTACTAATGGCTTTATGTGTAGATACTATGAAGGTTCAGATCCCCCTGTTAATCCTCCTTATTCTACAAAGTGTTGTGAAAATGGTTTACAGACATATAGTAATTGTGTTTGGAGTATGTATGATCCTACTTCAGGACCATTTACATATACAACTTGCGTTCCTCAAGGACAGAATAATGCAGATGTTGTTTGTTGTAACTCTCCTGCTGATTGTGTTTATAATGGACTTTGTTATGATAATAATACTTTGTCTAATATTTATACTGGTCCTGGTAATACTGGATTAGAGCATTGTACTAACAATCATTGGTGTCCTGAAGGATTTTATTATAATGCAATACAGAATAGATGTCAAACAGAAATTGGAGATGTATGCCATGTAGGTACTGAAAATAATTTTTGTATTATCTCAACTTTTCCTTATTACAATTTATTAAACCCCTTTTGTATTGAGTTTGGTCCTATAAATAACCCTCCATCAAGTTTGCCATATGAAGAATCATGTTGTTTTAAAATAGGTTTAGGAATAATGAATTACTATGAATGGAAAGATATTGTTGTTTATTCCAGTTCTGGTGGTGGAGGCTGGTCGCAAGGACAAACTTAATAAAATTTTATTTTTCTTTTAAATATTTTTTCTTTAAAGCAAAAAGCTCCTCTTTTTGGAGTCGCTTTTTAACGACGATATTTTACTAGCTTAGGCACATAATTTTCTCGCTCATTATTCTTTTCCCTTTTCAAGGAAAAGGTCACGCCATTAAAAGAATATGGCTCCAAAATTTGGTATGTGCCCTATTTGATAACCACCTATTTGTCGGAGGTGGTTATAATGAATATAATAAAGATGAAACAAAGTCAAATGAGATGTAAGATAAGAGCATTTAACAGATATAAGGAAAAGCTCTTTGTTCTTAGCAATAATCTAAGTTTGATTAGATTTTCAAATAGAAGTGGAAGCCATATCAATAACTTAAGATTCAGCTTGTCAGAAAGTAAGAAACATATTATGAAGAAATTAGATATATGTCTAGATTTAATGAACAAGAATCATAAGTTCATTACAGAAGCTATTTTTGATAATGGATGCAGATGTGATGTATTTGATATTACTGAAGGAATTATATATGAAATCTTATGCAGTGAAACAGATGAGGAATTTGAAGAGAAGATTAAGAAGTATCCTAAGGAATTGGAAATTGTTAAGATAAGGGTTTAGAATAAATAAATTACTAAAAAAATTATAGAAAAAAATTTACTAAGGTCTTTATATACCTCTTAAAATTAAAATATCTAATAAAATAGACCTTATATGTAAAAATATATAAGATAAATTTAAATATCAATAAAATATATAAAACTGTGGAGGTATAAAACATGGAAATAGAATCAATAGTTGGAAAGGAAAGAGTAAAAGCGAATAATTCGAATCAAAATTTATGCATAGAATATACATTATTTTGCCAACAGTATCTAGAAAAACCAGTTATATCTGGAGATTATAAGATGGCAATTACACCAACAGCATGTACTATAAAGTTGATTCCGGTTATAGATGATTTTTAATTTTTTATTTTAAATATATAAAGTGAATAAAGTATTAATTTTAACATATGAAGAAGACTTACACGCCGAATCGGTTTGTAATTTCTTTAAAGATAAAAAAATAGAGTATTTTAGGATAAATACAGACAAACTTATAGAGAATTATAGAATTAGTTTTGATTCTAATAGTGGTCTTTATATTGTTGCTAATAGTGACAAAACAATAACTATTGATGAAGGTTGGAATATATGGAACAGAAGAGTTATGGATCCAGAGATACCTAAAGATACACCAAAAGAACTTGAAGAGATTATTTTTACAGAAACAAAAAGAACTTGGGAAGGTTTACTTTTTACACATAAGGGGAAAGTAGTTAATAGACCACAGGCTAATTTTGCAGCAAACAATAAAATAGATCAATTATGTTTTGCTAAAAATTATGGCGGTATAGATATACCTGAAACTATTTTAACAAATAATTCTGAAATATTTATTAAGTTTTATAATGTCCATAGAGAAAGGAATCATAAAATTTGCCATAAACTGCAAAAGGCAGCTCTTGTTAAAAAAGATAATGGAGAATATTTAACAACCTACAATAATATTGTAAATGAAGAGAATATGCAATATTCCCATCTTATTAAAAACAATCCGAGTCTTTTTCAGACTTATATAAAAAAGGAATATGAATTAAGAATTACAGCTTTAGAAAATAAAGTTATTGGTATTGCTATTCATTCTCAAGATTCAGAATTATCAAAAATAGATTTTAGGAGATATGACTTTAAAAATGTAAGATATGAATTGGTTGATTTACCTATAAATGTTTCTTCCTTTTGCAGTGATATGATCAAGCATTATAATCTATTCTTTGGGGAATTTGATTTTATATTTACAAAAGATGGAAAATACGTTTTTTTGGAACTTAACCCAAATGGACAGTGGTTATGGTTAGAATTAAAATCGGGTTACAATTTAACAAAAGATGTAGCAGAAAACCTGCTTTAAGTACAATGGAATATAATTATTTACTAAAAAGAGTAAAAGACAAGAAACTTCTTTTATTTGGTGAAATTCATGGTACAAAAGAAATCCCATTGATAATACAAAAAATTATTACTTTATTAAAAGATGATATAAACTTAATTTTCTTAGAAATCCCAAAAGATCAACAGAAATATATCAATGATTATGTAAAATCTATAAATGAAAATGATTTGTTTAAGATGCCTTTCTTTAAAAACTCTAATAAAGATGGTAGAGACAGCAAAGAAAACTTATATTTAATAAAGTGTCTGTTAGATTTTAATCTAAAGATTATTTGTGTTGACCCAAATGAAATAAAGGATAGAGATTATCTTATGTATAGAGAGATTAAAGAAAACTTAAATTTAGATAATAAAAAAATAAACATATTTATTACAGGTAACTTTCACGCAAGCAAAGAAAAAATAGTAATAAATAAAAAAGAATTTATTCCTTGTGGATATTATTTGAGAGGGTGGTTAAAAAATGATTTAATCATTGTCAACTTTGTAATAAATAATGGAAATATTTATAATTTAAGACTTAAAAAAATAATAAACAAAGATAAAAAAGAAGAAGGTATTTTTCCTTCACAATCAAAAAATTATGATTTTGAATATATCATAAATAAAGTCTCTCCTTGTAGCTTTTTATGATAACTATTTACAAAAAATAAATTAAAGACTTATGTTAATATTAAATTTGATGATATTGAAGAGTTTCTTAAAAGATAAAGTACCAAAGAACACTACAAGAAGAGTGCCGCAACCCTAGTTTGCCCCCTTGACTTAACTTAAATTAATTATCTCAACATAGTAGTAACAGAAAGATTTAAATACATAAACTTATAATAGCTTAATGAGTTAAAATGTCCTTAAAAAGCAGATTAAAATCAGCAAAAACAAATATAGGATTACTGGTTACAGGACTAGCCTTAGCTTTTAATTTAAATACAGCTAATGCTCAATCCATTGAAGGTCATATTAATGATTCTGGAAGTTATCCTAGAGATCCTATAGCAGATGCCATGGTTGATGCTCCTGGACTAGGTCAGGACTATACTGACTTGGATGGATTTTATGAAATTCCAGGCTCATCTGTTCCTATAGGTCCTATAATACATCCACAGGCAGGAAGACAGATAAGATATGAAATCTTTGATGTAATGGGTAGAGTAATTAAAAGGTTTGAAGGAGACCCTTTAGAAAATAAAGTAAATGATTTAAGCTCAGGCATATATTTTATACAAAGAAATGATAATATAGGGGAAGGCATTCAAAGAATAATAGTCCTTAATCAGAATAATGTAATAAGAGGAAATATTCAATATAATGTAAGATATCAACCAATTATGAGTTTAAATTCTGTTAATAATACTAATAATTCTTCAAAAGCTGGTGTTAAAGAAGTTAATGGAACAGATACAGATTATATTTTTACAGTTTCTGATGATAATATCCCTGAATTCATTGGAAGTTTTTATGATTATATAGATACTCTAGCTGTAGATACTTCCATAACTAAAGATGTTAGACTGATTCCTCAGTTTACAATTGGAACACAGTATTATGATGAATTATTGGATTTATTCAAAGATTTAGAAACCTTTCCAAGTGGAAACTGTTTTATAGTAAATTATGGAGAATATCCTAATAATTCTTTAACTCCTTATCCTCAAAGAGTTTACTTAAATGCACCACAAGCTCAACAGTATTGTGGAAGCAACTGGCAACTTTACATTAATACAGAAAGAGCTGCTCTAGACAGTATGAATAATAAAACAGGATTAGATTTATTTAGAGAAGTAAGCACTCCAGATAGTGCTAACATTTCTTTAAATTACATCACAACAGGTAATAGTAATTGGAGCCCTAATTATCAAAATATTGGTGGGAACTATTATTTTGTTGGGGGAGTTTTAAATTTAAAAAGTAATTATCCTAATTTTATTAATATATACAGAACTTTCTGTCATGAACTAGGGATACATGGTCTAGGGATGGAAGGACATAGTGATGATCCTGATTATATTTCTTATGCTCCTGTACAGGCTTTTGACTTCCAACCAGAAGAAATAGAAACAATGCAAAATCATGTACTACAGTATCCTTACTATGTAACTGGACCAGGATATTTATATAATTTTGTTGAAGAGTAAAATAAAACACAATTTTAATTCAAACTATAATTTTAACAATCTCAATTTGACCTAAAATGTCCTTATTAAACAAACTAAAACTGGGAATAGCTGGCTTGTCTTTATTAGTAGGATTAAATACAGCCAATTCTCAATCAATAGAAGGTCATATTAATAGTTCTGGAAGTTATCCTAGAGATCCTATAGTAGATGCCATGGTTGATGTTCCTGGATTAGGGCAGGACTATACTGACTTGGATGGATTTTATCAGATTCCAGGTACATCTGTTCCTATAAGCCCTATACTACATCCCCAGGCAGGAAGACAGATAAGATATGAAATCTTTGATACAATGGGTAGAAGAGTTAAAAGGTTTGAAGAAAATACATTAGAAAATAAAGTAAATGATTTAAGCTCAGGCATATATTTTATACAAAGAAATGATAATATAGGAGAAGGCATTCAAAGAATAATAGTTCTTAATCAAAATAATGTAATAAGAGGAAATATCCAATATAATGTAATATATCAGCCAATTATGAGTTTAAATTTTGTTAATAATACTAATAATTCTTCAAAAGCTGGTGTTAAAAAAGTTAATGGAACAGACACAGATTATATATTTAATGTGAGTGATGATAATATTCCTGAATTCATTGGAAGTTTTTATGATTTTGTTGATACTATTGCTATTGATAGTGCTGTAACAAAGAATGTTAGATTAATTCCTTATATTCCTATTAATACTCAGTATTATGGTGATATAAAAGAATTGATTAATGACCTAACTGCTGAAATCGATTGTTTTGTTAACTATGGAGAATATCCTAACAATCCTTTAACTCCTTATCCTCAAAGAGTTTTTTTAGATCCACAACAGGCTCAACAATATTGTGGAAGCAACTGGCAACTTTACATTAATACAGAAAGGGCTGCTCTAGACAGTATGAATCAGAAAACAGGATTAGATTTATTTAGAGAAGTTAGTACCTCTGATAGTGCTAATATTAGTTTAAATTATACTCAATCTGGTGGTAGTTCTTTTGCTCCTAATATGCCTAGTAGTCATTTACTTGGTGGAGTTGTAAATCTAAAGAATAATTTTCCTAGTTCTGTTAATATATATAGAACTTTCTGTCATGAAATGACACATAGTTTAGGAATGTTTGGTCATAGTTTGGATCCTAATTACATTAGTCATTCTCCTGTACAAGCTTCTGATTTTGCTCCAGAAGAAATAGAAGCTATAAAGATTAATACCTTACAATATGATTGGAATATTACCGGATATAATTACCTAAGCAAATTTATAAATGAATAAAACCTTTTTTATTTCAAAATTAATATTAAACATCTACAAAGGAAGTTTTGAAGAAACCTTGGTTTCTTACTTTAAATTTTTATCTTTAAGTTATGTACAAAATTTTACTTTTTTCTTTAAAGCAAAAAGCTCCTCTTTTTGGAGTCGCTTTTTAACGACGATATTTTACTAGCTTAGGCACATAATTTTCTTATTAAGTTTGGTTAGAATTTTTTTCTTTTAAATCTTTTAGAATTTTTTTAATATTCTTCTTTAGTTTAGGTAAATTATTAGTAATTACGTCCCAAACAATTTTTAGATTAATTCCAGAATATTCATGAATAAGTATGTCTCTAAGTCCTGCAATCTTTTTCCATTCTACATCTGGATATTTTTTCTTTATATCTTCAGATATTCTTTTTACTGCTTCACCTACAATTTCCAGATTTCTGACAGTTCCGTCTATTAATAGTTTATTTTTGATAAAATTTTCATAGGATACATTTTTAGTATATTTCTCTATTCTTTTTATAGACTCAATTATATCGTCTAAATAAACTTTATATTTTTGCATATAAGGCACCCTCTTTTATGTATTCTAATGCCGGTTTTAAGCTTTCTTCAGTGACTAAATCAACCTTTTTATGGAACAGTTTTTCAAGTAAAAATTTTAATTCCATATAATTATCGAAAGTGGGTTTATCTAATCTTACAATGAAGTCTATATCACTTCTTTTATTTGGATTATTTTTCAAATAAGAACCAAACAGACCTATCTTTTTTACACTATACTTATGAATATTATATTTATTCTCTTCAATTTTTTTTATAATAAATTTTGAATTTAAAATTTTGTTTTTCATATTATTCTTATTTCCTCTTCTAGAACATTATTTTTAATCTCGGGTCTTATCATTTTATACTCAACCAAATCTATTTTTTTTCCTAAGGCATCTTCAAGTTCATGCTTTATGTGTATAAATCCAAGTAGACTCATTTTTTTGTCTTTTATCTCTACTAAAATATCTACATCGCTATTTTTATTGTTTTCACCTCTAACAAAAGAGCCAAATATCCCGGCTTTAGCTATATTATGTTTTTTTAGTATAGGTAAGGCCTTCAATTTTATTTTTTCAATATTGGTTTTCATCTTGGATTATATAGTAATTTACATATTTAAAAGTTTATTGTTTTAAGTTTAACCAGACAGACAGCTTAGGCACATAATTTTCTCGCTCATTATTCTTTTCCCTTTCTGAAAGAAAGGTCATGCCATTAAAAGAATATGGCTCCAAAATTTACATTGTGCCTGAAAAGATAACCACCTATTTATTTTTTTGAGGTGGTTATAATGAATATAAACAAGATGAAACAAAGCCAGTTAAGATGTAAGATAAGAGCCTTTAACAGATATAAGGAAAAGCTCTTTCTAGTAAGCAATAATCTAAGCTTAATCAGATTTTCCAATAGAAGTGGAAGTCATATCAATAACTTGAGATTTAGCTTGTCCGAAAGCAAACAACATATTATGAAGAAACTAGATGTTTGTATAGAACTAATGAATAAGAATCATAAGTTCATTACAGAAGCTATCTTTGATAATGGATGTAGATGTGATGTATTTGATATTACTGAAGGAGTTGTATATGAAATACTATGCAGTGAAACAGATGAGGAATTTGAAGAGAAGATTAAACATTATCCGAAAGAGTTGGAGGTTATTAAAGTAAGAGTATAAAGTAAAAAATTACTAAAAAAATTATAATACCTTTACCTCTCCTGGTTTAAATGGAGGGGAACACCACACTTGAAATTCTAAAGCTTTATTTGATAAATTCTGAACACCATGAATTTCTTTAGAGTTAAAATGTATAAACAAAACGTTTTTTGTGTTAAATTCTCTTTCTTCCTTTTCTGATAACAGTTTAAAATGACCCCCTTTAAAGAAACAAAAAATCTCTTCTCCATTATCTGGTCTGTTATGAAAATGTTTGTTTAATCTTTCATTAGGTTTTATTCTTGCGTGAATAACATCAAATCTATTATTAAATATCAATTTATCAATAAAACCAACTTCTACATTTTCTTTTTCTAAAAAATTCCATTTTAATTCTTCATATTTTATTACTTCCATTTTCATCCTCCAGTATTGTTTTTGGGAAAAAATTGCATTTGTATTCTTTCAATATTTGTAATGTATCTACTTTTCTAATTATTGGTTTGTATTTTTCTTTGATATCTTCTAGAATATCTTTAAATCTTTGTGTGTCTTCAGCATGAATCTCAAAAGCCAAGTTATAATTACCTACGCCTTTAATAATATAAAACACATTATCTAAAGATTTTAGATAAGAGGTTAAATTTTTTTCTTCATCCTCGCTATGATAATTTACCTTTAGAAAAACATAATACCAACCAATGTTTAGTTTAGATAAGTTCATTAATGTTGTAAGAGAAGCTATATACTTTTTTGATATCAAATTTTTTAATCTGTAGTTTATTAAATTTGGTTGTTCTTTTAACTTCTTAGATATATCAATTAATTTCATTCTAGCGTTATTTGAAATTGTATCTAATATGTTTAAATCTAATCTGTTTAAGTCTTTATTATCAGATTTAGACCCCATATAAGTAGGGGTATATCTTAAGTCTATATCTTTAAACAATATTCTATAAGGATATGTAAAAGCCTCCACAACAGTAAATGTAGCATAATCAATTAAATCTTTTCCAGAATATAAAAATAATTTATTAAGACTTTTATTAAATTCTTTTGTATTCTTTGCTAGTATGCAGACTATAAAATTCCACCTACCTAAACCAGAGATAACCCAAGTTGTTGAGGGATCATCTATAAATTTACTTATCAGATTTTGTTCTTTTTCCTTTGATAAGCTACCCAATTCTAGATATACATTATAAAAACTATAACCTAGCTTTTCCGTGTCTATAATTGCTATGAACTTATCAATAATCCCTGACTCAATAAACCTGTTTATCCTATAATTAACCACTTGTTTTGATAAATTTGCGAACTTTGCTATCTTTGTGTCTGATAACCTACAATCTTTATTTAATAAATACAATATCTTCTTATCCTTTAGGTCTAATTTGATCATATTTTGTCAAAATACAATCAAATATAAAAAATTATTGTTTTTGACAAAATTTACCTATAAGAGGTTCTATTAATAAGTTTGTAATACTCTTATCTATGGAATTCATATGCAAAAGATGTAAGATAAGTTATGAAGTAAAAAACGGAGATATTCCTATATTTGAATGTGTTTGTGGTAATGATAAATTTAAAAAAATAGAAAACTAAGGAAAGAACTTTGGAATAGATTTTTTTCAGAAAAATTTGCTTTTAAAAAATAAGATTAAGTTTATCCTTCTATAAATTTATTAATTTACTTTTTTTTAATAATTCCATAATTATTGTCTGTTCTGTTACGTATTATAGTAGCTACGCTTTTTGAATAATCATCTATTGTTCCATCACCCGTATAGAAGAGAGGATTACCTACATTACCATACATTATTCTATCAGAATATACATTATCATATGCTTCTGCTAATCCTTGTACATGACCAAATTCATGAGCAGATATTTCTAAAAAAATAGAATCTGATTTTGAATTAAAGTAACCTAAATTAAATTCTATTCTCTTTAAAGGTGAAGGGGGTCCTCTAAGTGTAGTAACGTGAGCATTGAATGATGCAGTAGGAAAATATTGAACAAAAGCTCCACCATTATTAATAACATAAGTGCAGTCAGGAGCAATAAAAAATACAGGATAATTATTAGCTCTGTTTAAGTCAGCTACTCCAGTATTCCATCCATCATAAGGATCTCCTTGTGAAGTTTTTCCCATTAAAGAATTTATGACTAGTTGTTGATAATCATGAGTTGAACCAGGTGGTTCTTGAGGAACATAAACTCCTATAGAATCATAATCCCAATATTTCCAACTATTGAAATCATAATTAGTGGGGTCAACTGGGTCAAAATCTAAGATAGTTGCCCAGTAATTATAATCCACAAAAGTAGAATCAAAAGGATTGCTAATATGAGTCATCCAAGTTGGAACCATCTCTTCATTATGAGCAGAATCTCCTGAAATTTCAAAATTTTGTCTTTCAATGTCCCAATATTTTCCATCAGTTGTATCAGATTCATCTCTGAATATTAATAAAGGAATAGTTTCATCTAGACTTCTATTTCCTCTAAGACCATTATAATTACTCCTATTATTCCTTAAAGCGTTCTGGTTTGTACTAGATGAATTAACAACAAAATTATTCTGATCTGCATTTACAGTTCTAATAGTATAAGATTCTTTTCCTGTTCCAACAACACTATTATTTAACATAACAACAAGCTGATTTGCAAAACCCTTAGAAAAATAATCATGTACAGGTGTTCTTAAAATATATATATTTGAAAAGGCTAATCCTCTATCTCTTATAAAGTCCTCTAATCCTTGTCCTTCATTTAGTGTTCCAACTTTACTTCCCCTAATATTAAATACATCAATTAATCTTCCCCTTATAAGCTGTGGATGTATGATTGGAGGACCAACAGGAGGAGCATAAGTCACAAATAAATTATAATATCCGTCAATATCTGTAACAGTTGAATCTACACCATCATTTATTACCTTCATATCAGGAATCCCTTGTCCTGTTATAACATCAGTAACATATCCATAAAGCATTTGAGCATCACTTTTTTTAGGAGTTCCTGCTAACACCAAAGCAGCCAGTCCTGTAAATGCAGCTATCTTTGCTTTATGTTTTATTCCATTAACAATATTTTTTAAGGACATTTTAATCAACCTTTTAATTGTATTTTTAATGGTTTTTAAGTATTTAAGGTTTTCTGTTACTACTTGATTAGGATAATTATATAAAATATGTCTTATAAACCTTTAATCATAAATGATAGTTTTGATAGTAAACCTTTAATCACAATGCAAAGATTTATAAGCAACAAATTATTAATTATTGGTATGAAAGAAATAAACATGAAAGAATTACTTGTAAAATGGAATGTATGGTGGGAATATAAAAAAGTTCCAGAGAATAAGGTATTGATAATAAGAGGAGAGATTTTAAAAGATATTCTTAAATTAATAAAAACAAAGGAAATACTAGTATTAACTGGTGTTAGAAGGTCTGGAAAATCAACATTTATTTATCAAACAATTAATGATTTAATAAATAATAATACAAATGCAAAAAATATATTATACTTTAATTTTGATGAGCCTTTGCAAGATAAAAGTACTGAAGTTCTTGAGCAAGTATTTACAACATTTTTAGAAATAAATAATCCAAAAGGTAGAAAATATGTTTTCTTTGATGAAATACAAGTTATTAATGAATGGGAAAGGTGGATTAAAAAATATTATGATATGTATGGAAACGAAATAAAATTTATTATTACTGGTTCAAATAGCTCTATGCTTTCAAGCAATTTACTAAAATTACTTACTGGAAGAATTTTAACAAAACAAATCTTTCCTTTATTTTTTAAAGAATTTCTTAATTTTAATCAAGTTAAGATAGATAGCATGATACTACAAAAAGAGGAAATAAAGCATTATCTCTTAGATTATTTAAACAAAGGCGGATTTCCAGAGGTTGTATTGGAAAATAATGATGATATAAATAATAAAAGATTAAAGGAATATTTTGATGGTATTTTATTTAGAGATATAGTCAAATCAAAAAATGTTAGGGAAATGGGAAAATTAACAGAATTAGCTTATTATACCATAACTAATATATCTACAGAATTTAGTTACAATAAGATATCTAAAAATATTGGTATTAATATTAATAGTCTAAGAGAGTATTTAAATTACTTAGAAGAAGCTTATTTGATATTTCAGTTAAAGTATTTTTCTTATTCTTTAAAAGAATCAATTATGATTCAAAAACCAAGAAAAATATACTGTATAGATAATGGATTAAGAAATGCGGTTTCATTTAAATTTTCTAAGGATGAGGGAAAGCTTGTTGAAAACCTTGTATTCATAGAACTAAGAAGAAAGGAACTTGATGTATATTACTGGAAAGATAAGTATGAAGTTGATTTTGTTATAAAGAATAAAGACCAGAGTTTAACAGCCATTAATGTTTCTTACACTAATAAAATAGATGAGAGAGAGATAAATAGTTTACTGGACTTTAAAAATAAGTTTAATAAGACAAAAGAACTGATTGTTATTACGAAAGATTTGGAAAAAGAAGAGCAGGGAATACAGTTTATTCCTTTATGGAAATGGTTATTAGAATAGATCATTTAAGACTGCAGTAAAGGAAGTTTTGAAGAAAAGTAGTTTCTTACTTTAAAATAACCTTTTAAGTTATGTACAAAATTCTGGATGTTGTTTTTACTCTACCTTATGAAGAATCTTGTTGTTATTGGACATCTTTTATGATAAATTATTATAACTGGCAGAATATTATTATATATTCCAGTTCTGGTGGTGGGGGCTGGTCGCAGGGAAACAACCAATAAAATTTTAATTTTCTTTTAAATATTTTTTCTTTAAAGCAAAAAGCTCCTCTTTTTGGAGTCGCTTTTTAACGACGATAGAATTATTAAGCTGGTTGAGCTTCAAAAAGTGTTTTCTTATTAAGAACTTTACTTGCGTTTAAGATTTCAACACCAAGAAGTTTCCCTTTTTCATCAAAATCAAGAATTATATTATCATTTAGTTCTATTGTTTTTTTAACCCCGCCTTCTTTTATAGGATGCTCTAAATAAATATACCCGGCATCTACTTCTTTATCATATTCAAATTTCATATTTTATATAACTGTTATTATCTTTAATATTTCAGATGTCTTTACTATTTTAATATTAATATATTGTTTTAAAACAAGTAAATCTCTATCTCCACTTACAATATAATCAGCTTTAGCGTGTTCAGCACACTCTAAAAATTTGTTGTCTTTTTCATCTCTGCAAATAGAGATATTTAGTTTATTTCCAATAACAAGATGTGAAACTGAAATTATCTTTTGTATAATCTCATTTGAATTGATATTAGACTTAATCATGATCTCTTTAAATTTGGGTCTGTTAAGAACATCTTCAAGCTCTTTTAAAATCTCTTGAGAAATAAGAAGAACTACCTTTTTTTCTTCTATTTTTCTAAATAACTCTGCTTCATTACCATCCCAAAAGAAAGCAGACACTAAAACATTTGTATCAAGAACTATTCTTAACATTTCTTACATCTCTAATAGCTTTTTCTAAATCTTTCTTTGTCAATCCTGTTTTTTCAGCAATCATCCTTAAAGGTTTTGCTATTTCATCAAAACTCTTTTTTATAACTGGTTTCTCTATTTTCTTTAGGATTAAAGTACCATCTTCTCCAAATATCATAAACTGGTCTGATTTATTTATTCCCATTTCTTTTCTTAATGAACTTGGAATTACAACCTGTCCTTTTTCAGATATTCTAGTTAATTCAACTTGCATTTTTTACCTCCTATTGTAAGATATGTAAACTACATCTTACTTATAAACTTTTCGGAACAATCTTCTATTACTAAAAACTAAACAGCCTAGGCACAAAATTTTCTCGCTCATTAATTGTAAGTTTTCTTATTAAGTTTTATTAGAATTCTCTTCTTTTAAATCATCTAAAATATTTTTGATATTCTCTTTTAATTTAGGTATATCCTTTTCAACAACCTCCCAGACAATATTCAAATTAATGCCAAAATAGTGGTGGGTTATTTTGTCTCTTAACCCAGCAATTTCCTTCCACTTGGTTTCAGGATATTTTTTTCTAAATTCCAAAGGGAGATTTTTTGTTGCCTCTCCAATTATTTCTAGTTGCCTTATAATCGCACTTTGTCTTAATTTATCTTTAATAAACTTATCTTTAGATAAATTTTTAGAGAATGATTCTATATTGTTTATACTATCTGAAACATGACTAATAAAAATTAATGGGTCCTTTTTCATATTATCCTTATCTCTTCATTTAATATTTTTTCCTTCAATAAAGGATGAATACAACCATATGTCAATAAATCAACCTTCTTCTTTAAAATTTTCTTAAGTTCCATTTCTAAACCAATTAAGTCAAGTAAACTGAAACCATCTTTAACTTCAATTAACATATCTACATCACTATTCTTTTTATAGTCTCCTCTAGCATAACTTCCGAATATACCGGCTCTAGCTATATTATACTTCTTTAATACAGGCAAAGCCTTTAACTTGATTGTTTTAATATAGTATTTCATCTTACTGAATACATTAATTTACATATTTAAATGTTTATTGTTTTAATTGTAACTTGACGGCTTAGGCACAAAATTTTCTCGCTCTTTATTCTTTTTAACTATATAATCTTCTCTGTTACTACTTGATTATAATGATATAAAATAGAAACATTTAAATATGTTAATCACACTTAACATATTATTAATAATAAGTTAATTATAAGATGCAAGAAATAAGTGATATAAAATCAGCATTTAGAGATGTTAATAAATGGTGGACTAAAGATTTCTCTATAGAGTTTAAATCAAGAGAGATTTATGGTGAAATAAAAAAATTTATTGATAAAAGACAGATTATTGCACTTACAGGTTTAAGAAGGGTAGGAAAAACAACAATAATGTTTAAAATAATAGAAGAGAATTTAAAAATTCTAAACAAAGAAAATGTTGTATATTTCTCTTTTGATTATTTTAATGATGTTAAAATAAGAGAAGTAATAGAAGCTTATTGTGACATATTTGGAAAAAATATTGAAAGTGAAAAATATATTTTCTTTTTTGATGAAATACAAAAATTAGAAAACTGGGAAGAACAAATAAAAAGATATTATGATAACTATCCTAATATAAAATTTATAATTTCTGGTTCTGAATCTCTATTTATAAGAAAGAAATCTAGAGAGAGTCTCGCAGGTAGATTCTATGAATTTAGTATAAAACCTTTAAGCTTTAAAGAATTTATATCTTTTAAAAATATTAAGATTGGAGAAAATCTAGAACTGTATGAAAGAGATATATTAAATCTATTCAGGCAGTATATAATCACAAACGGCTTTCCAGAGTTAATAAATGAAGATATAGAAACATGCAAAAAATATCTAAAAGAAAGCATAATCGAAAAGATAATCTATAAAGATATTCCCGAAATTTTTGATATTAAGGATATTGATTTACTTGATAAGATAGTAAGAATAATAATGTTAAATCCAGGACAAATTATAGAAATAAGCAAGCTAAGTTCAGAGTTATCTGTATCCAGGCAAACATTAAGCTTGTATTTAAGGTATCTTGAGGATTCTTTCTTAATAAGAAAACTTTATAATTTTTCAAGAAACATAAGAAAAACAGAAAAGAAGTCAAAGAAGTTCTATTGTTCAATAATACATCCCGATTTAATAGACTCTGAAAAAATATCAAAAGCCTTTGAGAACTTTATTGTAATTCAATTAGAAGCTGAATTCTTTTATATAGATACATCAAAAAATGAGGTAGACATAATAAAAATGGATAAAGGGATAATAAAACCTATAGAAATAAAATATGGAAAGATAGATATTGATGGTTTAAAAAAATTCATGAAGAAATTTAATATTAAGATAGGATACATAATCAGTTATAACAAAAAACAAGAGATAAATTTTGAAGATAAAACAATTAAAGTTATACCATTTTATTTTGTATTATTAAACAAAACAACAATATAATTAACTATATAATTTCTAATATTAGTATTTAAGGTTTTCTGTTACTACTTTGTTGGGATAATATAAAATAGAACAATAAAAATATGAAAAGGGAAAGGTTTATATAGTACTCTATTATTCTATATTTAGTAATTTTAGAGTACTCTAGAATAAAGAAAGATGTAATTTAGAATAAAAATACAAACAAAAACACAAAATGCTACCAAGAAAACTGTTTGAAAGGATAAAAGAACAAAGAAAAGATAAAAAGATATCTATAATTTTAGGTCCAAGACAGGTTGGAAAAACAACATTATTAAAAGAGCTTTATAAAGAGCTTTCAAAAACTAACAAATGCCTTTTTCTTGATTTGGATATTCTATCCAATTATGAAAAAATAAGTACCTTTGAAAATTTAATTAATACTCTAAAGCTAAATGGTTATAAAGAAAGTGAAAAGGATTTTTATTATTTATTCTTGGACGAATTCCAAAAATATATTAATCTTGCAAATATTATGAAGAATGTTTATGATAATTTTGATAATATAAAGATTTATGCCTCCAGTTCTTCATCTTTGGTTATAAAAGACCAAGTACAGGAAAGTCTTGCTGGCAGAAAAAAAGTAAACGAGCTTTTTGCATTAGATTTTGAAGAATTTTTATGGTTCAAACAAGATGATAAGATTATTGAAAAACTAAATAATGCAAAAAATCTAGAGGGAGATGGTCTTTACATCTTATTACCTGAATTAAATCACTTATTAGAAGAATTTCTCATTTTTGGTGGATATCCTGGGGTTGTTTTAAAGAACACTAAAGAAGAAAAAATAGAAGTTCTAGAAAGCATATTTGACTTATATGCAAAAAAAGACTTAATCAGTTACTTACACATAGAAAAGATTTTAGATATAAAAAATTTAATAGAATACCTGGCTGTAAACCACGGTCAAAAGATTAAATATGAAGAAATCTCAGAAAAGTTTTCATTAAGATATAAAGAAGTGAAAAATTATATAGAAATATTGAAAGAAACATATCTTGTTTATTTATTAAAACCATTTTATACCAATAAAAATAAAGAACTTGTAAAGATCCCAAAAGTATATTTTATTGATAATGGTGTTAGAAACTTTTTTATTAAGAATTTTAATGAAATCTCCTTAAGGAATGATATTGGTTTTTTATTTGAGGGTTTTGTGCTTTCTGAACTAATAAAAAAGGGTATCAAAAATATAAAATTTTGGCAGGACAAAAATAAAACTGAAGTAGATTTTATTATAGACAATATAAGCTTACAAATACCTTTAGAAGTAAAGTTTAAACAAAATATAAAATCTGATGATTTCAATGGTCTTGACGCTTTTATGAAAGAATATCCTAAAACTAAAAAGAAGTACTTAATTAATCTAAATACACAAAAAGATATTGAATATTCTTTAATATTGCCTTATAGTTTAGAAAAAATAAAAACCAATTAAGCTTGTTTTTTAAGGACATTTTAACTCAGCTTTTTAATGGTTTTTAAGTATTTTAAGGTTTTCTGTTACTACTCGATTAGGATAATTAAAATAAAAAAATATTTCAACTTTTTTAATATTAATCGGGCTCTGGTGCAACCCTTTTGTAGTTTCGAAGATAAACAAAATGTTCGCATAAAATCTAACCGTCGTGATGTAAATAGGGTTGCACCAGAGCCATTAATCGCAAAAATTATATTATACTAGACAATAATAAAGTATTTATATAAAACATATGACACAAAAGCATTTGATTGTTTATCAATAATAAATTTATAATATCAACAGGGGCATTTATATGAAAGATATGAAAATAAACTACAGTGTATTAATAACTCTATTTTTTATAATAACTTTAGTTCTTAGCTTAAATGTTCATTCAATGAATATTAACCAAGATTTAACATTAGTGGGAGAAGAAGCAGATAACTCAAAAACAGGTAAATCTCTAATGCAGATACAAAGAATAGAACAGAAATTTGAATCTTCTATTGTTGATTCAATAAATAGTAAACATCCAGCATTAGCTGATTCTGGAAATACTGGAAATAATTATTTAATAAAGATGTACGAAGAATATAATGATATTACAAATAGTAAAATGATGAAATTAATTTCTTATAGCAATGATGGACAAATACAAGACTTAAATATAAATGCATATCCAAACGCCACTTATCCAAGTATAGAATATTGGGGCTATCTTCCAAATAATCAGGAACATGCCTTTTATGGTACCTGGGTGACTCCAAAAGAGTCTGGCTCAGGAGGCAATATCTGGCTTCAGTATTATTACAAGAATATTACAAACTCATCTAATGACAGATACTGGGCAGCATACTGGCCCTGGATAAACCAAAACTGGACTAATATGACCATGAATGATATAGCAGTAGACAATAGTTCTGATGACTGGGCCTGGGGCTTTCAATCAGTTGTAATTAGTCATATAAATTCTAGTTTTGGACCCTTACTAGTAAATGCACCAACAATCTTCTATCAATTCAATAGTACAGGTTATTCATGGCTGAGATATTATGTATCATACAACAACTGTAATTCAACATCCTCAGATATAGATCATACACAGCAGAAAACATATTCAGTATATGATTGGTATTGGTATAATACAACTACAAATAAATGGAAACTGCTCATAATAAAGGCAGATTGGTATTCAATGACTCACGGCAATGGATATCCTTATATGAGTGCTTATGCCTGGTCTTATACAACACCTCAACTTAATATAAGAAATCCAGTTGTAGCAGCTGAAGATAATAAATTATTAATTTTAGCAGAGGTCTATAACTCAACAAATCCTTCTGAAACAGACATTATAGCATTTAGAAATACAACTACAGGTAGTATAAATTCACTTGCAACAAGCACTGTAGCAGCATCTGATGATAGAGAAAGTAATCCTCAATTAAAACATATTTCAGGAAATACTTTTGTGGCAACATTTGTAAAAAATAATCATTTATACAAAACAATAACACAAGATGCAGGAATTACATGGAGCACTCCTGAATTAATGAGCGGTTCTAATAATGTGGTAGATGAGCAAAGAACTTCATCAATATCTGACTTAGGATCTAAAGTAATATGGGAATATTTATCTGGAAATACTGTACAGATTAGATGGCTTCCATTCTATGGATTAAATTATCCAGATGTATGGGTTGATGTAAATCCTATAGGATCAACAATATTTCCTCCTTCAGGTGGAAGATTAAATTATAATATAGCAGCAGGTAATTATGAAACAACACCATCAAGAGTAGATATCTGGGTTAATATAATTTTGCCCTCTGGTCTAGTATATGGGCCTATTCTAGGACCAATAAACAATTTTCAATTACCAGCAGGATCTTCAATAAATAGAGATAGAACATTTACAGTACCAAGAGGAGCTCCAGCAGGAACATACACATTAAGAGCATATTTAGGGGATTATGATGCTGTAAACGCAACAATATATGCACAAGATTCATTTAATTTTATAAAATTAGGAATATTACAAGAATCAGCAAACATAGATAACATAAGTGAAGATATAAATGAAGAAACTAAAGATTTTGAATTTAGTTTAAGTGAAACAGAAAATGATTTCTAAAAACTTTTCTTTTTTTAAATAGTTATAAATAAAAATTATCCCTTTACTCTATCTTAACTTCTCCACTAGCTATTCTTTGTCTAACAACAATATTTGTAGCACTCTCTTCATTTTCAGGCCATATAAGCCCCTCGATATTAAGAGAAGCACCATATTGACCTGTTAAATCCTCAATAACTATACCAGTCAATATTGTAGCATTATTCCAAGCCCAATCATTTACACTTGATGAATTTAATCTATAAGTAACTATTTGTTCCATAATTGTCCTATTATTATTTAATTCTCCTAATTTAACAAATTCCGTATAATTAGTTTCATCAAGCTCTTTAATCTTGACACTATTCATAACATTAAATAAATCCTCTGAAAAATAATACTGCTGTCTTAAACTCCCTACATTAATAAAAAAGGAATATACCAACATTATTATAAGTACAAAGAGTATTAAAGCGAAAAATGCATCAATTGAAAAGAAGAATCCTTTTTTTATTTCCATACAATCACCACCATTCTTAAGATTCTTCCCTTATCATTAGGATTAGCAATAGGTGTTTCATACTCATCAACCCACACAAATCTTATTATTTTAACAATAGCATCTGCATTTGCGTTATTAAGTTCAGTTAAACTAGAATATTTTCCAAGTACCATTAATATACCATTATTCTCAATAGGATTTCCATTCTCATCCTCAAAATATACTATGTAGTCATATCTTGTTCCAATCAAATACTTAGATTTTTCATAATCACCCTGAACAATTAAATTAGTAAAATTCTGATAAAAATCAATATTTAATTTACCGTTATCAACAAAACCTATTCTCCCATCAGGAACAGCATCATCCCAGTAATCAGGCAAATAACCAGAACTCATAAAGGAATTGCTTATTGAAATACCGTCATCAATCAGGTTTTCCATCAAAGAGTTGCTAGTAGATACATCAACAAAAGTCCTAAAAAATAAGAACCCAATAACCATAAAAACCATTATTCCAATTAAATAATCACTATACCAGAACTGACCTCTTTTCTTACTTATTTTATCACCATCTTTCATAAATCTTTATAATTATTTTTGATTAATAAACTTAACTATTAAAGAAAGTAATTAAAAAAATTATATAAAAATTAAAAAAGATTAAGAATAAATACTGTTGTTATTAGATCTGACAATAACAGTTCTATTACCTTTTCTATATCTGCATAATGCTCTTGGTATTGTTAGTCTACCAATAATATTTACTTCAGCTTTAACCTTATATGATATTACTCGTTCCTCTCCACCTATAATGTTGTCAATATCCCATACTAAAACTACTCTATCATCATATTTTTTAATACTGCTAGGTTTTAGACTTCCAAAAGTATCAGGAACCTTAACAATATTATGCAATTGATCAACTAATCTTATTGTTTTAATTGTTTTCTTACCAGGATTCTTTAATATAAGTAAGACCTTCATCTCTGAAATACCCTCATTGCTTTTTAATGTCAATATCTTCTTCTTTAATGTAACCTTCTTAGTCAAATTATAATACAATATATAGAATATCAATCCTAATATTATTAACACAAGTAAAGGATCCCTATAGTTTGTTCTTACATGTACATTATATTCCTGGCCTGGTTGTAATTCAAAATTCCATATATAATAATAACCATCTCCCCTCTTTTCCTTATAAGTTGGCTCTATATCTGCATATGTGAATATTTTTTCAAAAGAGCCTAATCTTAAGCTATATTCTTGTTCTATAACAGAATTGCCATCATTCCTTTTATGAACATAAACATCCTTAACCAAGAAACCAGTGCTTTCCTGAACATCAGACTTAACATCACTATAATAAACAACATTTAACTTTGTTTTATCATCTAATAATTTATTAAGGCCTAGTTTTGCAACAACATTAATATCATACTCACCTTCAATAGTATCAGGATCAATATCAACATCAAATTCTATCTCCTTTAGTTCAGCACCCTCAAAATCAACAGTAAACTCCTTATTAAATAATTCGCTTCTTAATTCAATATAAACATCATTTATATCTATATTGTACTTATTCTTTAATAATAATTTAATCTTATTTGTTTTTCTAGGATCAAGGCCTTCGGGCAAAGATGTTTCAATACCCTCAACACCAATAACATTTTCATAAGGCAAAACATCAACAAGTAAATTGTCATAAACATAATTTTCAGGATTATTTAAAGAATAAACCTTTAAAGTTAAAGCATGTCTACCAGATACAGTATTTTCTGGAGGGGTTAATTCTAACTGAAAACTAGTCTGTCCACCTATTGGTAAATTAAAATTCTTTTTTTCCCACTCCCAATCCAAATCAGATAATACAAATGTTGCAGTATCACTAATAGCCTGTAAATTTCTTATGTTAACATTAAATATTGCTTTTTGTCCAGGTAAGATTACACTATTAACATCCTCATAGCTAACATCATAAAAAGCAGCATAAGCACTAGAAACAGATATTAATAAAACTAAAAAGATTAACAATTTTTTCATCATACACACCTCTTATTATTTTAATAAGCTTTTATGTTATTTTTATATATCTTTTATATATATAAAGCTTATCATTTATTCTGCTGTAAAATCATCAATAGTCTTTTCTAGTTTTTTGTTTCTATTCTTTAAGTATTCATTAGCAAATATCCAAAATATTAAGCCTAAGCTCTTTTTACCTTTGTTATTGCATGGAACAACTAAATCTAATTTATTGCTTTCATTATTTGTGTCACATAAGGCAATAACAGGAACATTAATATCTAAGGCATCCTTGACTGCATTCTTGTCTGGCCATGGATCCACAACAATCATCAATTTTATTTCAATGAAATTGTCCAGTTCACGATTTGTTAAAATTCCAGGAGGATATCTTCCAGCAAAACTTTTAATTCCTGTTACTTCAGAAAACAATTTAACCGCATGCCATCCATTCTCTCTTCTACAGACAATTAATATATCCTTAGCATCATATTGAGATATCATCTTACAAGCTAGCTCTAGTCTTTTATTTACTTCCTGTACATTTAGAACAAGTAAACCATCACTTCTAGACTTGTATATAAAAGGCTCCATATACTTACATTTGTATTTAGTTCCTATATGTATGCCCGCTTTCAAGTAATCTTCTAATGGTACTAGTAATTTTTCTTCAGTCATGAGCTTTTTTAAAAGTACATCCTTTATAAATCTTATTATTTTAGATTTGTATAATGTAGCAAATTTTATAAATAGTTTTTTATTAAAACAAACATGAATAACAGAAAATATCCAGAAGTTATAAGCGCAAATGATTTGTCTATTTTAAAAGGAACATTATATTTAAATAGAGATATGTTAACAGAAGCTACAACAAAAATTATCGAAAGAAAATTAGGAGATTACTACCAAAGACCAAAAAAATCAATTCCTTTTGGTTTTGAATTAAAGGGGGTTTAGATATTCTCCAAGCCCTAAAAATTCTGATATATACATATTATATAACATAGAATCATAAAATAAAACATTTATAAATCAAAAAAATCTTTCTTTTATCATGAAAAAGGAATTAAGATTAGTAACAGCAGCACTCCCATATACAAATAATGTACCTCATATAGGTAATATTGTTGGAAGTCATCTGCCAGCAGATATTTTTGCTAGATATTCAAGATTATGCAAGCATAAAATTTTATTTATAGGTGGTACAGATGAACATGGAACTACTTCAGAGATAGCCGCTCAAATTTATAATGTAAGCCCTAAAGAATTATGTGACTTTTTCTATAAGATTCATAAAGATATCTATACTTGGTTTAATATAAGTTATGATAACTTTTCAAGAACATCTAAGGAAATACATCACAAAACAGCTCAGGAATTTTTTCTTAAGATGTATAAAAACAATTATTTTATAGAAAAAAGAGTTAAGATTCCTTTCTGTAATAATTGTAAAAGATCCCTAGCTGATAGATATATTAGAGGTAAATGTCCTATTTGCAATTATGAAAATGCAAGGGGGGACCAATGTGAAAAATGCTCAAAAATATTAGAGCCTATAGAACTTATAAATCCTATCTGTACAGTATGTAATAAAAAGAACATAGAATTCATTGAAAAGAAACATTTATTCTTTAATCTCCCGAAATTATCTGAAAAATTAAGAAAGTGGATAGAAGAGAATAAAAATCTTAGAAACACAGTAAAGAGCATAGCTATGTCTTGGCTTAATGAAGGATTAACTCCAAGAGATGTAACCAGAGATATTAACTGGGGTATTCCTGTTCCTATATCTGGATATGAAGACATGAAGATATATGTCTGGGCTGAAGCTGCTATTGGCTATATAAGTTCAACAAAGGAATTTACAGCAGATTGGGAGATGTACTGGAAGAATAAAAAATCTAAAATATATCATTTCATTGGAAAAGACAACATACCTTTTCATACTATTTTATTTCCAGCAGAATTAATGGCAGAAGGTTCATTTAATCTTCCATACAATGTAGTGGGCCTACAATATTTAAATTATGAAGGTAGTAAGTTTTCAAAATCAAAACATCATGGAATATTTTGTGAGAATTTATTAAATATTGATCTAGATGTGGATTATTGGAGGTTCTACTTGTCATTTGTAATTCCAGAAACATCTGATACTGAATTTTTATGGAACGATTTCAAGGAAAGAATAAATAATGATTTAATAGATAATTTTTCAAATTTCATAAACAGAACATCTTCATTTATATACAAAAATTTTAATGGAAAAACAAAAGGTAAGATAGATAAAGAATTCTATGATGAAGTTTCTAAAAGAATAGATATTATTCTTGATCTATATGAAAAGGTAGAACTTAGAAAAGCATTAGAAGAAATATTAAAATTATCAGACCATGGCAATAAATACTTTCAGAAAAAAGAACCTTGGAAAACAATAGATGAAGATGCTTTATTTAACTGCATTAATCTATGCAAGGTTTTAGGGTTATTAATCCAGCCCTTTTTGCCTGGAACCTCTAAAAGAATATTAGAACTTTTAAATTGTAAAGAAAATGATTTTAGCAATATTAAAAAATTTAATATCAAAAAGATAAATCAGCCAGAATTATTATTTAAGAAAATAGATAGCTTACATTTACAGGAGCTTAAGGAAAAAACATCTAGAGTTAAAGAATTTAAGATTAAAGAATAAATGATTTTCCTTGAGGATTGTTAAATAAAGGTATATAATTTTCAGCATCATAAAAGTTAGGAACATCAACCCTTTTTGTGCCTTCAGAATCGTTTAAAGGAACAGAACAATATTTTCCATCCCTCTTTGCTGTCATAATTCCATGTTCATTATTTAAAATTGCATTTACAGCAAGAGAAGCATATTGTGACGCAGCAAAACTATCAAGTGGATCTGGGTCTCCTGATCTAAGAAGGTATCTAAATCTTTCTGAAATATAGTCTATTCCTTTGGTTCTTTTAATGTATTCTGCTACTTTATCACCTATGCCTCCTAATTTTGGGTGCCCAAATCCGTCTTGTATATTACTTATAAATACTTGCCCCTGTCCAATTATAGTTGATCCCTCTGATATTATAACACAAGAATATTCACTTGGGCTATCCATCCTGTCCTTTACTAAAAATTCTGCAAGTCTTTCAATATCAAATGGCACTTCAGGAATAATAAGTCTATCTGGTTTAGCAACATAAGCTGTATAAAGTGCGCTAAAACCAGAATCCCTTCCAAATATTTCAACTACTCCTATTCCTTCTTGGGAACCAAAAGCAGTTCTTAAAGATTTAAAATCTTTTTTTGCTCTAGATATTGCTGAAGAAAAACCAATACAGTAATCAGTACCATTAACATCTCCGTCCATTGTTTTAGGCACACCTATTATCTTAAAACCCATTTTATACAAATAACGTGCATAGCTTAATGTATCATCACCACCTATTACAACAAGAGTATCAATACCTAAATTTTCAAGATTATGAATTAGATCTGAAGTCATATTCATATCAATTTTATCTTCTAAGGCTATTCCTCTAAATCTCAATAAGTTTGGATGATTCTTGACATGAAGGGGGCTAACTCTGGATGTGTGAAGAATTGTTCCGCCATCTCTATCTATTTTTCTTGTGTTTGACTTGTCTAAAACCATTATATGCTTACTAATGTTGGTGTTATCATTAGGATCCATATATACAAGGCCACCCCAACCCCTTCTTATGCCAACAACATTAAATTCTCTTCCACTATCTAAAAGTCCAAATGTTATATCTCTTATTACAGCGTTTAATCCAGCAACATCTCCTCCACCTGTAAGAATACCAATTGTTCTCATAATACTTTTATTTACCCCTATTTTTATAAAGAATAAGATACTTGTATTTAAGTTTTATCAATATAAAAAATATAAAAGAAAAAAAGAAAAAGTTTAGTGTTTTAATAACTTCTTTATGTCATCTATTATTCCTCTTCCATCAGTCTTCAATGCTCCACCAAGTCCAATTCCTAAAGCTACTGCAATTCCAATTGCCAATGCTCCAACAATTATCAAGAATGTGTTTTCTAGTATTGAAGCATCTACCCCAATTTGTTGTAATCCAATAACAATCACTATAAACAAGATTACTACTTTTACTAGTTTACTAAAAAACTTTACTCCACTCATCTCTGTATGTTCTTCTATCTTCATTCCTAGGAAATGACTGAATGCAATTCCAAATATAACGATAATTGCTGCAATGATTACATTAGGAACCCACAAAACAAATTCATTTAGAATAGCAGATAATGTTCCTAAATTCAATAAGTCAACACCAGCTTGTAGGAATATTATGAAGATATACCATTTTGTTATCTCTCCAAAAATATGGCTTAACTTCATATGACCTACACTCTTGCTTAGCTTAGACCTCTGCATATAATTATCTAAGCCTGCTTTTTCTAAAATTATTCTTAATAAATGTCCGATTCCTAGAGCTACAAAATATCCTATTAATAATATTATAATAGCAGCAACTAAGCCAGGAAGAACGTTAACAAAACCTATCCATAGACTTAATAGTGGATTAATTATCAAAGAACCAGTTGCCGTAACAGCATCAATTGCCATTTAATACACCTCCTTTTATATAGATTTATTATAATAATGTTTTATAAACAATATTTCATTTATATAGCTTTCGATTTATATTTTCTATTTTAAAGTGATAAAATTATTTAAAGCAAAAATTAATTACTAAGGAGCCCAAGTATTACAATTTGTTATATCAATATTTTTCTCTGTATAACAATAATGGTCTCTTATTTCCTCTGGTGATAAAACCCTATTATAAATTACTACTGAATCTAATTTACCTTCAAAGAAGTTTGAGGAGGAATACATACCAAGATAAAGATTTTGGTTATTATTAATATCCCCAAAACTAGGTGTAGCAACTGTTTGTAATTGCCCATTTACATAAAAATTAACTGTGCTTGGTCTATCAAATACAGCTACTATATGTTTCCAACTTAATGTTGAAAAAATACCAAGGTCTGTATCTCTATAAACTGATCCATCACCTATTATATATCTCAATCTATTACTTACTAAGTAGAATCCATATCCGTTGGGTGTTGGAGGAAATGTTATTCCTGTCGTCTTTAATATAATTGCGTCTGTATTAATTGAACTGGCATAAACCCATAATTCAATGCTAAATTCTTCAGAACCAGTAAAATCTAATGTGTCACTATCATCTACACTTATATAAGTGTTAATATTATTAAATAAACAACCTTTTCCAAATTTACCAACATTATCACAAAAATTTAATCCGCCAGCACCATTTAAAGTACCTAGATTATTTTTCCCAGATAAATCATTAACTCCTTTACTACCTGTTGTAACACTTTCAAAATCATAATTTAAGACCATAGAACTATCAAGAACGTGGCTTTGATCAAAAGTTCCTCTTCCAGTTTCTCCAGCACTAAAGGCATATCCTGTAATAACATGAGATAATCCTGTTTGAGCAGAAACATAATTTACATTTATTTCAGCACTTATTTTTTGGCCAACAGTATTTGTTATACCAACACATCTAACCATAGTTAATTGGTTATTTATATTACTTAATGAAGTATCAGCATATAACTGTCCTCCTTTTCCATTAGATTCAGCTGTAACACAATCCTTTCCATTTAATTTCATACTAGCAATTTGAACACTACTAACTCCAGATCCTCCCAATAATAAACCAACACTATTCTCATTAGCAATAACATCCTTACAAATAAAAGGAGCAGTTATACCACAATTGTTAGGTGGCCTAGGAGAAAAAACACCCAGATAAAATAAAGCACTTACAGCAACAAGAACAACTAAAATAGCCCAGCCATAAGTTAAAATATATTCCATAGCAGACTGCGCTTTTCTATCACCTATTTTTTTCATAAGTCTCATATTTAAACTATATCTTTTAGTATATAAATTTTGCTGTTATAATTATAAATCTTTCTATATTTATAGAAATATATTTAAATAAACAACATAAAAAATAGAAAGTTAAAAAATTATTTAATCTTTAATTTTCTTTAAAAAAAATCAATTATTTGTTAAGCTCCTTTTCTATCTGTATTAATCTATCTATCTTGGCTTGTCGTTCTTTTCCGAATATTCCACATTTAATTATAGGAATTTCAAATCCTACAGCCAGATCAGATATACTATAGTCTAATGTTTCTCCAGATCTATGAGATATTACAGGAACAATATTATATTTTTTAGCCTCTAATATAACCTCTTTCATTTTTACAAGACTTCCAATCTGATTAGGCTTAATTATTAGAGCATTTATTGATTTTTCCTCAATAGCCTTTTTTAATCTCTTGATATTAGTTGTTACTAAATCATCTCCACAAACAAGAGCCTTTTTACTTATATAAGAAAATCCCTCAAAGTCTGTTTCTGATAATGGATCCTCAACATAATATAAATTATATCTCTTAATAAGTTTATTAACATATTTTATTTGTTCCTCTCTATCAAGCTTTTTTTCTTTATCTTTGTTAACATCTTTATAAGTATAATATTGTCCATCAAAGAAAGAGGAAGATGCCATATCAATACCCAGTTTTAATTTAAATTTTTTACAACAACTATACAATAAATCTAATATTTCCTCATCTCTCAAATTAGGGCTCCAGGCTCCCTCATCTGTCATTCTCTTATAAGATAATTTGTCAATTCTTTCCAATTTTTCATGAATAAATCTATGAAATTTTAAATTCTTAAAAGCAGAATCAAAGAAACTTTCACTCTCACCATCAACAACTAAAAATTCCTGTATGTTTATAGATCCATCTTTAATATGTTTCCCTCCTCCAATAACATTTCCTAAAGGCCTTGGTAATTTTCTTCCAGGCAACCATTTATATCCTTGCTTGCTTAAAAATATTGCGAACTCTAATGCAATCTTTGTATTCCCTCCAAGTTCCTTAGTAATTTCTTCAACATTAGCAAGATCATCAAAAGAATTTATCTTTAAAGATTCAATCTTTTTGCTTAATTTATTAAGATCTTTAATCTCTAAATCAATATCCTTATTATAGTCTTTAACTTCATTAACACCTTTAGATGCTCCAGAAGGCGCTCTTCCAACAGCATTATTATATTCAACCTCTACTGTACTTTCACCTCTAGAATTATAGATTTTCTTAACAATCATAAAATTAAAATTATTTTCAGATATTTAAATTATTCTATTTAACTGGGGTTGGTGCGAAATAACCTAATAATACTTAAAGCAGTTGCTCTTAAGTATGATCTTAGGTTATGCTTCACTCCAAGCAACCCTAAATAAATATTTCTATGTTTATTTTTTCTGCATCTTATTTTCATATCCGTTTCTGTTTGGAATCCGCCAAACAAACCTTCTACTAAACCCCTGTTATTCTTTCTGGATTCATTGTCATAGTCTTTCCTTATGTATTTTTTAATATAAGGATCTGTGTAAATCTGATCCTTAGGCACTATATTTGGAATCAAGTTTAGCTCTCTGCATTTCTTGATATTCTCTTTCCCAAAATATCCTTTGTCTGCATGAAGTTTTCTGGATTTTTGCAGTTTCTTTTTATTAAGAAGTTTGTTTCTTAGTATGGGAGATTCACTTCTTTCTCCGTTGGTAGACCATAAACTTATCACGCTAATCACACCTAGAGTGAATATGTATTGTATAATCACATGAAGTTTCCATGTGATATGATAATAAGTATCTTTTCCGCCGTCATTTGTGATTTTAAGCCGATCGCATGTTGCTTTAGTGCTGTCTGTTATGTAATCTCCAACATCTTCTATACCAATAATCTTCTTGTGTATAGAGAACACAATATCATTAATGTAATTTAAGTCTAACTTACCAAACCACCTTACACAGTTAGTATGATCTAATCTTTTTTGAGTTAATAACTCAATTAAATATTCTAATTCTCTGAAATCAAGATCAAAATAAACATAAGTTATAGACATACAAACATACTCTTTCCTCGTTAAGTTTGGTTTTCTTCCAATCTTAGAGAAAGTGAATGGAATACTTTTCTCTGCTATAAAGCTCATAGCAGTATCCCATACTTTCCGATAATCTTTTATTTGAGCTTGTTCATATCTTTTCCAGAAGCCTTTGCGCTTCTTCTTGTTGGGGTATTTGCGTTTCATTGGTTGCTCCTATGAATCCTTACCCCCCAACAGGAATCATATGAGAATAGAAAAAGAACTAACTTATTTTAATTTCGCACCAACCCCTATTTAACTTCCAAAACCATAGAAAACTATAGAAAATTATTGTTCTAAAGGTACTAAAACATCTCTAAGTTTGATACTAAATCTACATTAAGAACAGCATCAAACCCTTCTCTTTTAGCCTGTTCTACAGTTCTTGGATTTCCAGAAAAACAAATTAATTTAAGATCTTTCTTCTGCAATCTTCCCTTTACAATATCATTTGAAGAAAAATCTCTAACTGCTTTAGGTTCATTACCTGGTTTACTAAGGTTTGCATCCATTAAAACAAGATCATAACCATATTCAGAATGTTCTGCTTTTAAAAAAGTATCAAGCAATCTTTGTTTTACTTCCTCTGGGCCTTCTTGTAATATTCCATTCTGTCTAATAGGAGAAACTAAGTCAACATTATATCCATAAGTTTTAAGTGCTTCACTATAAGCACTAATTAAAGCATCTTCTCCATGTGTTCCTAATAAAGCCCTTTTATAATTTACCATTTTAAATCAATACAATAAAGAATCTAAACCTTATAAACCTTTCTATTTTTAATTACTAATAAGTAACAAAAGACTGTATAAGATTTACCTTAAAACCCACCAAAACCATCTCTTTGTGAATAACTTTGATCTACTGGTATTCTAACACTATTTATGTTCATAGGATAATTTGAAGAGATTACAGGCTCTGGCCTAATTAAACTATTTTCCCTTATATTATATTCAACCTGAGCAGAAAGCGTAGCATAAAAATGGTCATCATCACAATGTGGTTGAATATCAACCACTTTAGTATCTTTTAGTACATTTACCTTTTTAAATTCCTTTTTAAAATGAATCTTCAAATTTCTCTCAAATTCTTTTTCAAGTTCACTTTTACATTTTTCTTCAAGTTCATTTTCACTTAAACCATTACTTTTAAAAATTATGCTTACTTCAAAAATACCAGTATCACAACGATATTTTATAGACATTTTAGAATTTTTTATAGGTTTTTTCTTATTTCTTACTTGGCATTGGTCTTTTAATTGTTATAGGCACAATACCCTTTTCAAATTCAAGTTTAGCTATCTTAATAGGATCATATTTAAGTCTTTCAAAATCATCTTCTGTCATTTTAAGAAGCATGGGAGCACCCATAGCAATCTGTAATGCCCTCGCCCCAACAATTCTTGCCTTTTCATATTTTGTGAATTCAATCTTTTCCATTTTTAAGCACCCTTACCCTTAAGCAAATTAAGCAAATTTTCTCAATTCTTTTTCCTTTTTAATTGCAATATCAATCATTTCTTCAATGTCTTTAATACTTAAACCTTTATTCCCGCCTTTCTGTAAAGCATGTATTCTTCCATTTGAGACAGCAACACTTAATCTTGAGTCAACACATTCTTCTTCTTTAGTATTAACATCAATCAATATCTTATTATTAATTATATAAAGAGTACAAGTAACAGGCATCTTCCCTAATTCCAATTTCTTCTTAGTTCTTTCTTTATAATTCACTTTATCATTTTTAATGCCTGGATATATAGTATTCTTTAAAGCGTTTAATGCAGCAAGTACAGATGCATCTATCAAATTTCCATCATCATTTATAATATAAAGATCTATCAAAACAATCCATACCTTCTCTCCTTCCTTAATGCATAGCTTCTTGAAATCAAGGCACTTGCTTTCTCTAATGCCTCTATCAACTATTCTTGCTAATTCAGTAGCATAAGTTCCAGGAGGCCCTAGTTCAAATTTTGGATTAGCCATAGGACTTAATTCAGCA
This sequence comes from archaeon, assembly GCA_043808705.1. GTDB lineage: Archaea > Nanobdellota > Nanobdellia > SCGC-AAA011-G17 > GW2011-AR20 > JAZDEO01. The sequence goes on along the minus strand of JAZDEO010000028.1, from coordinate 18,406 downwards.
TTTACAATAATAGTTCCCTCATCAGGGCTATCAGAATAGGGTGTTCCTATCTCTAATTTAACACCTGCAATTACCTCTGTGTCTCCAATAGAACACTTTGCAGAACCCTCTGCATTCTTACTTAAATTTGTTTCAATCTTAATGTCTCTATACTCGTCTAATTTTCTTCCATCCACTCTTTGATTTTTTTCAATTAATGAGAATATGTACTCGTTATTCATTTTCACTCCTCACTATCCTTTTCTTTTATTTTTACATCATCCTTTTCCTTAATATAATGCACTAATGCCTTTCTCTGTATTTCATTTATTTTTTCGCATCCCTTTTTAGCTAATTCAATACCCTTCATTAATTCTTCTTTATTAACATCTCCGTCAAGCTGTAACAAAGTAATTTCTTTTTTTCTGCCAGTAAAGGCTAAAGGAATATCAGTAGCGTTTTCAGTATCCTCTTCTTCCTTATCTAGATCAATAACAATCTCATTATTGATTCTTCCTACAGAAACAGCACTAACCAAATCATGCATAGGTATTCCAGCATGTGCTAATGCCATAGATGCTGCTGTTATGCCTGCACATCTTGTTCCTGAATTTGCCTGCACAATTTGAATGAAAACATCAACTACTGCATTTGGAAACTGTCTCAAATCCAGAACAGGTAATAGGGATTTTTCAGTTACTAATGAAATCTCAACAGATCTTCTAGAAGGACCAGGTCTTTTTCTTTCAGGAACAGAAAAAGACATCATGTCATAATTGCATCTTAATATACCTTTTTCAGGATCTTGTAAAAATTTTGGATGAAGTTCTCTAGGACCATAAACAGCTGCAACAGCTATTGTTTCCCCTATTCTAAAATAAGCACTTCCATCAGCTCTCTTAATAATTCCTACTCTAGCTTCCATCTCTCTCATTTCATCATTTTTTCTTCCGTTTATTCTCATTTTCTCTTCCTCTCTAAAAATTCTTTTATCTTATCAGTCAAGCCATCCAAATGGCTTTCAAGTTCTATCTTTAATATTGTTTCAGTTGCCAATAACTCATCATCAGCATTATCACCCTGTATCCATACCTTTCCATTCTGGCCAACTGTAATTCTACAATTTGTATTTTCCTTAAGTAAATTAATCATGCTCCCTTGTTTTCCTATTACCCTAGGTACTTTACTAGGAGTTATATCAATAATCTTTCCACCCTTAATCTTCCTTAAGCCAGGACCTTTTGTACTTAAGTTTATATTAGAGAATCTTGTTATTTTAACTACTTTGGCAATAACCAATTCATTAAAGTCATAAAACTGAGATAAATCAGCACCCTTATCTATAAATTCAGTAGCATCTTTAATCATTAAACTGCCGTCATAAGAGCATCCCATGTCTAAATACCATCCATTAAACCCTATATCTATAACTCGTCCAATAACAATGTCTCCTTCCTTAGGGATATATTTTCCAGTTAAGGGTATAACATTTATAACATGACCTGTTATACTTGCTATTCCTAATCTAAAACTTATAATTGAATCATTTTCTCTAAAACATCCGCCTGTAGGAACATACTCCATACTTTTGGCCAATTCTTGACCAGGTACAACAATGTCCTTATCTTTTATCAATATTTTTTCCATTCTAACACTCCTTTAACATTTATCATAATTTATCATACTGTCTTTAATATCTTGCTTTCAATCTCTCCATGAGTTACACTGTTTAGTTTATCAAACATATCTTGTTGTAAACCTGCAGGAACCTCTATTACAATATTTAAACTACCATCATCTAACCATTCATCTTTTGTTATGTTTCCATATTGTTTTAATATACCATAACACTTTCCAGAATGTTTACTTCCTATCTTTAAATCAATAATTCTTACTTCATATCTTATAGGCAAGATTGATCTTAACTTATTGACAATATCTTTTATCTGTTCCTCTCCCGCCTTGAATTCATCAATCTTTACCTTTGCTTGTTCTAATGCACTTTCAATTCTAGTTAAAGGATGAGGTAAATTGTTTTCAGGATTTATAGCATTTCTATGTATTAAATTAATAACTTGTTTTCTTTTTTCATTTCTTAATTTATTTCTATATTCAGTAGTCAGTTGAATCTCACCATCTTTAATTATTCTTTTACAAATCTCTATCTTATCTTCTGTATTAAAGAATTTCCTTAAGTTAGATGCATGTTCTCCTTTCTTAACATCTTTAAATATATCATCACTTACAATAACATCATTAACATCTGTTACCTTCCCTTTTTTAAATTCAATTGCTTTTTCACAATCTACCAATATCTCAAATACATTGCCTGAAATGCTTAATTTTGCAGTAACAGCTTCATCAACATTCATTTTAAAACATACTCCTTATTTTACTAATTTTCCTAATTCTTCTTGATTTAGTTTATAGAACTGCTTTTCTTTTAATTTTATATAGGCAGCATCTATTCTTTTAATGTTAAAGTCTTTTGCTAAAATCTTTTTTAATGCCCTAACACATAATTTTAAACCCTCATCTACAGTTATTGAATCTCTATATTCCTTGTTTAAAATTTCTTTAATCTCGTTTTCAGCCTCACCAATTGCAGTAGCCCTATATTGAAAATATATCCCTGTAGGATCAGTAACATATAATTCAGGATTTTCACTGATTCCAGCTATCAGTAAAGAAACACCAAAGGGTCTTGCTCCTCCAAATTGGGTATAACTCTGTTTTATATCACAAATATATTTGACTAAACTTAATATGTCCATAGGTCCATCATATGTTATCCTATGTTGTTGAGCCAATAATCTTGCTCTGTCTATTAAAATTCTGCCATCAGATAATATACCAGAACCTGTAGCTCCTATATGATCATCTATTTGACTTACTTTTTCAATAGATTGTGGAATAATCAATTCTTCAGTAATCCTTTTATCAGCAACTAATAAAACCCCGTCTTTACATACCATTCCTATAGCGGTTGTTCCTTGTTTTACAGTCTTTTTAGCATATTCTACTTGTAATAACCTTCCATCTGGGCTAAACATTGTGGAAGTTCTATCATAACCCATCATTTGATGTTGCATTGATTCCATTTTTTAGGCCTCCTTTATACCCTCTTTTAAAAATTTTAATCTTGCTTTTTTTAATGTTCCCGATATACCTATAGTTTGTATAACCGGACTTTTTATCAATATTAAGCTTGATCTTAACTTGTCAGTATATTTATTATCTACTTTTATTATTCCCTTTTTGTATTTAAAGTCATCCATTATACGTATATTTGCCTTAGCCATTTCAAGTTCACCCAAAAACCTTAATATATTGTTTTGTATGATCTTTTTCACCTCATTAAAGCTTAAATCCTCACTAACACTATATACCAAATATCTATTTTTTTCCTTTAAGCTAGGCAATATTTGTTTCATTATAACCTGAGAAAATAACGCATTCCTTTTCTCATTCCTGTTTTTTGTAAATTTGTTTATTTATAAAATTTTTGGATTTATCATAAAAAGGGTGTTTATGGGCATTTATCATTTATTAAAAGTCTTTACTTGCTAATTTACCATATTAAAATAAAACAAGTTAAAAACAAAACCTTTTTATTCTTTAAAATTAGAGCATTTTTATGGAAACCATAGAGTTGGGGGGTAATATAAATTTAGTTGGTTTTAAAGCAATAGAGCCTCAACAGCTTGTTGTTGTCAAAAAAATAGTTGGAAACTTCGTAAAAAAGATACAAACAAGATATAAAGAATTCAACAGCTTGGTACTTGATCTAAAAAGTATTCATAATTCAGAATCACAGATATCAGCTAAGATTATGATTGACAACAAGAACTATAATGTTGAGGTAACAGATTTCAATCTGTTTTTTGCATTAAACAAAGCCCTTAAAAAAATAGAGGAACAGATACCACAAGATTTATAAAGTTCCTACTTATCTTTTAGAAAATGACCCAAAGAATAGGCGGATTTAGAAGAAAAACTAGAAATAAGCTAAAGAAGAATATAAGAAGAAAAGGCAAAATTAGCTTAAGTAACTATTTCCAGAAACTAGAAATAGGAGACCGAGTATTATTTAAAGCAGAACCCGCAATTCAAGATGGTATGTATTATCCAAGGTATCATGGAAAAACAGGCATAGTGAAAGAAAAAATCGGTGAATGCTATAAAGTAGAAATAAAAGACGGAAAGAAAGATAAAGAGTTTATAGTGCATCCTGTTCATTTAAGAAAAGTATAAAACTAGAATACTAGAAGATACCAAAACATAACAATACAAACATAACAATACTAAAAGTATAACAATCATAATATAATAAAATCATAATATAATAATCTAAAAGAATAAAAATGACAAACATAGAAGTAATATCTGAAAAACCATTAACAATGGCTGAATTAGCAGATAGTTTAGATGAAGTGAAAAAAAGAGATAAAGACTTAAGTCCTAGGGCTCAAAAAACATACGAGTATTTAAAAAAATTCACAAAGACATCAAGGAAGGATATTGAAAAATTAAAGAAATCGCTTGATGGATTAAGCATATCTCGTTTAAAAGATAAGCATATAGCCAAGATAATTGATATAAATCCAAAAGACATAGATTCATTAAAAATAATATTAAGTACTGAAAACATAACTTTAAAGCAAGAGGATTTAAGCAAAATACTAGACACTTTGAAAAATGCATAATAAAAAAGATAAAATAAAATACAAAGAAAATGAAACAGGCTGTAAAGGAGGAATATGTAATAATACTGGACTTTCTGCCAAATGGGCATCTATTCGACACAAGACCATCACACTTAAAGACACCAATAGCTCAAGCTATCGGTAAAGAGCATTTTATTCTTTTAGAACTAGTCCCAAAAAAAGGACAATTTCTTCAACCTCATGAAGAGATCTATATAGGGGAAGGCAAAAGAGATAAGATTCATCATATATTTGGAAGAATATCTTATGACAAATTAACACAAACAGCTCAAGCAGAATTAGAATATGTTATAAAAGAGTTAGTTAAAAAAGATCAAACAAGATTTATTGAATTCTTTAATAAAGCAGGTCCTATAAATACAAGAAGGCATCAGATTGAACTATTACCAGGAATAGGAAAAAAGCATATGTGGGAACTTCTTGAAAAAAGGGAAGAAAATTTATTTAAAGATCTGGAAGACATTAAGAAAAGAGTCAAGCTAATGCCTGATCCAGAGAAAACAATAATCAGAAGAATAATTTCTGAACTTAAGAATGAGGATAAATATAAGATATTTGTTGCTTATTAAAATATGAAATCATTGCCAAATATAGTTGTTTCACTATTTGCCTTATATTCTTTAAATACATCATTCAATCATTCAACTACATTATTTCATCAACAAAAACCAGATTTTGGTATAAAAAGTCAGAGACAAGAATATAATATAGGAATACCTATTCTGGATGATTTAATAAATAGGTTTGAAGAATATAGAACAATTTATAATAATTTATTAGAATATGAAAACGGAAGAGTTAAAGCAAGAATAGATCCCTCTAACATAAAAATTACGTTCATAATAAATCTATAAAACCTCTTAAATTATTTTTATTAAATGATATCTTTTCTTGACTTTTCTTTTTCTTGTTTAAAGTCAAATTAACAAAAGCTTTATAAATACTCTAAATACAAAATTTTCTCATGGAGAAAATAAGAAGCATAGTTAGAATAATATATACAGATCTAGATGGCAATAAAAAGCTTTACAGTTCTCTTAGAAAAATAAAAGGTATTGATTTTATGTTCGCTAACGCAATATGTAATTTTTTGGATTTAGATAAAGACAAAAAATTAGGATCACTAACAGAAGAGGAAATAAAAAAAATCGAAACATTAGTAGAAAATCCTGAGAAGCTTCCAAAATGGTTGTTAAATAGAAGAAAAGATTATGAAACCGGTCATGATATGCACATTACAACTTCAAAGCTTAAATTAGTAAAAGAGTTTGATCTTAAAAGATTAAAACAGGTTAAGTCATATAAAGGATTAAGACACGCTTGGGGTCTTCCTGTTAGAGGTCAGAGAACAAGATCGCACTTTAGAAAAGGTAAAGGTGTAGGAGTGCAAAAGAAAAGGGTAATGCCAGCAAAGGCTGCAAAATCAGCAGGTAAAACATAAAATGGGAGCACCAAGAAAAATAAGAAAAAAATATAGTAAGCCATTACATCCATGGCAGAGAACAAGGATAGAACAAGAAAGAGAGATAAAAAAAGAATATGCCTTAAAAAATAAAAAAGAGATTTGGAAACAACAATCATTACTTAGAAAATATACCAGACAGGCAAAAAGGCTTATTAGTTTAAAAACAATACAGTCAAAAAAAGAAGAAGAACAATTAGTAAACAAATTATATAAATTAGGATTAGTTGAAAAAAACGCAACATTTGATGAAGTTTTAAGTTTAACATTAAAAAGCATTTTAGAAAGAAGATTACAAACAATTGTTTTTAAGAAAGGTCTTTCAAGATCTGTAAAACAAGCGAGACAGTTTATAACTCATGGTCATATTCTTATAGATGGAAAAAGGATTACCTCACCTTCCTATATAGTTTTAAGGGATGAAGAAAACAAAATAATCTTTAACCCAAAATCAGCTTTAAGCAACCCTGATCATAAAGAAAGATTTAAAGAAGAAAAAGCAGATAAAAAAGAAAAAAAGAAACCAATAAAAGGTAAACAAGAAAAAGAGAAAAAAGAACAGAAACAAAACACAAAATTCAAAGAGAAAGAATTAAAACATCCAAAAGAAAGCGATAAAAAAGATAAAAAAGAAGAGATAAAAAAAGAAGTAAAGGAAGAAAATGGATAGGGATAAACAATTAAAATGGGGATTAGTATATATTTATGCTTCTTATAATAATACCATAATTCATATTACCGATATAACAGGATCTGAAACTCTTGCTAAAGCATCTGGAGGAATGGTAGTTAAGACTCATAGACTAGAGAGTTCTCCAACAGCAGCGATGGCAGCTGCAAAAAGAGCAGGAGAAATTGCTAAGGAACACGGCATTAATGCTTTACATGTTAAGATAAAAGCTCCTGGCGGTCATGAAGGTCCTTCAAATCCAGGCCCTGGTGCTCAGGCAGCAGTAAGAACATTATCAAGGGAAGGTTTCAGAATAGGAAGCATTGAGGATATAACACCGTTTCCGACGGACGGCTGCAGAAAATCTCACTACCGAAGAGGCCGCCGTGTGTGACTTAACAGTAGTTACAAATTTTCTTTGATTGTTTTTGCAAGATTTTCTATTTCATTATTAAGAAACAAAAAATCTGTATTAATTAAGTCCATTGTCAAATACCTTTTTACATAATCATGTAATATAGGTTTACCATAAATTTTTATGCATATTATTGTTTTCCTACAAGGTTCTTTTAATTTTAGAGATTGAAACCTATGATCAACAAAACAAGCTTTTAGTTTAATATCACTTCTTTTTTTACTGTTATAAGAAAATACTTCCATAACTATATTTTTCTCTTTAATATAAAAATCAACATTAGACTTAGTCTTTAACCCATCCAAGATTTTGTGTTTTTCAAATTTAATATTATTTTTATTTAACAACTCAGCAATCTCATCTTCATATTGGTTGGGATTTATTTTTGCCATTCTGTTTAATCCTTGTTCTACTAAAAAATTTAAGTCACGGCATCCGTAAAAACCCTTTAAAATTCTAAAGTTCTCCACAAATTTTTGATAATCTGGTTTATTATTAACAAACAGTTCATTAAAGAATTTTGAGAATTTATTTGCTGTTTGGAGCTTAATAGTAGATTTTAATTTCTCGTAATTGTTTAAACTCTTTTGGGAAACTATTTTAAGTTTAGAAATCTTCAAACATGTAATACATCCAGCGACTCTTAAAAGAACTATTATCTGTGGAACATCCATAATCAAATTCGGCGTTATGTTTTGAAAATTATTTGTTTTGTTTAATAGTATCTTATAATACTTTTTTAAATCTTTTACTTGTAATTCATTAAATGACCTCAAAATTAATTTAGGTTTGAACACTTGATTTTTTTGAAATTTATTATAATTTTCCCAGTGTAATAAAGTATTATCAAAACTTATTTTTTTGTTTGATATTAATTCATTTATTTTTTCTGAGTATCTTTTAACTTTATTTAGGCTGATTATTCTTAATCTTTTTGATTCTATGTGCCTGCAACAATCTTTAGTAACGCCAATAAATTCAGCTAGACTCCTTTGAGACATTCCTAAACAGATGCGAAAAATTAACATATATTGATTATTTTCTAATAATACTTGAGGAGAAACAAAAGAGAAATCATTTGTTTTTTCTTTTAAATAATCATAAACCCTCTTAAATTCATCCTGGTTTAATTCCCTAAGATCCTTAGAAAATTCCATTTTTACCTCCTATTTTATCAAGAATATTTCCTCTCAATAACGACGATAGTATTAAGACTTTTTAGTTTATAAAGCTTCTTCGATGATTTGTCCAGCTGTCCCATATGTTGTAATATATATGTTAAAGTATTATTATTTAAAGGATTAAATAACAAAAAACCTTCATTTCAGAAAGATTTTTAAACCCGAATTTTTGAAAGTATCTTAAGATGGAACTTAAAGTCATAAAAAAAGAAGATAACAAATTAATATTTATACTAGACAAAATAAATCCAACTATTGCAAATACAATTAGAAGAGCAACAATGTTTGAAACACCTTGTTTAGCTATAGATGTTGTAACTTTTGAAAAAAATGAATCAGCATTATATGATGAAATTCTTGCTCATAGATTGGGGTTAATTCCAATAAAAACAGACCTTAAATCTTTCAATATAAAAGATCAATGTAAATGCAGTAGAAAAGGTTGTGCATTATGTGAATTAAAATTTACACTAAAGGTAAAAGGTCCCTGTACTGTTTATGCATCTGATTTAAAGAGCAAAGATCCAAAATGTATTCCTGTTTATCCTGAAATGCCTATAGTAAAATTATTAGCAAACCAGTCTTTAGAATTAGAAGCAATAGCTGTTCTTGATGTTGGAAGAAAACATACAAAATTTAGTCCATGTTTAACATATTATAGACAATATCCTTCAATAAAATTAAATAATTATAATGAAAGGGCAGCCTTTGAGGTATGTCCTAAAAATGTATTTTCATTTGATAATAAACTAGAAATAAAAAACATAGAGAATTGTGATGCCTGTAAAGCATGCGTTGATGTATCTTCAGAAAAAATATCAGTAGCAAGTTCAAGAGACAAATTCATATTCTTTATAGAATCCTGGGGTCAATTGACACCTAAAGAAATTCTAACAAGATCTATGGTTATGCTTAATGAAAAAATAGATGAATTTGAAAAGAAATTCAAGAAATTAAAATAAAAATAAAAAATGAAAAGAACAGGTCCACAAACATTAGAACTTCAGAACTTAATTAGAGATCTAAAAATATTAGCTAGTAAGGAAAAAGTTGCTTTGTGGAAAAGAATTGCTTATGAATTAGAAAGGCCAACAAGGCAAAGAAGAAAAGTTAACTTATACAAAATAAATAAATACACTAAAGAAGATGAAACAGCAATAGTTCCTGGAAAGGTTTTAAGTTTAGGCAGTTTAGATAAAAAAATAACAATAGCTGCTTATCAATTTTCAACAGAAGCTTTAAAAAAAATAAGTAAAAATGGAAAAGCCATTTCAATTCAAGAATTAATAAGTAAAAACAAAAAAGGAAAAAAGGTAAGGATAATTGGTTAAAATGTTAAATAAACAACAAAGAACATTAGTTCATAAAGTAAATCCTAATTTAATATTTGATGGTGGACCAGCTGGAATAGAGGATCCAAACCTTATTGTAGATGAAACAGAAAGACTAAGATATGATACAGGAAAAGTTAGATACATATCACAAAAAAGACAGCAGACAGTAGAAGATTATCAATTAGACCAATATAAAGATTAAAATGATAATAAACGCCGAAAATTTAATTTTGGGAAGATTATCTAGTTATGCTGCTAAACAAGCATTATTAGGTGAAGAGATTCATATAATAAATTGTGAAAAAGCAGTAATAACTGGCAGTAAAGAAAATATCTTAGAAAAGTATGAAAAAAGAATAAAAATGGGAACACCATTTAAAGGCCCATTTCTATCAAGAAGTTCAGATAAGATAGTAAAGAGAACTATAAGAGGCATGCTTTCCCATAGAGAATTTAGAGGAAAAGAAGCCTTTAAGAACATAAAATGTTATAATGGCATTCCAGATTCATTCAAAGATCAAAAGTTTGAAACAATTAAAAAGGCAAATATGGAAAAATTAAAAAATCTCAGGTTTATTTATGTTAAAGATTTGGCAAAATTATTAGGTAAGGAAGTATAAAAATATGAAAATTGTGCATGTGTCAGGAAAAAGGAAAAAAGCAATTGCTAGAGCCACAATAAGGGAAGGCAAAGGCTTAGTTAGAATAAATAATAATTTACTGGGTAATTATAATCCTGTATTTGCTCGAGATAAAATAATGGAACCTTTAATATTAGCTGGAGATATTTCAAAAAAAATAAAATTAGATGTTAATGTCAGAGGTGGAGGATGGCGCTCTCAGTCTGAAGCAATTAGATTAGCTATTGCAAGAGCTATAGTTGAATTTACACAAGATAAAAGAATTGAAAAAGCGTTTTTAGACTATGATAGACAGCTTTTAGTAGCAGATATTAGAAGAAAAGAACAGCGAAAACCAAATGATTCTAAGGCAAGGGCAAAACGCCAAAAATCGTATCGCTGAAGTAGTAACAAATATAAATATTTCTCATTTTTATCATCTATATTCTATTATATGGGACAGCTGGACAACTCCGCCCCCCCATCTTTATAAACTAAAACGTCTTTATTATTGTCTAATATGGGCAAAAAATTTATTGATCTAAAAGAGTATATTCCAGATAGAATTTTGTCTGGTGATAATGAAAAAGAAATAAAATTAAATATTAATATTGAAGAGTATTATATTGATTTATCATATATAACTGAACATTTTAACGATTCTTGGAGAGAACACTCTACATCAATACCAAGAAGAATAAAATGTAATGAAGAAACATTTGAAGTTCTAGGTTTATTACAAGCTGAAATGGGAAAAACAAATAACGGTTGTTTAGTCTTTGCTAATTCTGAATACCGATTAATAAAAAAAGTTATGGAATGGTTCAATAAAGAATTAGAATTAAATTTCAACAATTGGAGATGGTATATTAGATTAAATATGCAAGAACCAAATGATTTAGATTACAAAAAAGAGATCGAAAATAAAATAATTAATTACTGGTTATCAAAAACAAAGATAAATGATGAAATTAAATATCCAAAAACAGTTACTTACACCAAAAATTCAAATTATACAAAACTGAAAAATTGTTATTATGGAACTTTAATGATAGAACACAAATCCAAATTATTTAGTCAAATAATAAAAAGCTATGTAAAAAACTTGTCTTATAATCTTCATAGTTATGATAAAAAGGATATATCTAGTTTTATAAAAGGAGTTTTAGCAGGAGAAAGTTGTGTGGAAATAGACAAAAAATGTAAAAAATATAGAATCCATTTAACAGCTAATAATTCTGATGAAAGAAATTTATATCAAGAATATTTAAATAAAATTGGAATAGAGATCAAACAATATAAAGATTATAAGGATATGATTATTTCAAAAAGAGAAAACTTAGTCAAACTTCTTAAACAAAGATTAATGTGCCTAAGTCCCAGTAAATATTCCAAATTTTTGTTTATGATGCAAGAATATCCTGATATTTCTAATCAGACCGGTTATTTTACTGGAGAAAAAAAGATATGGAATAAAATTCCTGAAGAAAAAATAGAAAAGATAATAGAATTGTATAATTCAGGAACAACAAGAACATTGGAAATAGCTGAAAAAGTTGGAGTAAGCCAAATAAAAGTCCAGAGGGTTTTAAAAGAAAATAATCTAGGAGAAAGAGTAGTAAAAACTGATGAAGAAAAGAGAAATGAAATAGCAGATTTTATTAAAGAAAATATGAATCTATCAAATGATTTAATAGCTAAACAGTTTAGGGTTCATGAAAGTGTAGTACGAAGAATTTGTAAAAAGTACAAAATTGACAAAGGTAATAAATCAAGATGTAAGATTCCTCAGGAAAAGATACAAAAAATAATTGATATTTATAAAGAAAATCCAACAGTAAAATTCTCAGAAATTATGGATAAAGTAAGAGTAAGTGATTCTGTCATAATAAGAGTAAGAAAAGAAAATAGTCTTGAAAACCTAGGTTATAAACATTTAATAGGTAATAATAATCATTTCAAAGAAAGTAAAATTTTAAAAAATTAAAAGAGTAACCTTTATAAAACCCTATTTTATCTTGTTTTAATATTTAAGGAGGAAAAACACCATGATTATTCCTATTCGTTGTATGAGCTGCAATAAACCTGTAGCACATCTTTATGAAAAATTCAAAGAAAGAATAAAAAATAAAGAAAGCCCAAAAAAGGTTTTAGATGATCTTGGCTTAGATAGATATTGTTGTAGAGCATTATTCACAAGTCATGTTGATTTGATAGATGACATAGCTCAATTCAAAAAAAATTAAAATTAAGTGCTTGAGTTTTTAATATGGTTTGTTTTTATGCAATTTTAAGAACAGAAAAGAGTGGCTTATTTAAATTAGTCTTTAGATCTCAAGATAATTTTGATAGAGGAGAATTGGCTGTAGAAAAAGTAGCAGAATCTGAAAATCTTATTGATGATATGTGCACTCTTACAGGTCTGGGTTTTAATTCTTCTAGTTCTATTAATGGCCAAATAGAATATTCTATAGACACTTCCCGTTTATATGAAGTGGCTAGAACTTTAAACCTTGAAATAAATTTTGATACACGCTACCAAATATTACAAGACTACTAAAAATAAAGAATACTAAGAAATAAAGAATACTAAGATTTTTAAAAGGACAAATTTCTTAATCTGCTGATGAGAGACAACATATGGCTTAATCAAAGACTGGAACAGATATGGGAATTATTATTTCCAGATACCCCAAAATTAAATAATGTAATAATAAAATTTAAAGGCTCTTCATTCTCAAAATTTGGTCATATAAAAAAAATAGGCCAAGATTCAGAAATAGTAGTAAATTCTTTATTCCAAAATGAACTAGTTCCTGAATATATAATTGACATAACAATTGCTCATGAATTAACCCATTATATGCACGGTTTTAATTCTCCTCTAGAAAGAAAATACAAGCATCCTCATGCAGGCGGCATAGTAACAAAAGAGCTAAAGAGAAAGGGCTTTTCTTTAATGCTCAAAAAGGAAAAGGTATTTGTAAAAAGAGAATGGCCTAAAATATATAAATATTTAAAAGACAGCAAAGATAGTAACCTTTAAAAACACTGAATTTACTCTCCTTTCTATAAAGTGGGGATATAATTGAATAAGAATAAGAGTAATAAACAAAAATTTAAATTATAACTTAATAAAAGAAGATGGAAGAACTTAAAGAAGCGTTAAAAAACAAGAAAGCAATAATAGGCACAGATAGAACATTAAAAAATTTAAAGATGAATAAGGTAAAGAAAGTTTATATTGCATCTAATTGTGATGAGGATGTTAAAGACGACATAAAACATTACTGCAAATTATACAGTATACCTTTAATAGAATTAAAAGAAAATAATGAAGAACTAGGCATTGTTTGTAAAAAACCATTTGCTATATCAGTTCTAAGTATCTAAGATGTTTAATAAAATCGATAAAGACACAATTCAAAACATAAATCTATTTGAAAAGATAACGAGAGCTAAAGTAAAGAATTATTTTGAAAATAATGGCATATTAAATTTCATTGTCGAAGATAGAGAGATAGGAAAAGCAATAGGCAAGGATGCATCAAACATAAGAAGATTATCAGACTTATTCAAAAAGAAAATAAGAATAATAGAATACAATTCAGATCCTGTTAACTTTTTTAAGAAGCTTATATACCCTTTAAAACCACAAGAGATAAATTTTAATAACTCTTGTATTGAAGTCAACGCTGATACAAAAACCAAAGCTTTATTAATTGGAAGAAATCAAAAAAATCTAAAGATATATAATGATATATTAAATCATTATTTTAAGGTAAGCTTAAAAATAAGATAATAAATAAAAAGATACGATAAAAAAATAAACAAAAATAAAAAATATAAAAGTAGAAAAGATAAAATGGGAAATAAGTCAAAAGGCCTTAACGCTGGAAAGAAATTAAAGAAAAGAAGAAGTAAATTTAGATGGAATGATAAATATTATGCTAGAAAGATGTTAAACTTGAAAGCAAAATCAGATCCATTAAAAGGAGCTTCTCAGGCAAAAGGAATTGTTCTAGAAAAATCACAAAGAGAGGCCAAGCAGCCAAACTCAGCTATGAGAAAAATAGTAAAAGTCCAGTTAATCAAGAATGGAAAAAAAGTAGCTGCCTTTGTTCCTGGTTATAATGCCATAAAATTAATAAATGAACATGACGAAGTTCTAATAGAATGTATTGGTGGAAAAATGGGAAGAGCTAAAGGAGACATCCCAGGTATCAGATGGCAAGTCATAAAAGTTAATGATCAGAGTTTAGATGCCTTATTAAAAGGTAAGATAGAAAAGGGTAGGAGATAAATAACAAAAATAATAAGATAAATTTAGAATATGAAATTATTTAACAAATATGATACAAATATCCAGGTACAGGATCCTGGTTTAAGAAATTACATAAATCTAAATCCCTTAATAGTTGTTAAAACAACTGGAAGATATGTTAAAATGAGATTCTGGAAATCTAAGTATAATATAGTTGAAAGACTAATAAATAAGATAATGGTTCCAGGCCATAAAGCAAGAAAACATAAAACAACATCAGGAAGATGTACTGGAAAGGCTCAAAAAGCCTATAAGATTGTTTTACAAACATTCCAAATTATAGAAGACAAAACAAAAAAGAATCCTGTAGAAGTATTTGTTAGGGCCTTAGAAAATGCTGCTCCTAGAGAAGAGATAACAACAATAGAATATGGTGGAGCAAAATACCCACAAGCTGTAGAATGTTCCCCTCAAAGAAGAATAGATTTAACATTAAGGCAAATGATTCAGGGTTCTTATCAAAGATCATTCAACAACAAGAAAAAATTTCATGAATGTCTAGCGGATGAAATAATTAATGCATATGGCTTAAACCAACAGTCACAAGCAATTTCAAAGAAGCTAGAACTTGAAAGACAATCAGATTCTTCGAGATAAATTCTATTTTTTCTAAAGACAATATTTTGTAAAGTTATTATAACAAGAATTTAGTATAAAATTTATTATTTAATTTTCAGCAGAAGCATGATTCATTTTAATGTCTTTAAAACCAGAACCAGTAGTTTCTACAATTTCGTTTTTTATTCTTATTCTTATCTTATTTAAATCTCGTATTTTTAGAGCTCTTTTACCCACTTCCTCTAAGCCTAATTCTCCTTCTTTTCCTCTTCTTAAATCGAACTCTAAATCCCATATTTTTGCATTAACATCATATAGCTGATTAATCCACTCATCCTTTATTGTAACACCTTTCTTTTTGTACTCATTTATCACTTTCTTATAAAATTCATACTCTTTTTTCTTTTCAGAACCATCTATTTTTTCCATTTTTAATCTGACTATTACAAATCTATCCAACACTTCTGCTAAAGGCATTTCCATTTTAAGAAATTAAAAAGAATTATATATATAAAACTTTTCATTTAATTTATGATTTATATTATAATAACTACTTTTAAAGAACCCAATATAAAGAAAGCAATAGATGTAATAATAAAACAAAAACCAAAAGAGAAATATAGCCTAATAGTAAGTGCTCCAGACAAAGAAACCAAAAAAGTAGTACTAGATTATACTAAAAAAAATTCAAATATAAACTATTTTAAAGATCCTGGAAAGGGTAAGTCATATGCACTAAACCTATTATTAAAAAAGTTATATAGAACAAATCGAGAGGATATTTTTATATTAACCGACGGCGATGTTTATTTGGGTAATAATTCTATAAAAGAAATAATTAAAAAATTCAAAGACAAAAAAGTGGGTGTGGTTACAGGAAGACCAATGTCTCAAAATTCTAGAAATAATCTGTTTGGTTATTGGTCTCATTTCTTATTAGATGTAGGAGCTCATAAAATATCAAGAAAGAAGAGATATGAAAAAAATGAGTTTATAGAATGTACGGGTTATTTATTTGCATTTAGAAATGGTATTATTCAAAGTTTTCCATTAGATGTAGCCGAAGATTCAATAATTCCTTATTATTTTTGGAAGAGGGGTTATAAAATAGCTTATGCGGAAAACGCATTAGTTTATGTTAAATGGCCGAATAATCTTAGAGATTGGATTAAACAAAAAAAAAGAGCGGCAAATGCCCATACCAAATTAACATTATATGCAAGAGATCATCCAAAAGTAAAATCATTTAGTTCAGAAATTATAGAGGGTGGTATAAAAGGATTTTTTGATATATTTTCATACCCAAAAAACATAAAAGAATTTTTTTGGACTCTATTGCTTTTTCCTACAAGATTGTACATATGGTTAAATTTACATTATAATTTAAAATTTAAAAAACAGTCTTACAAAGATGGTTGGGAAAGAGTTGAGTCTACAAAAATTTAAGAATTGCTCTTAATAAACTCATAAATTTCGTCAAAGGCCATTTCTTTATATTTATCCATTATAAAAACATGATAAGAATCAGGTATAAACACCAATTTTTTATTAATTGACTTAATTTTGTTAAATATATATAAGGCATTATCATTATCTAAAGTTATGTCTTTAGATGATTGCATCACCAAAACGGGTTTTTCAATATTCACTAAATTCTTTTTAGTCATCTTCATAATTTTCAAGACAGAAAAGGCAGTATTTACTGGATAATATTTGTAATGTACTTTTTTATTGTCTTCAATTACCTTTCTAATTTCTTCAGGATAATATTTCTTCTGAAAGTCCTTAAATAAATACATGAATGGTAAGAAAAGTCTAATTGTTAATCCAAATCTAAAGAACAAAGGCGTTCCTAATGATATTATTCCCTTAACTTTTTTATTTTGTTTCAATAAAAAAGCTAAATTTCCCCCAATAGAATTACCAATAATAAATATTTTATTGTATTGTTTTTCAACTTTCTCAAGAGCATCTTCAGCGGATTTCATCCAGTCCTTATAATTTGTATTAGCCAAATCCAAAGGGTCTGTACCATGTCCTTTTAACAAAGGAGTATGAACACTTAGTTTTTTCTTCAATAAAAAAGGAGTTAAATATCTAAAATCATCAGGTGTAGATGTATATCCATGCAACAATAAACAACATATTTTTCCTTGTTTATAGAAATAGGGTTTGGCTTTTTCATTAATCTTAAAGGGTTGTAATTTTTTATATAACCTTCTTCTATTAAATACTAGCCTTATCTTTCTCAAAACTAGCAATAAAAAAATGACTACAATATAAATCTCAATCATGTCAATCCTAAAAATAGAAGCATATATAAAAGTTATCAAAATGTTTATATACAAATTACTCTATAAAATTTGGTTATATGGAACATACAGCAGAGTTAAAAAAGCTTAGATTAATTTTAATCATTACATTATCATACATTTTGATATTTACATTTATTGCAATCATAAAGAGAAATTATGAATTTTTATATTATACCTTTTTTATGTCATTAATGGCCTTTTTATTGTTCCGTTATCACGACAAATTGTATATTACTCCGATAATATTTATAGGATTATCAATGCATGGCCTTCTAGCCACATTAGGCAATATGGTTTATATTAACAACATAAGACTTTATGATATATGGATAATAAAAAGTTTTTTTAGATATGACAATTTTGTTCATTTAATAGGTGCTTTTGTAATAACATTCATAGCCTTTAACATATTAAGGTCTCATCTAGATGAAAGGCTTAGAAAAAATAGGGCATTATTTACTATTCTTTTGATATTGATATCATTAGGCATAGGTGCTTTTGTTGAGATAGTTGAACTACAGGCTGTCCTATTATTAAATATAGGAGATAAAGTAGGAGACTATTTTAACAATGCATTTGATTTATTATACAATCTTTTTGGATCAATTATTGCTACCTTGTTCATAAGATTCAAAAATAATTTCTAAGATAATATTTAAAAGACATTTAAGAGAAAAATAGTAATTACTTAGCTTTCTGAAGCATTTTTGATCTATATTCTCTAATAGCGAAATCTATATTAATATGTGTAGCTACATTGTAGCTACAATGAAAAAGACAATTCAAATGAAAATGGAGGGATATGAAATTATCGAAAAAGT
>JAZDEO010000027.1:0-2885 GCA_043808705.1 archaeon | reverse complement strand
TTTAAATAATGGATCTAGAAAAGATATATGAAAAAAATTATAAGAAATTCTTAGTAATATCTCTATTAATTCTAGTCTTAAGTTTAGGATTTTTAGGCATAAAATTACTAACAACAGGCCAACTAATAGACAGAGATATCTCAATAAAAGGAGGAATCTCAATAACTATATACAAGGAAAACATAGATCCTGTAATAATTGAGAATTCATTAAAAGGGCAATTCCCAGAAATTAATGTAAGAACATTAACAGACATAGCAACAAGAAGAAATGTTGGTGTTATTGTAGAATCCTCAACTCAAGATGAACCTGCCCTTAAAGCAGCCATTAAAGAAATAGTAGACTTTAAAGAACAAGATTATTCATCAGAATCATCAGGATCTAGTTTTAGTAAAGGTTTTTATAATGGCCTAATTAAGGCATTAATATTTGCATTTATCTTTATGGCAATAGTAATCTTTATCACATTCAGGACATTTATTCCATCAGTAGCTGTATTACTAGCAGTAATCACAGACATTATAGCAACATTTGCAGTAATTTCATTACTAGGTGTAAGACTTTCTTCAGCGGGAATAGTTGCTTTCTTATTAGTTATAGGTTATTCAGTAGACACAGATATCTTACAAACTACAAGACTTTTAAGAAACAAACAAGGATCTTTATATGAAAGACTAAAGGGTTCTATGAAAACTGGCTTGACTATGACAGTAGCAGCAATAGCCGCTTTATCAGTAGGATATTTCTTTGCAACATCTCCTGTTTTAAAACAAATATTTTTTATCGTATCAATAGCACTAATTATTGATATAATCGCAACATACATTGGAAACGCCTCTATCCTAATATGGTATTGTAAAAAGAAGAACATAACATGAAACTAAAAAAATTACTTAAAGTAAGAATTCTAATTTACATATTCTGTCTTGTAATGGCTTTAATATTAATAAGGCCCTCTACATCTGTAGATGGTGTAGCAATAAAATCAATAGAACTAAATAGTACTGCCTCGTTTGCAGGTATGTCATCTCCTGCATTAAACATAATGCCTAGAGATAAGGAAATTATTCTTTCAATTAATAACCAACAAATTAAAAATGTGCAAGATTATGTTTCAGCCTTAGATTCTGTTCCAGATAATGGAACATTAAAAATTACAACAGATAAAAGAACATACACTTTGCTTAATTCTCCTGATTTGGGTATTGCTGTAGAACCGCCAGCAACATCAAATCTAGTTAAAGGACTTGAATTACAAGGAGGGACAAGAGTACTATTACAACCATCTGAAAAAATAACAGATCAGCAGTTCTCAGATTTAATAGCAACAATGGAAGAAAGACTAAATGTTTATGGTTTAACAGATCTAAAAATAAGAGAAGCCTCTGATTTGGCTGGAGAAAAATATATTATTGTAGAAATTGCAGGAGCCACAAAAGAAGAAGTTCAAGAGTTAGTAGCCAAACAAGGTAAGTTTGAAGCTAAGATAGGAAATATTACTGTATTTAGCGGAGGAGAAAAAGACATTACTTTTGTTTGTAGGGGGGATGGTACATGTTCTGGAATAAGAGATTGTTCTCAATACAGTGATGGATATCAATGTAAATTTGAGTTTGCTATAAAACTAAGTGAAGAAGCAGCTAAGAAACATGCTGAAATAACATCAACATTAGATGTAAATGTATCTGAAACAGGTTATGAATATTTAAGTGTGCCTCTTGATTTATATCTTGATGATAAACAAGTTGATTCTTTAAGAATATCATCTGATCTAAAAGGCAAGGAAACAAGAGACATAGCAATATCTGGTCCTGGTATAGGTGTAACAGAACAAGAAGCAATACAAGACGGTTTAAAGAATATGAACAAATTACAAACTGTCTTGATAACAGGTTCTTTACCAACATCATTAAACATAGTCAAAATAGATTATATATCCCCTTCATTAGGTTCAGAATTCAATAAAAACGTAATGCTTGTAGGCATTCTTGCTATGATAGCTGTTTCTATTGTTATATTCATAAGATACAGAAGATTAAAAATTTCTCTTCCAATAATTGTGATAATGGCCTCTGAAATAATAATAACATTAGGTGTAGCAGCCTTACTAAAGTATAGTTTAGATCTAGCTGCAATAGCAGGAATCATAGCAGCAGTCGGTACAGGGGTGAATGATCAGATAGTTATTACAGATGAAGTATTAACAGGCTCAAAAGATTCATATTACAATTGGAAAGAGAGAATAAAGAAGGCATTCTTTATAATAATGGCTGTATTTGCCACATTAGTTGTAGCTATGTTGCCTTTATACTTTTTAGGAGCAGGATTATTAAAAGGGTTTGCAGTAACAACAATAATTGGTGTAACAGTAGGAGTATTGATAACAAGACCAGCATTCGCTTCAATAATTGAAGTTCTAATAAAAGAGGATTAATAAATTTAATAAAAGTTTAATAAAATAAAAAGAAAACAAAAAAACAACCGATAGCTTTATAAATTTTTTTTATTTTCTCATCTCCACAATGAGCGAAATAAATATAATTGTTGATTCAGAAAGTATCAAAAGTAGTAGAATTAGTAAACTTGAATTAATATTACCACCCCAACGTCCAGCGGAAGCTACTATGTACGAACTAAGATTACACCTATCAAGAAAAAAAGGTCAAATTCCTATAAGATATTTAGGTGGTCTTGGAGGTCCTACATTTGATCTATATATAATAGACTATATACAACAAAAAATAGGATTAAGGACTTCAAAAAGAACAGAGATTGTAAGAAATCCAAATTTATCTAATTTTGAAGAATTTGTAGACGATCTTGAAAGAATCAAAGAAAATTGTATAAAATACTAAAAATAAATTCTTTTTCTTTCTTTAAGCAGC
>JAZDEO010000026.1:0-7465 GCA_043808705.1 archaeon | reverse complement strand
TCTTCTTTTAAGAGAGTATATGGGATAATAAGAAAAGTCAGAGGACATAGCAAGTTCATTCAAGTTATGGCAAGGATAATCTTGCATAACAGAGCAAGATTATCTTATTTTAATAAGATAAATTAATTAGTACGCAAAGCTTACAATAAGCTTTAATGGAAATCTTTTTATAAACTTACTTTTTCGTAGTAGTAAGTAATTAAAATAGTAATTAATTGAAAAACAAAGATTATATAAATGAAGTATAAATTATGAATAAATATAATATAAAATTTGTTTAATTTAAATATAAAATTAGTGTAATAAGGTGTAAAATGAATATTATTGTTAGTATACCAGCTTATAATGAATCTAAAACCATTGGAAATGTAATTAGAGATATAAAAAAATATATGAAGAATTATGATTATAAAATCCTTGTTGTTGATGATGGAAGTAATGATAATACTAAGGGGATAGCAAAGAAAGAGGGAGCTATTGTTTTTTCACATCCTATTAATTATGGTCTTGCCGAGACTTTTAAAACTGAAATAAAGAAATGTTTGGAGTTAAAGGCAGATATTATAGTACATACAGATGCAGATGGTCAGTATCCTGCTAAATTTATTCCCTCTTTGATTAGGGAGATAGAGCAAGGATATGACCTTGTTTTAGGAAGTAGATTTAAAGGACATATTGAATGTATGCCTTTTATAAAAAAATTAGGGAATAAGGCATTTTCAAGAGTAATTTCTAATATTACTAGGGTTAAGATAAGTGATGCTCAGACAGGCTTTAGGGCTTTTAAAAAAGAGGTTGCTGAAAACATCAATATCATATCTAATTTTACATATACACAGGAACAAATAATTAAGGCAGTAAGGCAAAAATATAGAATAAAGGAAATACCTATAGATACCTTTAAGACAAGAAAGAGTAAATTAATGAAGAATCCATTTGATTTTGCAGTAAGAGCAGGCACAAATTTAATAAGGATATATAGGGATTATGAGCCTATAAAATTCTTTAGTTCTATAGGATTAACTTTATCTTTGATAGGAATCTTAATTGGTATTTATTTAGTGTATAATTTTTTAAGTACAGGAATTGTAGGACATATACCTTTAACAATAGCAGCCACATTATTTATATTAACTGGGATACAAATAATACTGTTCGGGTTTTTGGCTGATATGCAAAGAAAATAATCTCTTTTAGGAGTTAAAATGGATTTGATGCTTATTTATCCACCTTTATCTGTAGAAGAAAGATATGCTAGAAAGACAGGTAAAAATATAGGGGGGCATTTGCCTCCTTTGGGAATAGCAACTTTAGGAGCATTTGCTAGAGAACATAAATTTAGTGTTGATGTTCTTGATTGTTTGGCTTTAGATATTAACAATCAGGATATATTGAATAGGATAGATAAGAATAAGCCTAAGGTTGTTGGTTTTTCTTGTTTAACAACTATGTTTCATAGAGCTAAAGAAACTGCTTTACTAATTAGAAAGAGGTTTCCAGATATATTGATAATTATAGGGGGGCATCATGCTACAATAATGCCTATTGATATTATTAAAGATGATGATTGTTTTGATCTATTGGTTTTTGGTGAAGGTGAATTAACATTATTAGAGATATTGAATGAATATAAAAAAGATAAATTTTCAATAAAAAAGTTCTTAACTAATTATAAAAAATTAAATAAGATTAAGGGCATTGTTTTTAGAGAGAAAAATAAAATTGTTAAAACACTTAATAGAGACTTAATTAAGAATATAGATTCTTTGCCTTATCCAGCAAGAGACTTATTGCCTATGGATAAATACATACCTTTACCTAATCAATATAAAAGAACACCTGTGGTTCATATGGTTGCAATAAGGGGATGCCCTTACCAATGTTCTTTTTGTTCAAACAATGCTGTTTTTGGAAGAGGGATTAGAGCAAGATCTCCTAAAAAGGTTGTTGAAGAAATAAAATATTTGATTAAAACATATAATGTTAGAGAGATATCCTTTTGGGATGATATGATGACTGTAAACAAAAAATGGATGGAAGAGCTTTGTAATGAGATAATAAATCAGAAGATTGATATAACGTGGACTGGTTATGCTAGAGTTGATACTGTTAATATTGAATTGTTAAGGTTAATGAAAAGAGCAGGATGCTGGAACATATTTTATGGTTATGAAGCAGGGGTTCAAGAATTATTGGATAATATTGATAAAGGCATAACTTTAAGGCAGATAGAGGATGCTAATAAATGGACTAAAGAAGCTGGTATTGAAGTAAGGGCCTCTTTTATGATTGCTTTGCCTGGAGAGACTCCTGAATTGGCTAAAAAAACTATAGAATTTGCTAAAAGACTTAATCCAGATTATGCTCAGTTTTCTATAACTACTCCTTTTCCTGGCACAAAGTTATGGAATAATGCTGAAAAATTTGGAAGAATAAACAAAGACTTTAAAAATTATAATGGGTGGGAGCCTGTTTTTGTACCTTATGGTTATAAAGATGAAGAAGAGATTATGAAGATGGAGAAAAGGGCTGTAAGAGAATTTTACTTTAGGCCAGCTTTTATAATTTCTGCTTTAAAGAAGATAAGAACCAAGGAAGACATTATAAGATATTTAAAGGGTTTAAGGTTTTTATTGGGGTTTGTTTAAGATGAAAATTAGTGTTATAGGCCCAACATATCCTTACAAGGGAGGGATTTCACATTATAATACTGTTTTATGTCAAAATTTGATGAAGAAGCATAAGGTTGATGTTATTTCTTTTAAAAGGCAGTATCCTAAATTACTGTATCCTGCTGAAAGTCAAAAAGACTTGGAGAGCAAAGAGAAGATAGATGTTAAATCAAATGAATTAATAGACAGCCTTAATCCATTTACATGGTTTAAAGTAGCTAAAAGAATAAAAAAGTTTAAGCCAGATATTGTGCTTTTTTATTGGTGGACTCCTTATTTTACCTTTAACTTTTATACAATAAGCTGTTTGGTTAAAAAGAATAGCAATGCGAAGGTTGTTTTTTTATGTCATAATGTAATGCCTCATGAAAAGAGCTTTCTTGATAGAATGTTAACTAAAATAGGTTTAAGCAAGGGAGATTATTTTATTGTTCATGCTAAGAGCGAGAAAAAAAACTTGTTAAAAATTTTTCCAAGAGCAAAGGTAATAAATCATGTTCACCCCACTTATGAAATATTTAAAGAGAAAAATATAGAAGAGGATTTAAGTTATTTAAAATTAAGAAAAAAAATAATATTGTTTTTTGGTTTTGTTCGAGATTATAAAGGGCTTGTATATCTTTTAAGGGCAATGCCTGCTTTAATAAAAAAATATAATGATTTAGATTTATTAATTGTTGGAGAATTCTGGAGAAAGGCAGGAGAGATATGGACCAAGGAAAAATATGTTGATGAAATTAAGAAACTTAAAATAGAAAGTCATGTGAAGATCATTGACAAATATATACCTAATGAAAATGTTGGTAATTATTTTAATATAGCAGATGTTTGTGTGCTTCCTTATTTAAGCGGAACTAATTCTGGAATTGTTCAGACAGCATTCGGTTTTAAAAAACCAGTTATAGTTACAGGTGTTGGGGGGCTTCCCGAGGTTGTTTTGGACAAGAAAACAGGCCTTGTTATTAAGAGAGAAAATAGTGATGAAATATTTAAGGCAGTATCTTATTTTTATGATAATAATAAAAAAGAAGAATTTATAAAGAATATAATTAAGGATAAGAATAGATTTTCTTGGGATAAACTGATAAAAATATTAGAGGATATAAAAGATTCAAAGGATTAATATGACTGTCTCAATTTTAAAAACAAATATGAAGGATATTGACAAGAAACTAGCTTCTGCTCTAAAACTTATAAATTACAAACCTAAGAAAAAAAAGATTCTGATTAAACCAAATCTTGTTTATGCCTCTAGTCCTAAATCAGGCATAATAACACATCCTAGACTGATTGAGGCTCTAATAAAATATCTGAAGAATTTTAATTGTGAAATAATCATAGCTGAAGGCAGTGCAGTTGGTCATAATACTGAGGATGTTTTTGTTAGAACAGGATATAAAGAAATTTCCGATAAATATAATGTAAAACTTGTTGATTTGAATAAGGTTGAAAGGAAAGAGGTTAAATGGAAATACGGAAAGATAAAGCTTCCTAAATTATTGGATGAATATGAATACATTAGTGTGCCTACTTTAAAGACCCATACAATTACTACTGTAACCTTAGGGACTAAAAATCAAAAGGGTTTATTAGACCATAATACTAAAAAATTATTTCATGTTATTGGTGTTGAGGAAGCTGTAAGGGCTTTATCAGATATAATTAAGCCGGACCTTATTATAATAAATGGTTTGTATTGTTTAGAGGGTAATTCTGTTTCATTAATCAGAAAGTCAAAGGAACTTGGACTAATTATTGCTGGAACTGATTTATTTGAAGTGGATAATATTGGGCTTAGGATTATGGAAATAGATCCAAAGAATATCAAGCATTTTCCAATTATAAAAGACATAAAGATTGTTGGAGAGGATCTAAATAAGGTAAAGAGGAAATTTGAAGAACCACAAAGAATTAGAAAGATCTTTAATATAGAGTTTCAATTAAATGGGTGTTCTGGTTGTAGTGTTAACGTTGAAAGATCAATGAGAATGATTATCAAAAACCCTTTTTTATTGACTAAATTTTTATATCTTGCTTTGCTAAAAAAGGTTACATTTGTTTCTGGATACAGATTAAAACAGGATCTTAGAAAAGGAACTAAGGTGATTTATATTGGGAATTGCACTGAAAAAATATCTGGAGGCAATTTTATTAAAGGGTGTCCTCCTGATCCTAGAGAGATAATTAATGCCATAAAACGAGCCTGATTTTTTTAATTCACTCATTAAATCTTTTCTTTACAGATTTTATATCAGAATATAAAGATTTTAATGAGTTAATGTTTCTTATTGGACTGCATAATACAGAAAATCTAAAATTGTTATTTGCCTGATCAAAACAGAAGTTACATATTGGGAAGAATTTTCTCTTTCCAAGCCTCTCCCTTATATCATCTGATTTAGGTCTTTCTCTCTTTAATTCACTATTTTTTATGTTGCCTTTTTCTTTTAATAGTAAACATGGAAGTAATCCTCCGTTATAATTTATCACTATATAACAAAAAGGAATAAAGCAGAAATAATTTTTTATAACTCGATCATGAAAGAATCCTGATTTATTGCCTAAATTCTTAAAATATTCTATTATCCATTTTCTATTAAAGAATAAATCTGTATCCATTTTAAGATGTTTGGCTTTTTTAATTCCTAGATCAATATATTTTATTATCTCATCTACATTGTAATCTGCAAACTTCTTCTTATTTGAGATTGCTTTAAGATTTGGAAAATTAGGAACTATATTGATTGGCCTGAACATAACCTTTCTTATTTTCTTTTCCTTTGCCAGTTTTATTATCTCTGGAATTTGTTTGTAATTTGAGCCCATTATTATTGATTCAAATGTTATGTTTGTGAAACCATTTGATTGTAATTTATCGATGCCTTTCATTATTATTTCAAATAGTTTGGGTGTTTGTCTAAATTTATTATGCTCTTCTGGAATAGAAGAATCTATGGATATTACTAAAGTGTCTAGATGTTTTTTTAAGAATTCTATTCTATCTTTTGAGAAACTATTTAATAAAAAGCCATTTGAAACTATTCCTACTTTTATCTTATTTCTTTTTAATTCTTTAATTATCTCAAAGATATCTTTTCTTAAGAATACCTCGCCACCACTTAATGTTATATATTTTATACTGACTTCTTTTAATTCTTTTATTAATTTTAAGGCTCTTTCTGTGTTTAATTCATTCTTTTCGTTATAAAGATTTTTTACACCAAGCTCACAGAATGGGCATTTACAATTACATTGACTTGTGATTATCCAATTTGCTATGAATGGAGAATCTTTCTTTAAGTAATAAGCACTTAATGTCTTCTTTAGTTCATTTATATTTGCCATTTTTTATATTCTTTTTTTATATACTTATTTTACATACCTTTTAATTTTTTTTCAGTTCTCTTTTCCATAATCTTTCTAATAAATGTTTTGTCTATTTCTATTGCGTTTGCAGGGCAAACTTCATGACAACAAAAACACCTTACACATTTTTTATAATCTATAACTGGTTTATTTTTGTTATTTATTGAAATTGCTTTTGCTGGGCATATTCTTTTGCAGTTAAAACAAGATATACACTTACTATGAATCATTTTAGGTCTGGACTGAACAAGTCTTGAAACTAATGGAAATGAAAATTGTATTGCTAAATTAACTAAATTATTTGAAGAATGGGTAAAGCTATCGGGCATTCTTATTGGATTAGTTATATTTATTTTATCACCCTTTACAGTTACATCTTTAATATTAGAACCAAAAATCTTTCTTGATACTGCTGCTTTTTGTATTGGTATTTCATCTTGTTTTTTCTTTAAAATTCCAATAACTGCAGCATCTAAAGCAAATGCATTTTTAGAACCGGCAACAAAATTAAAATTTCTAGATTTACCATTACTTGGACCGTTTCCTTCCATACCTATGATACCATCTAATATTGTCAGATTTGGTTTTATAGCATTATGAACATCAATAAGGACGTTAGCAAAA
This sequence comes from archaeon, assembly GCA_043808705.1. Taxonomy (GTDB): domain Archaea; phylum Nanobdellota; class Nanobdellia; order SCGC-AAA011-G17; family GW2011-AR20; genus JAZDEO01. The sequence continues at coordinate 803 of JAZDEO010000026.1, read as the reverse complement.
TAATCTCTGTCTCTTCCTGCCTTGAAGTGCATGCTTGTCCTAAAATCAAACTTTACCAACCCAAATGTATTTTTTACACCTAATGTAAGGCCCATAAAGGAATGTGTTTTTAATTTTGGTAAACTTATTATAAAATCAGCCTCTTTGACTTCTTTTGGGATTGATAATCTTTTAAAATATTTATTATTGTCTATGGAAATAGGTTGGAATGTTCCTTGTTTCTTTATTTCTATTTTTAACTCTTTAGCTATCTTATCTAAGCCACATTTGTTTGCTGCAGCTTCTATTGAATAAACACTAGGTATTTCATATATGAAGGGTTTTGTCTTTAATTCTAAAAGAACCTCTAAAACAGCCCTAATAAATATCGGATTTGTTATTACACTGGAGTCTTGAGGCTTTGCCAATAAGAAATTTGGCTTAACAAGAACTTTAGCATTTTTGTTTATCTTTATGTCTAATTCTTTAAATGTCTCTCTTATGATCCTCTTTAGATTATTTAAATCATATTCACTAATATTTTTGATATAAACTTTTTCCATTACATTTGTCGCAGGGTACCCAACAGTTTAGTGTTGGGAGGAATGCGACCCTCCGTTAAGTTTTTCTTTAATATTTTAATCATAATGTATGCGCAAGGAATTTCGCGCATACACCAAGTCTTGTGTAGCGTGAGCTATGTTCCAACTTTGCGCAGGAGGCAAAAATGGAACTCAAGTCAGTACAACACGGCTATGGCCAAAATACATACCATCTAGTATTTGTACCAAAGTGCAGATACAAATACTTTTTGTATCCAGGCA
>JAZDEO010000025.1:0-3996 GCA_043808705.1 archaeon | reverse complement strand
ATGGTGAGTGCCCCCCTCTCCAGAACTGTTGTCGTGTTAATATTGGACTTTATTAAACACAAAATAAATATTTTTTCTCTTTTTTTCCTAATCCCTCTAATCAAATCCCAATTCTTATAAAACAATTCCGTTTTCTTTAAATCCCTCCCACGAACTTCCCTTAGCGTTACTTTTATAAGGTTTTCCCATCTTTCTATTATAAAATGACTGAAAACAACATCTCTTCAATTAAAAAGAAGGGTGGTAATTTTAAATCATATGAATATGATATTGTAACCACAATTATAGGGTTAACTTTTCTTCTTGGAATAGGAACTTTTGTGATTGGTTATCCCATCTATCGTGGTTTACATCAACAGCATATTAGAGAAAATTTAGCACAAAATTCATATTATGTTAACCCGCATGATGATATGTTTTATGCTGATAGATTAAGAAATGAAGATGTAAATAGTGATGGGAAGTATGAAACAACATTAACAACAGGAAAATATACTCCAACAGGTCTTGAAAAATTAATTTATAATGGGTTAGAATTTGTGCCTTTTAAAGTTGATAGTGCTAGTAAAGAAATCAGATATCTAAAATAAACTCATCTTCTTAATTTTTCCCCCCTTACGAACTTCCTTTAGCAAATGATAAACTATATAGAAGACAAATCCAAAAGATTTATATATATGTAGATACATAGATATACACATGTCTGATAATCTAGAAATGTTTCAAGGTAAACAAATAGTTATTAAAACTCACGCTATCAAAAGGGCAAGAGAACGTAACATAGCTTATCCAGATCAAGTCTATAATGTGTTAAAGACAGGCAAAGTAAAAAGATTTGGAAAACAAGGCATAAAATTTATTAAAAAATCTAAAGATGGCTCTATTATTTGTGTAGGTGTAGATTTAGGGCAATATATTATAATAAAAACAATCGAGAGGGGTAATTAAAATGAAATGTCCTATATGTAATAAAGGAGAAATGGAAAGTATCAAAGACACAATCAAAGAGGATAATATAGAATTTGAGGCTTTTAGATGTAAACATTGTGGAGAAGAAATCATGAATATGAAACAGCTTAATGTTCTAGCAAATAAATATAGGAAGATGAGAAAAGCAAAAGAAATCACATTTTCAAAATGGGGAAACAGCATAGCTGTAAGAATACCTACTGACATAGCAAACAGTTATAAAATAACCTCAGGAAGCAACGGAATACTAACTAAAGAAAAAGATGGGATAAAGATAATTCCAGTTTAATTCAAGGGTGATTACTATTAAAAAAGATAAGAAATTTATTAAGAGAGTTGAAGAAGCTTGGAAGCGTTACGATAACGGAGAGTTTATAAAAATGAGTGCTAATGATTTCTTAAAAGAACTCGACAAATGTTAAACATAATTGAAACCAGACAAATATTTGAAAAATTAAATGAGATAAAAGAAGAATTAGATTTTATTAAAGACAGGATTATAGATGTTTATTTGGTTATGACTGATGATGATATTAATTCTTTAATTGAGGCTGAAAAAGATTTAAAAGAAGGTAAAACAAAGAGGTTATATGCCTAACAAGGATATGTTTTTAGATTCTGAAGAAGTTGTTTTGCTTCAAGAAAGCTTAAAAAATGAAAAAGAAGGGAGACTTCTTTCTAGTAATCAGTTAAGGAAAAAATTAGGTCTTTAGTTTTCTTTAAAGCCCGTTTACGAACTTCCTTGGCTATGCGAACTTAAACGAGAACTAAAAACTAATTTTCCTCAGAACTCTCTTTATTTTTATCCATATCTTCTAGAATTTTCTTAATATTTTCTTTTAGTTTAGGTAAGTCTTTTTTAATTATTTCCCATACAATATCCAAATCAATACCGAAATAATGATGTATGATTTTGTCTCTTGTGCGGGCAAAACTGCTCCATTCAATATAAGGATATTTGTTTGTAAAATCAACAGATAAATTCTTTGTTGCTTCACCTATTATTTCCAGTTGTCTTATAATTGCACTCTGTCTTAATTCATCTTTATCAAATTTTTCTTTTGTTAATCCCTTAGAAAATGTTTCTATCTTATTTATGCTGTCTAGAATATGTTCAATAAAAATCTTGTAGTCTTTCATAATATTCTTACCTCTTCCTTCAAGATTCTTTCTCTAAGCAGAGGGTGAATTCCTTTATATGTCAACAAGTCAACCTTCTTTTCTAAAATCTTTTCAAGTTCCAATTCTAATGAAGCCAAATCAAGTAAGCTTTTTTTCCCTTTAAATTCAATTAAAATGTCTATATCACTATCCCCCTTTTCTTCACCCCTTGCAAAACTTCCAAAAACTCCAGCTCTAGCTACATCATACTTTTTTAATAAGGGCAGAGCCTTTAATTTTATGAGTTTAATTTGGGTTTTCATCTTGTATAATCTAATAATCTAGACATTTAAATGTTTATCGTATTCTAGTTTAGCCCCTCCTGCGAATGATTTAAACCCCTAAACAATTAACTTCTTATAACAATTCTTAAATATCTCCTCACATTACAATCTACAATATAGAAGAATTAAAACGCCTTGGTTTAATAGTCCTTTTAGGCTATTTGGGAATCATTGGTTCAATCATGTTTTTACATAAATCACTAAAATCAAAACATATAAGATTGGGTGATATGCCTCCAATTATAGATTGGTACCGAGATAAGAATCCATTTACATATTGGTTTTTAATATTTATATTTTTTGTAGGTCTAATACTTTTATTGGTTTTAATAGTTCCATTAACTTTTGTTGTTGTTAAAAATCTGTTTTTCTAAATCAAGCTAAACAATTAATCCTTAAAGAAAAGTTAAACAATAATAACTATTAACAACAACAATCTTTAAATATTTCCTCATATTCTAATTTACTAGTTAATATTCAAAAAAAGGAGGGATGAAAATATGAAAAGAGGTTTTATTCTGTTAACAATTTTATTATTAGCGTCTATGATTTTTATAAGCGGATGCAAAATTATAGATAAAGATGCTGTTGGACAGTCATTAACTCAAAAAGGAAAATTAGAAGGAAGTACTTATACGGCTGGTACAAATGAAAAATTGGTTTTAGATGTAGGAGATCCAAGTAAATTGATAGTCTTAAGAGAAAATTCCGAAGGTATTTATGAAGTGTATAAAACAATTACTTGTCAGCAAATAGATGTATGTGAAAATACAGTGGGTTGTTCTCAACCACTATGTACATTTACTACAGGAAGCTCTTTTCACACAACATGTAGAGTTGACTGTGGGGAAAATTGTGGAGGGTATAACGAGTGTCCTATAACTATTTGGTAGTAGGATAAAATCAAAGTTAAGATTATATTAATTTTTAATAGAACTAATTAATAGAACTAATTGATACAGTTAGACAAGAATTAAAGAAATTTAGAGAAACCCAAGATGAATTGCTTGCTCATAAAGAATGGAATGAGGAACTACAAAGATATGAGCATATATGTTCTGGTGCTTGCACTGGTTCTCCTTGTTGTATAGTCAATATAGGTCTTGACTAAATTTTCCCTTTTCACCAAAACTTATATTTTTATCATTTAATTTCGCATAACGTCCTATCGCCTAGTTTCTTTTAACCCCCCCCTTGCGAACTTCCTTAGCTACGCGAAACTAACTAAACAATAATACTTCTTAACAACAATCTTTAAATATTTACTCATACTCTAATTTACTAGTTAATATTCAAAAAAAGGAGGCTGAAAATATGAAAAGAGGTTTTATTCTATTAACTATTTTATTATTAGCGTCTATGTTTGTTTTAAGTGGTTGTACTACTATAAATAAGGGAGCGGTTGGACAGCAAGTTGGTTCTAATACTAAAGCCGTGTATGTTTATGATCCTAAAGATGTTGTTATCCAAACAGATGCAGGACAGTTTAAAATAAAATCAGCTTCTGGACCAAATGGTGAAAAATGTAACGTTAATCTTGTTTCATTAAGAGAAATAATAGAAGAGGATCCACCACAAGGTG
>JAZDEO010000024.1:0-16798 GCA_043808705.1 archaeon | reverse complement strand
GATCTGTTGGAAATGTTACTGCAGATACAATTGAACACTATATCAAACAAAGTCAATTTGATTGGAATTTTGAACATCAGACCAAACTTTAATCTGGCCCTCACCGGATACCTCGACCTTCAGGTCGAGGAGTATCATTTTTATTTAATAAATCTTATAAATTTAGCCAAAAAAATAATAATAAAATACCTTAAAGAGCTCTTTTGGATTTAATACAGTGTCTAAAAATGATTGGCCAACTAAAGGACAATAACATTGGTTTGATTTAACAAATTTTCTTATTTCATAAGCCTTTTTTGAATACCATATTTTATTAAAATCATAATCATAATCTTTTAAGTTTCCTATTTTTTTTCTAAATGCCTGGACATTACAGATCCATAAACCCCCCCATGGATTTAGATGAGCATTACTAATGCCGGCATAACAAGGAACAACCCTTTTTTCTTTGCTCATAACTTTAGCAGCCCTTTTATAGTAGACTATTCTTAATGCCTGGGTTATCTTGCTTAATTTTCTTCTTGTTTTTATTTTTCTTCTAACATCGTTTATTAATAAATCTACAACCTCTTGATATTGCTTACCTTTTGGGGTTACATGTAAATCTTCCATTACATTATTATAATCTTTTTTTAATTTATTTTCTGAGACATCTGCATTAAACAGTTCAGCTCTGGTATCAGCAATTTCATGCAAGAAATTATCTAAATCAAAATTCTTTTCTACATATTCTGTTATTTCTTTAAGATCTTTTATATTATTTAGGCTTACTGTTACTCCAGCATCCACATATAGATTTGAATACTCTTCTCTTATGTCTTTTAGGTAATTATATGTTTGTATTAATTTCTTAAAATTTCCTTTTATCCCTCGTATTTTATCGTGCTTGCTTCCTATACCGTCTAAGGACATTTTTATTGTTAATTGAGTATTCTTAGGGATTTTTTTTAATATGTTTGTTGTTGTGTCTCTTATCTTTTCTGGAGCTAAACAATTTGTAGGGATATGAATAACTGCTGGTTTAATATATTTAGAGGCCAACATGCATATGTCATCTAAATCATCTCTTAGAAATGGTTCGCCGCCACATATGTTTAATAAGAATACTGGCTTCATTGTCTTGAATATTTTTTCAATTTCATCTATTTTTAGTTCTTCTCTCTCTTTTTTAGGATAATTTTTATAGAGTTTCCAGATATTACACATAGTGCATTTTGATTGGCATTTGTTTGTTACACTGAAATTAAATAAAATAGGATATGGCGGTTTAATTAGGCCATACAAGGCTAATTTATACCCTATAAGTTTAGGGAATATCCTGAATCCATATTTTAGTATCATTTTCTTAAAATAGTTTTATACAAACTAAAAGTTCTTTTGCTGACTAAATCCCAGTTAAATGATTTATCCTTTTCTTTTGCGCCCTGTTCTAATTTCTTCTGTAATTTTGCATCATTTAATAATTTTACTACATTTTTTGCTAATAAATCAGTATTGCCACTTTCTATTAATAGAGCATCATCCATGTTTTTAACTATTTCAGATATACCGCCTACATTTGATATTATTATTGGTTTATTAAATGCTAAACCGACTAAAAGCGGGCCACTGATTGTTTGTTCTGTATTATGGTAGGGCAGAACAAGTATATCTGATAAATCAAAAAATTTGTATACATCTTTGTCTAAAATATAGTTTGGAAATACCTTAATAAATTTGCTTAAGTTTTCTTTTTCTATTATGTCTTTATAAATGTTCCATTTTTCCCATAATTCACCTGCTATGACTAATTTTGCTTTTGGTTCTTTCTTTATTATTTCTGGCATTGCTTTTAAGAGATAAATAAGTCCTTTATATTTTCTAATATAACCAAAAAACAAGATTATTTTATCGTCTTCTTTAAAACCAAATTCCTTTCTAAGATCTTTCTTAGATTTCTTTCTTAAATTTTTAAAGTAATCAAATGTCCCATGATTTATGAAATGTACTTTATTATGGCTTATCTTATAATCTTTTGTTAATCTTGATATGCTCTGTTCTGAATGAACTATAAAACAATCAATATTTGAAAATATTGCCTTTGTGAATATTTTATCAAGAAATGTTGATTCATGGGGTTCTATATTGTGACATGTTAAAACTATCTTTTTCTTTGAAAAATTTTTATTTAATATCAATATAATATATTGTAAGGGCGTTAATAAAGGAGAAACCCAATGTAAATGGATTATATCAGAACCCTTTAATTTGTTATATGCTTTGATCCAGGAAAAGGGATTGTACCATGTTATGAAATTATTACTATCTTTATAAAATTGAATACTGCTTCTATTTTCTTTAGGTAATTTTCCTTTATACAAAAAAGGAGGATATAACTTTTTGAAACCAACAAGGTCATAATCTACATAATTTTTCATAGAATTGACTAATAAAACGCAATACTGCACTATTCCTCCCTGAAACGGAGGATTATGGATTAACATGCCTATCTTTATCTTTTTCATCTTTTGAAAAGTATTTTACCTTTTATTACAGATTTAGCTCCCTTAAATGTATATTTTAGGTCTTTGTAATTCCTTATCTTTAGAAGTTGTTTTAGAATATAGTCTGGTCTTAGGAAGAATTTTGCGTGAGCTTTGCTTACAATATTTACTAATTTTTCTCTAGGAACTCTTGTTTTTAATACAGGACCTGAGGTCATATCAAACTTTGAAAAATCTTTTAGAACATCTTCATAAAACCAACCCTGATTTATTGCTTCATCGAACATTTCTGAACCGGGATGTGGAAATACTAATGAATATTGAACAGTATCTGCCTTTAATTTTAGACCAAAGTCTATTGTTTCTTTTATTTCCTTTTCCGTCTCCCAGGGAAAGCCTATCATTAAGTTTACGTGAGTTATTATTCCTACTTCTTTTGTTAATTTTACAGCCCTTTTAATTTGTTCTATTGTTATATTCTTCTTTGTTCTGTTTAATGTTTTTTGATTTGCTGATTCAGCACCATAACACATTAGTTTACAACCAGCTTTTTTCATTAGTTCTAACATATTTAGATCAACACAGTCTACTCTAGCACTACATCCCCACACTATTTCGACATTTCTTTTTATTATCTCTTTGCATATGTCTTCAACTCTTTTTTTTGATATATTAAAAGTGTCTTCATCAAAGAAAACTTCTTTCATATTGTATTTTTTTATAAGCCATTCTAATTCATCTACTATGTTTTTAGGAGACCTTATTCTTACTTTATGGCCATAATAGATGTTCGGCCATAAACAGAATGTACAGTTATTTGGGCATCCTCTTGCCCCCATAACAAAAGTAAATGGAAAATTTCTTACATGGCCTTCTGCATACCATTGATGAGGTATTAAATCTCTGTCAGGAAAAGGCAATTTATTTAAGTTTAATATAAGTGGGGCATTTGGATTGTTTACTATTTTATTCTTCTTTTTGAAGCATATACCTTTTATTTTGTCTAATGGTTTTTTATTTTTTATAGCATTTACAACATTTAATGTTGTGATATCTTGTTCTCCTTTTATTATAACATCAATTTTACTTCCCTTTAATGATTCTATAGGGAACTTAGTTACATGGGTGCCAGCAACTAGAATTATGATCTTAGGATATTTGTCTTTGACTTCATTTATAAATTTTACATCAAAATCAAATGTAGGAGTACTTGTTTCAATAAAGATTATTTCTGGATTGAATTCTTTTATTTTTTTTAATGTACCCTTAAGACTTAGATCTAGGATTACACTGTCTATGTATTTTACATTATGCTTATTATTCTTTAGTAATGTTGCAGTATAACATAATAAAATTGGGTATCTATTTGTCTTGTCCCCTCTCTTTCTTGGCCACCTATTCTGACTTCTTAAGCCATAACCCTTACCAGGCCAAGGGGGGTGTAAAAATAGTATTTTCATTGTATTTTTGTACTTATTTCCCACCTTTTAAAGTTTATTAAAAAACCGCTTTCAATTATAAAACTAAATCAATTTCAGACAAATTATATCTTTATCGCCTTAACTAAAATATGATGACCCCTAAATTTTTTAAAAAGAACATCAATTTGTGCAAATAATAAAACCAACGGAAATATGAACTTATAAAATTTAAATAATTTTGTATTACTTATTTTATCTTGGCCTTCACCACTCTTCCAATTTTTATTTGTCATGGATCTTGGCATGCAGGTTATTACCCATGCTATTTCTGCAAAGAATTGATCATAGTATTCGTAATTTTCTATTTTGAATTTATTTTTCTTTAATAATGAATATAACTCTTCTTTTGTATAACCTGGCCTTTTATGACCAAAATCTTTGCTCATATCAATTCCAGCCCCAATTTTCCTAAACCAATCGACTGATACAAGAGGATTTGTGCAAGGTGTGGTAATGATTAATTTACCACCCTTTTTAAGCACCCTATTACATTCCTGTAAAAATTTATTATCATTTTGGATATGTTCAATTAACTCAGTGGCTAGTACGGCATCAAAGTAATTATCTTTAAAAGGCATATTACTGGCATCTCCAATTACAAAGTGTAAATTCTTCAAATTTTTGTAATTTGATCTTACATTTAGTATATTGGTCTTTGAATAGTCAAGACCATAAGCTTCTTTTGCCTGTTTAGCAATAGCTTCTGAGAATATACCTGATCCACACCCTATATCAAGAACTTTGTCAGTTTTATTTATTGATAATGCCTTCATAATCAGAGGCATCTTTAATCTTTTTCTCAGACTATATTCGTTGGTTATAGGGGACTCTAAACAATCATCAGCCATACTTCTTACAAAAAAAATAGTAATTTAAACTTTTCTATAATAATAGTTTATAATATTAATGGCTTGCAATCTGATTATTAAAGATAAAGATTTTAAACCCATTAATTTGTATTTAAAAAATGAAAATTTTACTAATAAACCCACCGAGTAAAGAAGCTAAAAAGGGTTATTCGAGCGCAATTTTTCCGCCTTTAGGACTATTGTATATAGCTTCAGTTCTGCGTGAGGGGGGACATTCTGTTAAGGTGTTAGATCTTTTTGTTTTGTTCGCAAAAAAAAATTACAATTTTGAAAAACTTAAAGCAGAAATTATTGATTTTAAACCGAACATAGTAGGCGTTTCATTTTTTAGTTCGAATATAGTTTATGTAAGAAACATATTAGATATAGTTAAAGAGATTTCACCAAAAATAGTAACGGTTGTTGGCGGTCCGCACATTACTGCAGTGCCTAATTATTTAATTAATCTTAAATCAGCTGATTTTGGAGTATATGCTGAGGGGGAATTTACTTTTTTGGAATTTGTAAATAAGTTATCTAAACAAAAAAATATAACTAACATTAAAGGAATTATTTACAAAAAGAAAGATAAAATAGAATTTAAAGTAAGACCTTATATAACTGATTTAGATGTTTTACCTTTTCCTGCAAGGGACTTAGTACCTATGGACCTTTATCAACCTTCGACTGCATCATATAGACAACTTCCTGCAACTGCCATAATAACATCACGTGGATGTCCTTTTCAATGCCTTTTCTGTCACAAGCCAATATTTGGAAATAAATTTAGACCACATTCTGCAAAAAGGGTAATTGAAGAGATTGAGACTCTTAACAAAAAATTTGGCATTAAAGATTTTAAAATTTATGATGATACTTTTACACTTAATAGAGTAAGAGTAGTTGAAATTTGTAATCTATTAATTAAAAAAAATCTTGGAATAACTTGGAATTGTACCACTAGAGTTGATACTGTTGATTATGAATTATTAAAATTAATGAAAAAAGCTGGTTGTTACAACATTTCCTTTGGTGTTGAGGCTGGTTCTGAAAGAATTTTAAAATTAATTAAAAAAGGAATAACAAAAATGCAGGTTATTAATGTTTTTAAGTGGGTTAGAGAACTTGGAATTGAAAGCGTAGCCTTTTTTATCATAGGTTTACCAACCCAAACAAAGCAAGAAATTTTTGAAACAATAAAATTTGCGAAACAGATTAATCCTGATTATGTTCAATTTACATTGGTCAATCCTCACCCCGATACCGAATTATATGAGCTATGCAAAAAATATGGAAAGGTGGCAATTAATGATTGGTCAAATTTTTCGACATATCTAGACATCGAAAAGGAACTGCCTTTTGTTCCATATACTCTTAGCGAAAGAGAGCTAAAGAGATTATATAGAAAAGCTTACTTTATGTTTTATTTTAGACTGGGATACATTTTATATATGATTAGAAAATTGAGCAAATCCGACAAACCCTTGAATAGAATAAGTAGAGGTATTAAAACAATTTTGGATAGAACTTAATTTTATTTTTTTTTATGCAAAATAAATAATGATGGTAAACCCGGCAGCATTTCTCCTATTAAAATTAAAATCCTATTTAAGATTGCAAGGGTTATGCTGAGTCCAATATCCACATTTAATAAGGTTAATATTCCAACAAGACTAAGTTCTCTTACGCCTATTCCTGCTGGTGTAAATGATAAAAATACAATAAATTGTGATGAGTAGAAAAGCAATAAAATTATCCAAAAATTTAAGTGAACATTGAAGCTTATCAAAATACAGTAAAACGCTATTCCATGTAAAATAGCAACCAAAAATGTAAGTAGAAATGAATTTAGAAATACTTTTGTATTTTGTATCTGCATAAATTGCAATATTAATTTTTCAACCTGTCTTATTTTAATAATGAGGAATAATTTAGGAAATATCATAAATATAGTCATTAATAAGAAAACAATAATTGTTAAAATGAAAACCCAAGGGGTAAAATTAGATAATATTAATGTTAAAATAAGGAAGCATAATGTAGATACATATATTTCAGATATAGACTCACAAAACATAGTTGATATTTTGCCCTTTAATGATTGATTGTACTTTTGGCAAAACCTATATCTCATGATGTAATTAATTCCCTTTGGAGGAATATACTTATACAAGCTTGATCCCATAAAAATTAATAAAAGATATTTAAAACCTACATCTTTATTGAATGCCTTCATTAATATGAACCATTTAAATGCACAAATGAAATTAATTATTATTAAAATAATTAATGATATAATCAAGTAAATTATATGGGCATTTCCAAATGAATAGGCCATGGTTGGGTAATATTTAACTGCATAAAAAACTAGTATACCAAATAACACGAGATTTAGTAGATAAAATAAATATTTAAGGAATTTGCCCTTTCCGTTAAATTTAAAAAAGTTCTTTGATACCATATTATTGTTTAATAACCTGGGTTTAAAAATTTAATGTTAAAAGAGGTATTATAAGTATCTGAAATATAATTTTGAGGCTTAATATGAAAAAAACATTATTTTTTGTCTTTGTAGCTCTCGTCTTACTTAAGGTACTGCTATCTTTATTTGTTCAAGTTCCTTTGGGTTTTTCTGACACGCTTTCATACATGGAGAAAGGTAAAGTATTTCATGAAACTTTGAATTTAATGGAAGTTGAGAAATTAAGCAAATTTCCTCCCTTATATCCGATGATAATATCTTTTTCTTTTATATTCAGTAATATGGAATATGTTCATTTAATGATAAAAATTATTAATGCTTTATTGTCTTCATTGATAATATTTCCAGCTTATTTATTAGCCAAGGAATTTTTAGACAAAAAAAAGAGCTTTATGACTGCAATAATTGTAGGGGTTTTGCCACCAATGTTTTCTTTTACATCTTATTTTATGAGTGAGAATTTGTTTTATACTTTATTTTTGTTTACTATTTATTTTATATTTAAGGCGTTTAAAGAGAAGAAACTTAAGTGGAACATACTTTCTGGAGTTTTTATAAGTCTGTGTTTTATGACTAGAAATCTAGCTATAGTATTATTCCCCCTTGTTGGAATACTTATATTGATAAATTATAATCAAATAAAAAATAAGTTATCCTTGATTTTGGCTTCTGTAATAACAATCTTGCCTTGGATATTTGTAAGAGGATCTATTTATGGCTTTAAGGTTTCTAGCATATTAGGCCCAAGTGAAAGTTACAGAAACTCTGTAACTGAGGCTGTTAGTGGTTTACATTTAACCTCTAAGTTGATTTGGCTCTTTTTATATTTAGATTATTTAATTATTGCGACTGCTGTAATCTTTTTTATTTTGAGTGTTTATACTATTTTAAAATATAAAGAACAAAATAAAGACATGAAATTGTTCATACAGATTACTTTGGTGTCTACTTTTTTGTTTCTTATAATATGTTCCAATCATAGTGGTAGTTATGATTCTTATACACAAGCAAGAACATTAGGAAGATATATTGAGGTAGTTTTACCCCTCTTTATATTATTGGGATTTATAGCCTTAAGTAAAAATATAAAATTGCCAAACATGTTAAAGTTTGTTATTTTGTTTTATATGATAATTACTACACCTTTAATTTTATATGATAAATTTTTTCCTATTAACAATACTTCATTAGTGCATGTAGGAATATTAAATTATTTTTTATCGACTTTTATGGCGAATGTTGTTTTAATATTAACTTTGATGATAGTGTTCTCTTATCTTATTATTACTATGTTTATCAAGTTTGATGAGAAAAAGATATTTGTTTTCTTTTTGTTGTACTTTTTAGTTATAAGCTTATTGAACTCTTCTGTTATTATATATGATTCACAAGTTAGATGGAAAAGCACAGAACCCGTTACTTTAGGAATTTGGTTTAATAAAAATAATGATAAATCTAATGTACTCTTTGATAAAAAAGAAGTTGATAGTTTTGTTGATGAAACCAACAACAATCCTTTAAGTGTTAAAAAAAGATCTACACTTGTGATGGCTTATTGGATAAGGGTAAAATATAGTGTGGATGATATAACCAAATATCATTCTTATAATTACATTGTGACAAAAAGTGATTTAGATTTACCGGTCGTTAAAGAGGGATTTGATGGTACTAAAATATATAAAAATGAATGAATAAGATCTCACATAACTTTATTGATAACTTAGTTTATAATAAATACATAATATTTAAAAATATACTTAATAAAAGAATAATATGAAAAAAGACAATCTGCATAGGATTATTGCAAAAGGGGCAGGTATAACTTTACTAGGTATTTTAATATCAAAATTATTAGGTTATATTTATAGACTTATAGTTGCTAGACTTGGTCCTGATGCTTATGGTGAACTTTCTTTAGGGTTAGCTGTTTTTGGTATATTAAGTGTAATTTCTGTATTGGGTTTAAACTTTGGAGTTTTAAGGTACATTTCTGTTTATAAAAGCAAGAATGAGGAGAATAACGTAAGGGGTACAATAAAATTTTCTATGAAACTAGTCTTTTTATCAAGTGTTGTTATATCTTTTTTTGCTTTTATTTTTTCCGATTGGATTTCTAATGTTTTGTTTCATACGGACAAAATAAGTCTAATAATAAAAATTATTGTGATAGCTTTACCTTTTGAGTCATTAAGATCCATAGTTATGAACACATTTATGAGCTTTAAAAATATTGAATATGATTTATATTCAAGAATAATAGTAGAAAACGTACTAAAAATCTTTTTGACTCTTATCTTTATTTCTTTAGGTTTAAGCGTAATAAGCGCAGTTATAGCTTACACTTTGTCAATTGTACTAAGCGCAATAGTTGGTCTTTATTTATTAGAAAAAAAAGTATTCTCATTTTTAAAAAGATTATCAGTAAACTTCGTTTATAAAAAAGAAATATTTCTTTATTCTTTACCTTTGATATTTTATAGCTTAACTGCTATGATCATGTCATGGACAGATTCTTTGATGTTGGGTTACTTTAAAACAACTAGTGATGTAGGAATATATAATGCGGCTGTTCCAACAGCAAGATTAGTGGGAATAGTGCCTCTAGCTTTAATAAGCTTGTATATTCCAGTTATGTCTTCTTTACTAGAAAATAAAGATCAATTAAAAAAGATATTTTATATAACTACTAAATGGATAATTCTTGTAAACACATTATTTCTGTCTTTAATGATTATATTCAGTAAGAACATTTTGGGGATATTGTTTGGTAATGAGTATGTAATAGGATATTCTAGTCTGATAGTTCTAGGTGTAGGACATTTTATTTATGGTTTTGTATATACCTCTAGAGACACATTAATGGTGTTAAAAAAGACCAAGTTCATATTTTTCTCTACTCTTTTGGCTTTCTTCTTGAATGTTATATTAAACTATCTTTTGATTCCTAAATATGGTATTTTAGGAGCCTCTATAGCTACTACTATAGCTTTGATATTCGGTGGATTGATTCTGTTCTTGAAGACATTAAAAGAAACAAAGATTATGATTCTGGATTGGAGGATATTAAAAATATTCTTAATTGGTTTAGTATCTAGTGTAGTTGGTTATTTTTTGATTAGCAAATTAAGTATAAATAATCAAATAATGTTTGTTATTATTGGAGGAATTATAGTTTCATCATTATATCTGATTTTATTATATTTATTAAGAATATTTCAAGAAGAGGATTTTGAGCTTCTTGATTTAATTAAAAAAAGATTAGGTATAAAACATGAAAAAAATAAATGATTATATTTATAACATTAAAAAGAGCCCCTTAGATTTACATATAAAATTATATCGTAATATAAAAAGGAACCTAATATCAAAAACTAGAGCAAACTATTTGAAAAGTAATCCTTTAAAAATTAGTGATAATGAATTTTTTGATTTAACTGAATCAAGAAATAGAAAGGATTTAATAAATAAGATAAACAAGAAATTTCTTTTTAAAGATGTAAAAAAAATAGGTGTTCTGCAAGATAAAGAGATAATCTCTGAGGCTAATAGAATTTTGAATGGAAATTTCAATTACTTAGGCAATAGCTTTAAGATAAATAAAATAAATTGGCATAAGGATTTTAAATCAGGACGTATCTGGCCCTTGGAGCATTATTCTAAATTAACCTATGAGAATTTAGATGATGATTCTGATGTAAAAATTGTTTGGGATTTTAATAGATTTCATCATATTGTTAAATTAGGTATAGCATATTCTAAGAGTAGAGATATTAAATACGTAAATAGGTTTAAAGAACATATTGAGGATTGGATTAAAAATAATCCTGTAGAGTCTGGAGTGAATTGGTTAAATTCTATGGAGGTTGCAATAAGAGCGATAAATTGGATATATAGTTTTTATTTGTTTAAAGACCGTAAAGATATTGATGAAGAATTTTGGAACAAGTATCTTAAGATGTTATATTTTAAGGGTAATTTTATTAAAAATAATTTAGAGTGGAGTCCTAAGAAAGAAAATCATTATCTGTCTGATATAGCTGGTTTGTTTTTCTTAGGTGTTTTTTTCATAAATACTAAATTCGGAAAGAGATGGCTAAAATTTGCTAAAACCGAATTAGAAAAGGAAATATTAAATCAAGTTTCAAAAGATGGTGTACATTATGAATCCTCCATAAATTATCATAGATTAGTAACTGAATTATTTATGCTTGTGTATATTAATGGAATAAAAAATAATATTGAGTTTAGTGATAATTTTAAAGAAAGACTTGAAAAGATGATAGAATTTATTATGTATTACACTAAACCCTCTGGGAATGCCCCAACAATTGGAGACTCTGATGATGGTAGAATAATAGACCTTTGGGATCATAATTTAAATGATCACAGGGAATTATTAACTATAGGTTCAGTATTATTCAATAGATCTGATTTTAAAAAATACGGGAAATACTCTGCAAAAACCCTATTCTTAATGGGGTATGATCTATTTTCTAAATATAAGTTAATACAAAAGAGTTCAATAAAACTTAAATCAAAAAAATTTACTGATTTTTATATAATAAGAGATAATAACATTTTCTTAATAATACATTGTGGCTCAATTGGTAGGAGTGGATTTGGTGGTCATGGCCATAATGATCAACTTTCTTTTGAATTTAGTTTAGGTAAAAAAGATATAATCGTTGATCCGGGTACTTATGTTTATACATCTGATGTTAATATGCGACATTTATTTAGATCAACAGCTTCTCACAATTGTTTGCAGATAAATAATTTTGAAATGGATCAAATAACTAAAATGAGGCCTTTTTCTATGATTTGGAAATCCAAAGCCAAAATGATTAAGTGGGGTATACAAAAAAATCAAATTGAATTTATTGGTGAACACTACGGCTTTAAACCATATGTTGTCAGGAGGTCAATTATTTATGATATATCAAATAAATGTGTTTTGATAAAAGATAATGTATTAAACGGAAATCCGCAAAAATTATCTATCACCTATACATTTAACAGCAAAAAAATTGTAAAAAATAAAGATGAATTTTTGGTGGATAAAGTAAGAATAAATCTTGATAATTCCAAAATTATACAAAGTGTAATGTCCACCTCTTACGGAATAATAAAAAAAACTAACTGTTTACACAGTATACTTAATAGGAAAAATGAGATAGTTACAAAAATACATTTTTAATTTATATAATCTTTAACATAAACTCTAGATCTTTTCTTTATACTGTCTAACGCTTTTAAATAATTTTTTGCTAAATTTCTTGTAAACTTATTTTTTGAATACAAATATGAATAAATGCCTATTTTGTATAACTTTGATTTTAAATCTGCAAAAAGCCGAACCCAAAGTGGTGCTTTACTTAATGAATTAAACATTCTTGATGTGTACTCCACTACAATCTCAATTAATTCAGGGTCCTTTATCCAAGGTAAATCAGACGGTTTTAAAAAAATGTTAAAAAGTTTTTCTGAAGTGGCCCATTCCTCTAGAGATTTATCTTTAAGATAATCACCAAATTTATCACGTAGAGTCTCGTACAGTTCTCCTCCTGGATAAGGTCTTAGTAAATGTGGACCTGTAATTGCAACATCATTAGAGATGCTTTTCAATTTGACCATTAAATTGATTGTTGCTTTGATATCTTCGAGATTTTCATCTGGAAACCCAACCATAAAAGAGAAATTAGGAACTATCCCGTGTTTTATACATTTCTCAGCACAAGAAATTAATTGTTCGGGCGTTATATCTTTTTTAATAGCTTTTAATATTTTTGATGAGCCAGATTCGGCTCCTATTAACAAATGAAAACATCCACTTTTTTTTAATTTTTGCAAAAATTGATCATCAAATTTATCAAAATAATTTGCACGTGCGGTTGTCCACCACTTTATGTTAAGATTTTCTTTTAGAATATCATTGCATAGTTCATTCAGAAATTCTTTATTAATAAAAAAATTCTCATCACGAAATTTTATTAAGTTGACATTATAATTTTTTTTAAGCAACTTTATTTCTTTTATTATAGATTCTGGGGATCTGGACCTACGACTTTTTCCAAACAGTATAGCATTCAAGCAAAAGGTACATCTATAAGGACATCCTCTGCCGGTGTGAATTTCCACAAATTTGTAGGCTATACCTTGGAAATGATATATGATATTTTTTTTGACAAAATCATCAAGTAATCTCCAATCAGGAATTGGAGAGTTTTCAAACTTTAAGAGTTTACCTTCTTTATTAATTATCACTTTATTATTTTTTTTGAAAACTAGATTGGGTATATCTTTGAAATTTTTATTTTTACTTTTTAGATGTTTTACTAATTCAATTAAAGGTTCTTCGCCCTCATTTATGACAACAAAATCAATATTGCTATTTGAACATGTGCTTTTAGGAAATAGAGTTGGATGTACACCACCCCAAACTATTGATAATTTTGGAAGAGTTGTTTTAACTTTTTTTGACAATTCTAGTGAACGTTGAACTTGGGTGGTTAAAACTGAAAAACCAATGCATGTAGCATCTTTAAGATCACCTTTAAGATTTCTGAACTCTTCTTCAGTTAAACCCTCATTATTATCTTTTATGTAATTATGAATTTTAACTTTAAATCCTGTGTGGGTTAAATATGTTCCTATATATAACAGCCCCATAGGTATATGTACTAAATCATCTTTATTGTGAAAATATATCAGTACTACATCTGCCATAGAGGTTTAATATTGAAAATATTTATAAGTTTATCTAATGCGCTGAATTATTTTCCTGAGAATTCTTGTTTATTTGTAATAAAACCTTTCCAAAATGAAAAAATTGTAATTAAGTCCTTACATATTTTAAATAAAGGTAAAATAAGAACTTTATGATTTTTGATATATTTTGATATGTTATAAGCATAATAAAGACTTATAAAAATTATAGCACTTACCGAAACTATCCTGACATATGGAATAAACACACTTAAATATAGAATTGTTGACGTTAATGGATTCCAAAATTTATTTATTAAAAATTTATGTCTCCTGTATATAACACCAGATGCCTCACCAATTGGAGCTGTTTTTTTAATAAGCCAAAACCAGGCGTTATTTTGTTTAAATGTGTGCATATGAAACAAACTCAAATTGGTTTCCTTAATTAAGTATCCTGCTTTAGTTAATCTTAATATTAGATCAGTATCTTCACCAGCAATTTTGAATGTTTTTGCATCAAATAAACCAAATTTGTTTATTATCTTCTTATCTATTAAGACCATCCTACTGTCTTCTTTTTCGAATACCGTGTTATATCGTGAACCTGTTTTTAGAACCTTATTCATTTTATTTGTGATCATTACCATATTCCAGAAATCCGTTTTCTTTAACATTTCGCTTGGTAAAACAAGTCTTGCATTTACAAGAGCAATTTTCTTGTCTGTTTTTTCTTCGATTAATTTTGACAGCCAATTTTTATCAGGAATTATGCAATCTGCATGAATAATACAAACTGATGGATATATAGAAACTTTTAGACCTTCATTTAAGGAATTAGCTAGACCTCTGTTTATAGTATGTTTAATTATTTTAATGTTCTTTAAACTCTTTACTTTTTCTAGACTTTTGTCTGTAGAATTATCATCCACAATTATTATTTCTAATCTTCCATTGTACCTTTGATTTTTTATTGAATCTAGACATCGCTTTATTGTTTTTTCGTTGTTATACAAAGGAACTATGATTGATATGCTTGGGTATTTCATGATTATAATAAAAGGTGTTATTTTAAATAATTTTCTGAAATTTAAAATGTGATTTTAGCAATGTCCTGACTCTCTATATTTGATGGGCAATTTCTACATAGTTTTATCTTGCTTTTATCTTTTAAAACCTGCTTTCTAAAGTTTATGTATCTCTGGTTATTCCATATTTTCATAAATGGCTCTTTAAAGACATTACCAAAAATATGCCATTCATAAGCATCATAACAGCAGGGGATTACATTACCATCATAATCTATATTAGTACCAATCCATAATCCATCACAACCATTAATTTTTGTTTTTTTATGGATTATCTTATTATCTTTTATCTGATACCTTTGATAATCTTTGTTATCAGGCAGAAATCTTTTAGCCAATAATAATATCTCTTCTTTTGGTATTAAGTTTTCGTATATATTAACGCTTTTGAGTATTAATTCATCAACACCTATTTCTTTTGCTATCTTTTTTATTGTTTCTATTTGATGTTCATTATGTTTCATTATCAAGAATTGCAATATAATGCAAGGGCTTTTTGAATTTAGTCTTTTCTTTTCTTTAACTAGTTCTTTTAGACCTTCAATAATCAACTTGTAATCAGCATTTACTCTATATTTTTCTAAAGTTTTCTGATTGGTTCCATCAAGGGCAACAATTAGATAATCTAATTTGCTTTCAACAATGTCTTTTATGTTCTTTTTATTCTTGAAAGCAAAACCATTTGTGCTTGTTATTACCTTAAGGCCTTTCTTCTTAGAATACTTTATCATTTCAATCATATTTTTATTAATGAATGGTTCGCCGTAATTCCACAAGGTGGTGCTTATTGCATAATCACCAATTTCATCTATTATTTTCTTAAAATTATTTAGGTTCATCGTTCCTTGCTTCTTTTTTATAGAATCATTTCCTCTAGGGCAAAGAACACATTTTAAATCACAAATATTTGTTGGCTCTATAAACAAAGAAAGAGGCCTTCCAAATACTTTTGGAGATTTAATTTTTAATGAAGTCTTGACTAATAAATAATTTATAATCCTTTTTAAAGTCATATTTTTTCTATACACTCTTACTTTTTCTCTTATATTTTTCATAAAGTTAGTTTATTCAACCTTATTTAAAAACTTTACTTAATTTACTTAGGAAAAATTTAAAAGAGATCTAAATGCTTTTCAATAAATTATACCATTTTTTTGATGTAATCTCTGTTTTATAATTGTTCTCTATAAACTTTCTTCCAGCTTTGCCCATTTTAGATATTAAGTCTCTTTTACTATAAAGAACAAGTATTTTTTCTTTTAATGTTTTGATGTCTTTTTGTTTTATTAGGAATCCAAAATCACTCTTTATTATTTCTTTTGGTCCGACACAATCTGTGGCTATTACTGGAGTTCCGGAAGCAAGTGCTTCTAAAATAACAAGTCCATAGAGTTCCTCCCATTTTGGAATTGCATAAGAATTTAATACAAATATACTGCTACTGTTATAAATAAGAGCTAACTTTTTGTTATCCTTGATATAAGCTATTAACTTTACATTTTTAAGATTACTTTTTTTTATCTTGTTTTCTAATGGTCCAAACCCAACAAATTTAAACTCTATGTAGTTGAGTTCTTTTGCTAATTTTAAAATGTCTGATATGCCTTTTTCTTCAATTAATCTTCCTACATAAAGCACAGTAAATCTTTTACTTTTTTTACCTGGTTTAAATGTTAATGTATCAACTGAATGAGGGATTTGAATAATATTA
>JAZDEO010000023.1:0-12647 GCA_043808705.1 archaeon | reverse complement strand
TTAAATATTTACTTTTTATAGACTAGTTTATTCTCTTCTGCGAGGTGATTGAGTATAATCAGTGTTATGTGCCCCTGACGAGGTGAGAGCCCTCCATTAACGAAGTTAATGAGAGTGGAGCGAACACTCTGGAAGGGTTCGGAGCGAAGCGGAGAAAGTTACGAACCATACTTAATCTTTAAACGTTTTTAAAGAATATTTATATATTGGGTGAGTAATTGCACATAACTAATTATACACCTAAGTTGTTATTTTTTAAGTCCTGAGGGCTTCTCTGTTGATTTTTTTGAAACTCATAATCAAATTTTCTGTAATCTTTTACTGATTGTAAACCTGTGCTTTTATTAAAATCTAAGCTATCAAATGGACTTTCTACATTTATCATTTTAGGAGACGCCATATGAACATAAATTTGTGTGGTTTGTAGTGAGTTATGACCAAGTAAACTTTGTACCTGAGTAAGATCATAGCCATTTTCAATAAGATGTGTTGCAAAACTATGTCTTAGTTTATGTGGGCTTATTCTTTTTTTGATGTTTGCTTTTCTTGCAGCTCTTTTTACTATTTCTTGAACAGTGCTTACACTAAGATGTCCATTATATGAAGGAAATAAGAAGAAATCTGTATCTAAATTATTTTCATTAATGTAATCTATTAATTCCTGCTTAATATTTTTTGAAATAATAAATAATCTGTCTTTATTGCCTTTACCTTTTCTAACAAAACCATAATGATTATTCAAATCCAAATCAATTATCCTTAAATTAAGTAGCTCTGAAACCCTTAATCCAGCACTGTACATTAGCTTGATCATTAATTTATGCTTACTATTTTTTATTGAATTTATTAACTTTATAGTTTCTTCCTTTGTAAGGAATACTGGAAGACTCTTTGGTGTTTTAGAATATCTTATTCTTATTATAAATCTTTTATTAAGAATATTTTCAAGTACAAATTTTAAAGCGTTTAAGTGTAAATTTAAAGAATTTCCAGATATGTTTCTTTCTTTTAAAGAATATAAATAGTCATTAATATCTTTTTTAGAAATCCTTCTTGGTTCTTTATTACAAAAAAGTAAAAATTTACTTAAACAAAAAGTATATGCTTGTATTGTCCTTAAACTGTAATTTCTTCTTAAAAGCTCTTTCTTTGTTAGTTCAATAATGTCCATCTTTGTTCTTTTTTTCTTTTTTATTATAGGCTTGTAAGTAACCTATCATAAAGCCATCTTCAAAGTCATCTATTTCATCATTCTCCCTTAGAAAGAATATATCCTGTTTTTTATATACCATTTTTACCTCCTATATATTTTTTTGTGTTAAATATCCTTTTTTCAAAATCTTTCATGCTTAGATGAGAGATTTGATTACTAAAAATTTGTTCTACTTTTTGATTTATGTCCATTTTAAAACACCCCTTTTAGAAATCTGGATATGCACTTGATCAATGCCTGTAATTAAGTGATTATATGTTGTTAAATTCATAAATTTTTTATTAATACTCATTTTTTCCACCTCCATGCTATACTAAGACTTTCTTATTTAT
Organism: archaeon; assembly: GCA_043808705.1. Taxonomy (GTDB): domain Archaea; phylum Nanobdellota; class Nanobdellia; order SCGC-AAA011-G17; family GW2011-AR20; genus JAZDEO01. The sequence continues at coordinate 11,102 of JAZDEO010000023.1, read as the reverse complement.
AAGCATGGGGGGGCGGAGTTGTCCAGCTGTCCCATATGATGTAAAATATATATTAAACAATAAGATTAAACTAAAAGATAAAGGAAAAATAAAGAAAAAGAGATTAATAGTTCTCTAGCATTACCTCATAATATGACTGTGGATGACTGCATGCTGGACATGTTGCTGGAGCGTCTTTTCCTTCATGAACATAACCACAGTTCCTGCACTTCCATTTTACTATTACTTTTTTCTTAAAGACTGTTATACTTTTTACGTTTTCAAGCAATTTTCTATATCTCTTTTCATGCTCTTTTTCAACTTGCCCTATAAACTTAAATGAATTTGCTATATCATTAAAGCCCTCTTTTCTAGCTATGCTTTCAAATTCTAAGTAAATTTTTCCCCATTCCTCTTTTTCTCCATCAGCTGCAGCAAGCAAATTTTCAGATGTTTTGCCTAGTTTTCCTGCAGGATAGGTTACATTTATTTCAACAGGACCACCTTCAAGATACTTAAAAAATATTTTTGCATGTTCCTTTTCATTTTCTGCTGTTTCCAAAAATATTGAACTTATTTGTTCATATTCCTCTTTTCTGGCTATTGATGCAAAATATGTATATTTATTTCTTGCTTGACTTTCTCCTGCAAATGCTTTTAGAAGATTCTTTTCTGTTTGGCTTCCTTTTAATTTTGCCATATTAATACCCCCTTGTTTTTAAAATATTATTTTACTTAATATTTTAAAATTTTAGATTGTTTATTAATTTTTCGCAATAAGCTCAAATTAGATTATAGAACTAGATTACCTGTCTCTTCATTAATAATGTATTAAAAACTACACTTACTGAAGAGAAAGCCATTGCTGCTCCTGCTATTATTGGACTAAGAAGTATACCTGTAAATGGATAAAGAATGCCTGCTGCTATTGGTATTCCTAGAGAATTATAAAATAATGCCCAAAACATATTTTGTTTTATTTTTTTAATTGTTAATTTACTTAATTTTATTGCTTTAACAACATCATATGTGTTATTATTCATTAAAACTATGTTTCCTGTTTCCATAGCAACATCTGTTCCTGAACCTATGGCTATTCCAATATCTGCTTGTGCTAAAGCAGGTGCATCATTTATGCCGTCACCAACCATAGCAACTTTTCCTTTTTTTTGTAATTCTTTAATCTTGTTTGCCTTGTCCTGAGGTAAGACTTCAGCTATTACATTGTTTATGCCTAGTTGTTTTGCTATTGCATTAGCTGTTCTTTTATTATCACCAGTTATCATATAAACATAAATCTTTTCTTTTTGTAAAGTCTTTACAGCCATTATTGAATCTAGTCTTATTGTGTCTGCTATAGCTAAAATACCTATTACTTTTTTATTCATACTTGCAAGAATTACTGTTTTTCCATTTTCCTCTAATTCAATAATTTTGTCTTCAATATTTTTTAAATTGATCTTTTCTTTTTTAAAGAATTCTGGTTTTCCTATAAGTATCTTTTTATTTTTTAAGATTCCTTCAACTCCAAAACCAGGAATTGCCTTAAAGTTTTTAATTTTATAAAAATTCAATTTATTTTCTTTTGCGCATTCTACAACAGCCTGAGCTAATGGATGTTCGCTATATTTTTCTAAACTACTAGTTATTTTTATTAATTCATTTTTACTTATGTTTATAGGAATAATGTCTGTTACAGAAGGCTGTCCTTTGGTTAATGTTCCTGTTTTATCAAATACAACTGCATAAAGCTTATGAGCTGTTTCTAGAGCATCTCCTCCTTTTATCAAGATTCCTTTTTCGGCTCCCTTGCCTGTTCCAACCATTATTGCTGTTGGTGTTGCCAATCCTAGAGCGCATGGACAAGCTATAACTAATACTGAAACTGCTATGATTAATGAAAATGAAAAGGTCTGTCCTACGACAAAGTACCATATTGAGAAAGAAAGTAATGCTATAAAGATAACAGTAGGAACAAAATACATGCTTATTTTGTCTGCAAATCTTTGAATAGGTGCTTTTTTTCCTTGTGCCTCTTCTATTAACTTTATGATTTGAGCAAGAGTTGTGTTTGCTCCTATCTTTGTTGTTTTAAATTTAAAACTTCCATGCTTATTTATTGTTCCTCCAATAACTAAATCTCCCTTTTTCTTCTCAACAGGCATACTCTCGCCTGTTATCATAGATTCATCTATTGAAGAAGAACCTTCTATTATAGTTCCATCTACAGGTATTCTTTCTCCTGGCTTTACTATAACAATGTCATTAAGAACAACCTCATCAACACTAATCTTAATTTCTTTTTTGTTTCTTATTACAGTAGCTATTTTAGGAGAAAGATTCATTAACTTTTTAATTGCCTCACTTGTTTTTCCCTTTGCTATTGCCTCTAAATATCTGCCAAGAATTACAAATGTTATTAAAATAGCAGCTGCTTCAAAGTATTGATCTTGCATTGGATCAAGGAAGATTACATAAACACTATAAAAATAGGCTGCACTTGTGCCTAGTGCAATTAATGTATCCATGTTTGCTGTTTTATTTTTTAAAGCACTAAAAGCACTTTTATATATTTTAGATCCAACTATAAATTGAACAGGAGTAGCAAGTAAAAATAGAATATAATTTCTGTAAGGAATCTCTATGTTAATCCACATAAAAACCATACCTATTAGGAAGGCGGGAATAGCAAAAACAAGACTGAATATAAGTAATTTTTTTAGTGATTTTATTTCTTTATTTCTCTTTTCTGTTTCATAATCTATACTTTTCTTGTCCGAGTTTATAGATTTAGCGCCATATCCTGCTTTTTCTATTGTTTTGATTATTGATGATTCTGATATCTTAGTTTCATCAAATTCTACTGTTGCCTTTTCTAATGTAAGATTTACGTTTTCTGATTTAACACCATCTAATTTTTTTAGGGCTTTGTCTATAAGAATAGCGCATGATGCGCAGTGCATGCCTGATATTGATAATGTTATTTTTTTCATTGTTTTTATTTTAAGACTTTCATTGTATTTATTTTAAAGCTAATAGAAAACTTGTGTTTTCATCTGCCTTTAAAGAATGAACTATATTCTTGCTTAGATGTATAATAACTCCAGGCAACATTTTTATTTCTTCATTTTTTAACTTAAAAATACCTTTACCTTCAATAATATAAACAAAGCCTTCTTTTGTTGATGTATGATCTGAAATTGATGTTGATTTTGCCATACAAAATAAAGTTACATTTAATTTAGGATTTTTAATTAGATTTTTACTTAAGATTCCGTTTTTTGGATACTCAATGAGTTCCTTTACATTTCCATAATTTTCTATCATTTTTTCTTATTTCCTTGTTGTTTTATTGGTTATTTCCTCTTTTCAAATTCCTTTATAATAGACAGATATTTTTTATTGTCAAATTTCTTCTTGACTTGTTCAAACTTCTTTTGCATTGATGTTTCTATACTCTTATTTAAGGCTTCATCTGCCATTGGATACAAGATATTGTCTTCTTTGTAAATATGATCCTGAAGTAATTTTATATAACCCCTAGCATTTTCTAGAACTTTTTTAACATTATTTTCATTAAGAGCTTTTTCCATTTCTTTAACAAAGTTTCTTCCTAGATCGTGTTCATAAAGCATTTGTTGTACTGGATTACAATGCATTTGTACTGTATCTTTACATAATTCTTTAAACAAGATATCTTCTTCTTTTGCATGATGAAATTTATCTGCATAATTTCTAATGAAATCAATTGCCTTTTTGAAGAATTCTTTGTCTAGTTTTTCTAATCTTTTTCCTGATTCAAGATTGTTACATTCTCTGTTTAAGGCTTCAATTACCTTTAATATGTTTTTATGTTCATCTGATAGAATCTTGCTTGTCTTTTTTGTTTGGTTCATTTAACTTAGCTCCTTCTTCATAGACTCGTATTCTTTCTTGTTTATTTCTCCTTTAGCATTTAGTTCTTCTTTAATTAGTTCTTTATTTTCTTTACTATTTTCTTCAAGATCTTGTAATTTTTCAAATTCTTCCTCTAATTCGCCCTTTAATCGATTATATTCTTCAGCTGATATTTCTTCCCTTAGGAATTGTTCCTTCAATTCTGATCTTTTATTTATTAATTTTTTTCTACTTTCTTCTATGTTTTCCATATTAGCCTCCACATCCACAGCCGCCACCACCGCTACCCATGCTACAAGAACCGCTACTTTTTGGAGCTTGAACAGAATCTAATTCTTTCTGAACAGCATCTTTATTACTTAGATCTATATCACTTTTTACAATGAATTGTCCTTGGATCATACCCATCCAGCAGCTAAAAGGAACTGTTCCTTCTTCATTTGGGGTAAACTCTATTGTTTGTAATCCTGGCTTTATTTTAAAGCTTAATCCTAATTTTGGAACTTGTATTGCACTATTACATCCATTAAGTTCTTTACCATTTATTATCCACTTAACTGGAACGCCTTTTTTTAATACAAATTTATTGGGGCTCCACCCAGATGAAAGAACATCCATTTTTATTTCTTGATAGCCATTGTTAGTTACAACATTACTTGTATCAGTATCTGCATCATTTGAAGATGAAAGTAACGAATTTGAGAATAAAGAGTTAGCATCATATCCTGTTCCTGTAACTGCTAAACCTCTATTTATCATAATAATTCCTAAAATGATTACAACAATGCCTGAAAATTTTAAGATCTTGTTTGCCATCTTAGAGGAAATAAAACTTGTTATATAACCAAATCCAAGCATTACAGGTAATGTACCTAGACCAAATATGAATAATAACTTGGCTCCTTCAACAACACTTCCTGTACCTGCAGCCATTATATATATTGCTTGAAGAGGACCGCATGCTATCATTAGGCCATTAAATAGGCCTATCATAAAGGGGTTTGAATTTTTTTCTTGTTTTCCTAAAAATTTATTTATAAAATTAGGTGTAGTAATACGAACCTTCCTTAAAAAGGGAAATATATTCAACATGTTTAATCCAAAAATTAATAAGAAGAGTCCTGAAATTATTCCAGCAATTCCTCTCATAAATGGCGTAAATGTTATAATAGCCCCTATAAGACCAAATGCTGCTCCAATAACTGTATATGATATTAATTTTCCAGAACCATAGGCAATATGTGATTTATGAGATGGTTTCCCTTCCTGAGCATTTTTTGCTGTGTAAGAAACAACAAAACCGCCACACATTGCAACACAATGAAATCCTGTTAATAGACCTACTAAAAATAGTAAACCATAACTCATAGTAGGACTTATTTGAGGTAATTGTATTTTATCTGTAAATTGAAGTAAAAAATAACCAACAACAAGGATGCCTAATATTAAGGTACCATAACTCAACCATTTGTCAATTTTACTTTTTTTTTCTTCTGATTCACTTGATGTATCATCAGAGAGAAATCCTTCATAACCCTTTTCTTCTATTTTATACAATATAGAATCTATATCTGTCTTTGAAGAATCAAATTCTACATAACCATAACCTGAAGAATAATCTACTCTTATTTCTTTAACGCCTTCTATTGAAAATGCTTGTTTTCTTATAATCTTTTCACAACTTGCACAAGTCATTCCTTTAATGAATATATTTTGTTTTGTTAGATTTTCTTCCATTTTAAATTTTAAATAACCTCATATCCTTCTTTTTTAATTATTGATTTTATTGTGTTTAAGTTAAGAGATGATTCATCAAAAGTAACTGTAGCTTTTCCGGATTTGTGGTCTATTTTACAGTCCTTTACACCAGATTCAATAAGCTCATCTTTGATTAATGTCTCGCAACTTTTACAATGCATTCCCTTAATTGTAAGATCTATTTTTTTGAAAATCATTTTTTACCTCCAAGATTTTAAATATTTTCTAATAACTTAATTTATTTTATTCTAATAACTTAATTTATTTTAATAATTATAAAAATTGATTGAAAGAAACACCTTATAAGCAATTGTATGAAACTAGTTTCAATATTTTTGATAGATTTTAATGATTATTTTGGTGTTTTAATATAACTATATTAGTCATTCCGCGCCTTTTTCTTTCTATTAAATTTTTGCCTTCTAATCTGTCTAAAATTCTTGTTACCTTTACTTTTGGAAATTCTGTTTTTTCTACTAAGTCTGATTGAAATATTGTGCCTTCTGATTCTATTACTTTTTCTAGAACAAGTTTTTCTTCCTTATCTAATGTATTTATTATCTTGCTGTAATCTCTTTTTTGCTCATTATGTTCTGTTTGTCTTACTGTTTTTATTTTTGTTATTATTTTTTCCTCTTTTCCAAAAAATACTAAATATAGTCCTATTAACATCACAAAGATCATTATTATAAGTCCTATTTTTGTTTGAGCATTAATTGTGCCCCACATTGGACAAGAAGGACCATGAGTGCATGAAGTGCCAACTATCTTTGTTAAGGCTCTATTAAATGTATAAACAATAAGTCCTATTAAAAAAGCTATTACAATTATTAATGCCCCTACAATCTTGTTTTTCATATTAAATTTTCAAAATCTTCACTTTAAAAGCCTTTAGGAACTGAATTCATCTAGCTTCTTTAATGTTCCAAAATAAACAAATGTTGATTTTCCTTTAGCTCCTTTAGATTTTTCCTCTATTGATATTAATTTTGCTTTCTTTAGATCTTCTAATCTTCTTCTAAATGTTTTGTAAGATATCTCCTTATTGTAGATTTTAAAAAGTTCGGTAGCTTGTTTTCCTGAATTTTTCTTAACTAGATCCAGAATTTCATTTTCATTATCATCTAAGTCTTTTGAATTTTTAATCTTAAAATTATCTAATTTCTTTATTGCGTTTTCTACATCTTTTATCTCAATCTTTTTACTTGATCTTAATTCTGCAAAATCGCCTGATTCTTTTAATAAATAAAGGCCTGTTCTTAGATCTTTTAACTCATATGTTTTTTTGGCTAGTAATTCTATAGCTTCTTTATTAAATGTATTTTCAATAAAAGCATAACTTATTCTTTGTTTCAATATATCTAAAGTCTGTTCATATGTATATGGCTTAAATTCTAGTATTTCAGGAATAAGTCTTGATTTTAATCTCTCGTCTAATTTATTAAGCCAATCTCTATCATTCATCATTATAATAAGAGATTTTCTGTATAAGGATTCAAGCAAATTATAGATTAAATCAATATCTGAAAGTTTGTCGCATTCATCTAAACAGATTACAGAGGATTTTTTGTTTAATATTTTTGTAACTATTTCTAATAATTCATCTGTTGTTTTGTCATGTATAAATTTATAATCTAATAAAAAGCATATTTCCATTAATAATTTATAAGCTGTATTTTTCTTCCAGCAGTTAATATATAAAGTGCTTATTTCTGATGTTTCTTCCTCTAGCTCTTTTAAAACATGCCTTACTGAAACTGTTTTTCCTATACCAGGAGAGCCATAAACAAATACATTTTTTCCGTTTCTGCTTTGAAATAATGGCTTAATGCATGAAGCAATAAAGAATTGCTGATTTTCTCTATGAGGAACAAGCTTTGGTTGATAGTCATAATCTAGAGCAATTGGATTTAAGAAGAGAGATTCCGAGTCCTTTAAATGATCCTTGAAAAAATCCATAAATATAATGTAATATTAAGAAATATAAATCTTTCTTTATAAATTAAATCTCTTCTATGCCGTCTTTTGTTAAAGCAACTAATCTTATTCCTACTCCCAGTTTTAGTAAAGCTGAAATTAAAGCCATATGCTCTTTACCTGTTCCAGAAATAATATTTATGGCAACATCACCTTTTAATTTATCTTTTAATGCGTTTTCAATTTCATCTCTAAGCTCCTTAATTCCTAGATTGAAATTTAAAGGAATAAGCTCTGTTTTTTCATCTTTTTGAAAATTTTCCTTTCCATAATCATTAGTTATTAAATAGACTCTTTCAAAATCATCTCTTATTCTAGAAACATGACCCCATGTTCCTTTTCCTGTTGATAAGCAAGCCACTAAATCTGTCATAATCCTTAGAACTTAAGATGTTTATAAAAGCTTTTTGGTATATTCTTCTCTTTGGTGTGTTCTTGAGTATAGTAAATTATTTATATGAATGCTCTTTTACTCTCTTTATGAATAGAGGTGGTAAGGGAGTTAGATTACATTTAAGAGAAAATCCTGATATTGGTCTTATTAGAATTTTTCTTACATATGGATGTGATCTTTGTCTTGGTGATGAATGGTCCTCTACTCCTGGAGATGATGCTTTATTTAGGTTAGATCCTTCAAATTTACAAAAACAAATTTATAAAGTTTCTTTTAGTAATGGATTTATAGAATTTAGATATTTAGGGGATTATTCTAATAGTGATATGAGAGAAGTAGCTCGAAAACTGTATGAAAGATACCAACGTGAGTTTACAAAGGTGTTTACAAAGGTTACCAATCTTACTAATAGGGTAATAGAATTAAGTTAATTCTTTTTAGAGAAATCACAAAAATTATAAATAACAGATTGTATTTCTTTGATTATGTCATCAGATCCAGATAGAAGACCAAGCAAGAAAGATAAGATAATGAAGAGAAGGTATCGAGTTTACAAAAAAGGCGGAAAATATAGAACATGGGAATAGTTTCTAAAGATATACCTTTGGCTGAGATAACATTAAGGAAATATGAGAAACCTTCTCAGATAGATAAGAGAGATTTGTTTAAAAAAATCTGTCTAAGTATAGGGCTATTGCAGCCTGGAGATTCCAGAGATATTATAGTTGATGTTTTGCTTGTTATTAAGGAAAATTCCATGTTGGATTCTAAGGAGATTGAAGAAAAAGTTATTGAAATAAGAAAACAATATAATTTACCTTTAAGGGGAATAGCTTCTTCTAATATAAGGAGACAGTTAAAAAGATTGAAGGATTTATTTTTAATTGAAAATATAAATAATAAATACAGGATTAATGAAAATGAAGAATTATTGAATATATTTGAGCAGAAGATAGAGAAATTTTATATTCAATCCATATTAGAGAGGATAAAGGAATATTTTAAGGCATTGAAATAGTTTAGAAAAAATGATCTATGAAACATCTGATGATTCTTACTTATTGTTGAAATATATAAAAGATTATGTTAATAGTAAATCTTTTGTTCTTGATATAGGAACAGGTTCTGGAATATTGGCTAGAGAGGCTTTAAAATATACAAAAAAAGTTCTGGCTTCTGATATTCAGGATTTAAAATTTAATGATCTAAAGTTTGTAAGATCTGATTTATTTGAGAATATTAAAGGAAGATTTGACTTAATAATATTTAATCCACCTTATTTGCCTAGAGATAATAGAGAAGATTTAGAAAGTGCTTTATCCACAACAGGAGGAAAACATGGATATGAGATTCTTGAAAAATTCTTGAATAAAGTAAAAGAACATCTTAATAAGGATGGAAAGGCATTTATTGTGTTTTCTTCTTTGACTAATAAAAACAAGATAGATTCTTTAATTAAAAAAAATAAATTAAAATTTAAATGTCTAGAAACTAAGAAAATATTCTTTGAAGAGCTTTATGTTTACTTGATTTATTAAATAGTACTAAATAGTAAAGTTTAAAATGTTAATTATTTTAGTTAGATGTATAATTAATAATTAAATGTTTAACTGGAGGTACTGGAGGTCAAAATGAGAAATTCAACCATAATTGGAACTGTTATAATATTATTAGTACTGGGATTAGTGATTGTAAGTGTTGTTAAACTAACTGGTTTTTCAAAAAGTAATGAAAAAACAATTGATGTTACAGGAACATCTACAATAAAGAAGCCAGCTGACAAGGCATCATTATCTGTTGGCATAGAAACACAAAATATTAATGCTCAGGATGCAGAAGCTGAAAATAGAGAGGTTTCAGATGAAATATATTCCTCTTTAGAAGAATTAGGATTAACATCTCAGGATTATCAAACACAATCCTATAATATATATCCTAATAGAGATTGGCAGTCCGGAAGTAATATAACAGGATATACTGTAACACACATGATAAATATAGATACAGACAAGATTGATACTGTTCCAGAAATATTAAGCAGGGTTGTACAAGCTGGAGCAAATAATATTTATGGAATACAATTTACATTAAAGGATGACACTAAGGAATTAGCAAGAGTTGAGGGGTATAAACAAGCTACTGATTCTGCAAGAATGAAAGCTGAAGCTATAGCTTCTGGATTAAAAGTAGAAATAACTGATATAGTTAGAGTTTCTGATACAAGCATAGATTATATGCCTTATTTCAGAAATGTTGCAATGGCTGATGTTGCTATGGAGGGTTCATCTTTAGAGATAGAATCTGGAAGCGTTGAAGTAACTTCAAGTGTAAGCGTAAGCTATGGATTTAGATAGATTTATTAAATAATATCTCTTTTCTTTTTTTATGAAAAAATTGATTGTTATTTCTGTTGGTGGCTCTTTGATTGTTCCAGACAAAATTGATGTTAATTTCTTAAAAGAATTTCATGACTTAATTGTAAAATATGTTGAAAAAGGTGTTAGATTTATTATTATTACTGGTGGAGGCAAAACTGCAAGAAACTATCAGGATGCTGCCAAACATATTCATGATTTAAGAGACTATGATGTTGACTGGCTTGGTATATATGGAACAAGAGTTAATGCCCATCTCTTAAGAGCTATATTCTATAAGTTTGCCCATAATAGGGTATTAAAAAATCTTGAAGATGAAATAAAATTTAAGGAAAAGGTGCTTATATCTGGTGGATGGAAGCCTGGATTTAGTACAGATTATTGTTCTATAATTTTGGCTAAACACTTTAATGTGAAGAGTGTTGTTAATCTGACAAATACAGATTATGTATTTAATAAAGATCCTAAAAAGCATAGTAATGCTAGACCTATAAAAGAGATTTCCTGGGATAATTTTATTAAGATGATGCCTAAGAAATGGAGTCCTGGTTTAAATGTGCCTTTTGACCCTGTTGCATCTAGAGAGGCTAAAAATAATGGGATTGAAGTCAATATTATCCATGGTAAAAGTTTAAAGAATCTTGAAAATTATTTGAATGGAAGAAGATTTGTTGGAACAAAGATAAAATAGTAAAATAGATTAATAATCATTATAAATAAAA
>JAZDEO010000022.1:0-2097 GCA_043808705.1 archaeon | reverse complement strand
AGCTATTTTAACACTTTCCTTTAGATAATAAATGGCTTGTTTAGATTCTTCTAACGAAGAATAGGCAAATCCAATGTTATTCATAATATTTGAAATAACAATAATATTTTTAATCTTTTTAGCAATGGATAGGCTTTCTTTGTATGCTTCAATTGCCTTTTTCCACCTACCTAACATATCATAATATATCCCAATGTTATTTAAAACCATCGCATAAACATCTAAAGCTTTTATCTCTTTGCAAATATTTATGCTTTCTTTGAGATAAGAATATCCGGTAGAGGTATCACCCTTAAATAGACATGCTAACCCTATGCCCTTTAAGATGCTTGCTTTTCTTCTTAAATTATTTATTTCCTCACTAATCAACAAACTATTTTTAAAGTATCCAATTGCCTTATCCCACTGCCCCATATCTCCATATAAGTTCCCCATACTCACTAATATTAAAGATTCATTATCTTTGTCCTGAGTTTTTCTACAATACTCTAAGGCTTTATTTAAACTTATTTCTGCTTCTTTTCTTTTACCCACCGTTGATTGAGAGAAAGCTAATTTATTATAGATTTCTGAAAATTGAGCCAGTTGTTCCTTTTCAAATTTTGTAGTTTCTGAAACGTTGATACAATCCTGAAAATAATTCATCGCATTGGAAAAAGCGTATAATGATTGAGCTTTGTCTCCAGCTTTATTTAAGTAGAAAACAGCTTTTTCTTTGTCATTACTGTTTTTAAAATGATAAGCCAATTCTTCAACTTTTGCATCGATTTTAGATAAATACATTTCCTCCATAACTGTCCCTATCTTATTATGCAGACTTCTTCTGGCTTTAAAAAGAAGACTATTGTAAGCTATTTCTTGGATAAGCGAATGAGTAAAGACAAAATATTGTGGAGACTGTGGTGCCTTTTCTACTTCTTCTATAAATTCATGTTTTTGCAATTCTTTCATCATTTCTAACAATATTTTAACTTCCAGATTGGTAATTTTTTGTAAAATTTTTATTTCAATATATCTTCCCAAAACTGATGCCTGATATAATATCTCTTTTAATCCAACTGGAAGCAGATCAATTCTTGCTCGGGCAATACTCTGAACAGTATCTGGTATTTGAAAATCAGCAAAAATTTCTGGAAAATTACCTAATCTATCTTTATCAGCCGATAACCTTCTTTCTTCAATCCCCCTGATAATTTCTTCAATAAACAAGGGGTTTCCATTGGCAGTAGAAATTATTTTATCTTTCATTAATTTATATATATCATTTTCTCTTATCAATGAGCTTATTAGCTTATCAGATTCAGTATTTTTTAAGGGTAATAATTTTATTCTCTTGGACTCGGCAATAGAATCTCTCTTTTTAAGTGATTCTCTAAGACTATATATAAGCAGAATGGAATATTCTTTAATTTCTTTAGAACATTGAATTAAAAATTCCGCAGATGCATCATCAATCCATTGCATATCTTCAATAATTATCAGAAGAGGTTTTTGAGAAGAAAAACTAAACAGTAATTTTTTCACAACTCTAATAAACAAATTGCTTTCTTCTTTTGATTGCTCCATTATTTCTTCCAGCGATTTAATCTTTGAGGATAATAGTCTTAAAAAATAGGAAGAAGCAAATAATAGTGAAGAATCAATTTCTTTTATTTTATTTTCTATTTTCTTATCAATTTCTTTAAGATCATCATCCAATTTTATTCCAAAGATTTTAATAAATATCTCACTTAAGGGGGCGTAAGGTTTTGATTCTTCCCAGGACGAGCAATTAACGGATAAAATATTAAATTCTTTAGCTAAAGTATCTTTAGTAAGTTCTAAAATTAATCTTGATTTCCCTACTCCTAATTCACCGCTTATCTCAATTACCTGTCCCTTTGATTGGTAGGATTTTTTTAAAGCTTCTTTTAAATTTTTTAATTCTTTTTCTCTCCCCATAAAAGGTGAATGGCTATTTTTCTTTTGTTCCAGAAAACTAATTTTTTTCTCTTCGCCTTTTAAGGTATAAACTGAAACCAGGTCTTTCTTGCCTTTTATCTTCAACTTGCGGGGAAAAGAAATTGTAAAATTATCTTTGATTCTCTGGAAAGTTTT
>JAZDEO010000021.1:0-63493 GCA_043808705.1 archaeon | reverse complement strand
TAGCTCACGCTACACAAAACTTGGTGTATGCGCGAAATTCCTTGCGCATACATTATGATCAAAATGTTAAAGAAAAACTTAACGGAGGGTCGCATTCCTCCCAACACTAAACTGTTGGGTACCCTGCGACAAATGTAATGGCCAATCAAATGTCCAATCAAAATCTAAAGGAATTAAGCAGAAAGATATTATCAGATACAAAACCTGAAGATGCCTTCTGGTTCTCTGATGGTGTTGTTGCAAGAAACATACATGAACTATTAACCGATATCCAATCATGTTCAGATAAAACATTCATATATCACATAAATAGTGATAATAAGAAAAATGATTTTGCAAAATGGATTAGGAATTCTTTAGGTGATAATGAACTAGCAGATAAATTACAAAATGTCTTAGATAGGGAAAAATACATAGAAATAATAGAAAAAAGGATAGAACAACTAGAATCTGTTTAAAATTAAAAAGAAATTAAAAAGAAATTAAATAAAAAAGGAGGTGTTTTTAATGTGTCTATCAAAGATGCTTGAAAAATGCAAGAAAAAGATGAAGTGGTATGATTTCTCACTTCTAAAGCTAAGTGTTTTTTTCACAACATTATTCTTAATAACAGCATGGCCAGGGTTTTTGAATTTTATTCTAGGATTTGAGTGGTACATATATCTTATAATAACTGTAATATTAATGATACCTTTATTAAGCAAAATGTTTTCTAAGTAACTATATTTTAATTTTTCTTTTTTTTTAAAAATATAAACAAATAAAAAGAAAACCTTATATATCATTAAATTTATACTTAAAATAATAAAAATGAAGTACGAACAAAAAATAAAAAGAGGCTTAAAAGAAAGAGATCCAAAGATATGGTTCTTTCTGGCTATTGTTCTAATAATATTGGCTGTACTTGCAAAACTACTTCTGCTAGCAGGTATAATAATAATATTATTTGTTCTATACCTAGTGTATAAGCAACATAAAGGAAGAAAGAAGCAGAAAGAATTAGAAACTAAGGAAATTAAAAAGATTAAAAAGATTAAAACGCCAATTAGAAGAGTTAGAAAAAAAGCAAAAGCCCGTAGAAGAAAGAAATAAAAGAAATTAAATACTTTTTCTTTTTTTTAAATAGTAATATGTCTCTAAGGTCAGAAATCGGGGCTCATGGAACCTTTCTATTAAATAGACTAAAAAGATCAAGACCAGATTTAAGGCTTATAGTTAATTTAAGCTGTTCTGAATCTAAAGGTTTAGGATTATGTACTGCAAGTTATTCTTTAGACAGTGTTAGTAATGAAGAAAGTGGAGAGAAAAAACAAAGAATCTTAAATGTCAGGCATATCCAATATAGGACAAAAACACAACTTATTGATGTTTTTGATGAATCTCTGGCAGATACTGTAAAACTGGCTGTATTAGCCCTTAATGAAGGATATGGTACAAACTATTCCCTAACTCTATATGTTCCTGGTAAAGGATATAAGGCTAAATCTATACCTCTTATCTAAAATAATTATTAAATGCTCACAACTAAAGATTCCTCACACAAGTTCTTAATTAAATGCAATATAGTATCTAAGCTGCTTAAAACCTGTCCATTTTTCCTGGCTTTATAGCTTTTCTTTAATCTGTCTAATGTAACATTAGCCTTATCATGGAAGATAATTAATTTATCTTTAGAGTATCCATAAAACAAATTGTAACATTCATTCAATAAAATATTTACTTCATTAAATAATTCTAATGTCTCATTATCCAAATTAGTTACATTTCTTGAAAACACTAATGCCATTCTTCTGTATTCATCACCTATCTCTTCTAAAAGAGAAACAAATTTGTACATACTTAAGGATTTATTATAATCTTCACACATATTCTTATTTAAGATCCTTAAACAAAGATTAGTGAACTTGTTTATATTGTAATCTCTATAATTTACGCCTTTTAATGAATTTACGTCTTTATCTTTTATAGCAACTAAGATGTCATTAGACATGTCAATGACTAATTTAAATATCCTCTTAATCAAGCTATTTGCATTTATCTCAGAGTAATTATAAAAGAAATCCTTAAGAACAATAATGTTCTCTTTCTGCTTTATTGCTGCCATTCCAACTAAATCCTTAATATAAGTCTGTAATATTTCAGTAGCATCTTGATTGTATCTTATCTTTATTATCTCACTTCCTTTTCTATAGGCTGTAATTAGATATCTCCAAGTCAAGTCAGAATCCAATCCAGTAATATCTAAAACAACCTCATCAGACTTTTGATTTAATGTCTTAATCAGTATATTGTTTTTAATTTGATACAAGAAAACTTCATCACCCTTATTTATATTGTATTCTTGTGTCCATGATTTAGGCAGAGATACAACACTTGTACTCTTAGCTATTTGAATTACTTTTCTTTTCATATTGCACCCCCAATTATGCAAATATTTATATTAGATTATTTACATTAAATTTCTCTAGAACTAATCTAGAGGTTTATCACCTCTTTATATTCTATAAAGGCATTAAAATATATAAATCTTGTGTTTTCTATAAAAATATAAGCTATCTTATAAATTTTAAGGTTTTATATAAGCTATAAGGAAAATACTTATAAATTACATTGCCTTATTACATATATCCTTTGGGTGATTTGTTATTTGAGTATTTGAGGTAGTAATATAGAGGTAATAGTATAGAGGTGATAATATCATATAAAGTTGCTTTGAGGAAATATGCATTTATTAAAACCCAGACTAAATCCTATAAAGGTAGAAGGTAAACTCTATTATTGTGAAGGCGATAGATCTAACAGCATACTAAGGCTTAAAAAAGAGATAAGAAACGAATTTGTGGACAGCTCAAAAAAAGACATAAAATACATTATGGAATATTATAGGACAAAGGAAGAATTCCAATTAAGAATAAACAACTTAGTAAAAGAAGAGAATTTGCCTTTTATACTGTTTTTGTTTAGAGATGAGAAATAATTTAATAAACATAAGAGAGAATAAAAGAAAAATAAAAATTAAAGCGCCTTACTATAGAGTTTTAATAGACAAAATAGTCTCTTCTATTGATTTCTAAATTTTTTATAGAATTTTTTTACAAAATTAATAAACTAACTTATTGGATTAACTCTTTAGGAACCTTAAACTGTTTTTCAGAAAACACTATTTCTTCACATTGTGAAATTGCTCTTTTGCACACATCAGTCATATAATTGTATTTGTTAGCTATCTCTTCACTCTTTACAGAAGAGCCATACCTTGATTTTTCTCTTTCATCAACATCTGATTTTTCATCCTTTTCCTCGTATACAATAATTCTGTCAATAAACTCGTCATCATAATCTATTAAATTATTGTCTTTTGCATACCTCAAGAAGGCTGCTGTACATCTTTAGCTTCTGCTTTCTATTCCGAATCTTGAGATTATAGCTAATGCACAATAATATAATGTATAGAACCATTCTTCTGGAATTTTGTAATCATAACCTTCTTTTCTGTATAAATCACATAACTCCAAATTTTTCTTTGCCTTATTTAGATATTCCTTTGCTTTGTTAATATCTTGTTTAACAATAAGAAGGCCTTTATGCTTTTTGCCTTTTTTCTCATCTTTTAATGCATTCATAAAGCATTCTTTTACTTCTTTCATCATTTTGTAATATCTTTAATAAACTTAATAAATCTTTCCTGTCCAAATAGAATAATTCCTTTCTTTACTGCATCAATGAATACTTTGTTGTTCTTTAATAACTCATTCTTGAATTCAGTATTTGTAAAGTTCAAAATATGTATCTTTTTTATTTGAGTTTTTTGAATCTTTAAAAGAACTTCTTCAATCTCCTTAAATTTTTTCTTTTCAGAAACAATACCCAAAATATCAATATCACTAGCGTCTTTTGAATGTAAAATGCTCCCATATATGATTAAAAAGTCTACTCTTTCTTTAAGCTCAGAAAAACTGTTTAACCATCTCTCATGTTTCAATGAATTCTCAGTAAGTATTAACTCAAGATTTTTTTCTGTAAGGATATTTTCAAAGTTTAATCTTATTATAAAAGTACTAGTTTTTCCTCTTCCTATTTGAGATAAAACAATAAGATTTTCAGACTCCATCTTTTTAAGAATTTTCCAAATGCCTACTCTGCTTATATTAATCTCTTCTGCTAAAGAGGTTATAGTGTGTTTTACTGAAAAATCCTTTAAAAGTACTCTTAATATTTGCTTAAATCTTGCTATTTCCATTTTGTTAATAACTATTAATTAAAAGTTAATAGTAGTATATAAATCTTTCGTTTTTGGGTGACTATATCTATACTGTTTTGTAGACACCTAGAATTCTTTTTCTAAATTTTAACTCAAAATAATACGCCACCATTTATAATAGAGCGCCGAGGCGGGGATTTGAACCCCGATATCCCGAAGGAAACAGGATTAGCAGTCCTGCGCACTACCAGATTATGCGACCTCGGCATTATAAATGCATTATATGCTATAAAGAAAGTGAAATAGAATACTTTTAAAGGTTTTTATTTAATAAAATTAAAGACTAAATACCCTTACTAAATACCATCATCTGTATCAGGCATTAAAATAGCTCCAGTAGTGGGAGCAGTAACAGGAGTATTTCCCAAAGTCTTCTTTAAAGAATATACTAAATCTCCCTTGTAGTCATAAACATAATAGATTGTTCCAGAATTTTCATAAAAATAAGGACCCTGGCTTAAACCATAAGCCTTCTTAACTCTCTGATTTTTGTAATTATAGGAATATTGTTCATCTGCATAACCATTATTATTTATGTCTACAGAAACAAGCATATTATCAATATTATAATAATATTTTTTGACATTATTTACCTTAACTAAATTGCCAGAACTATCATAATCAAAACTAAGTAAACTGTCTACTGCATTATCGTAAATTTCAAGGTTATAACCAGAACCAGAATTTACAGACAATAATCTATTGCTAGAACTTTCATAACTATAAACAGCATTATTTCCATCTTGATTTTTATTTAACCTGTTTCCAGATTTATCATATTGAAAATTTAATATATTAAAATCATAATAATTATCATCATCAACACTAATCAATCTGTATAAATTATCATAAACAAATTCAGCCAGTAAATTTCCATCCTCATTCAAAAATCTTAAATTCCCAACATTATCATATTCATATTCCTTATTGAATAAGTTCTCAGCACCAGAGTCAATATTTATTTCATCAACTATATTTCTATTATTATAACTATAATCAACATCAACATCATTTTCATAAATTAGATTATCTAAAAAACCTTCTTGTGTATAATAAATACTTACATCCTTATTATCATATTCAACTCTTTCAACCTGATTAAGTTCATTATAAAAATATTCTATATCTTTGTCGTTCGGTAATTCCTCTTTTATTAAATTATTACTGGAGTCATATTCATATTCAATTATAAAAGAATAACCATCAATTGTAAAATTTTGCTCTATTACATTTCCTCTGTCATCATACCAATACTCTATAGTGCTAGAACAATCTTCAACTTTACAAATTTTCCCCCAGCTATTTCTTTCATCTGCATCATCACATTCATCATTGTAATAATAATTTATGTTTAAACAGATTCCCTGTAAACAATAAGGATCAATATTACAATTGCTGTCCAAACAATCTGAGAAATTATCACAATCATTGTCTTGATTATCATTACATGTTAACTCATTATTTGCCTGATATACCCAATTATGAGAATTTGCCCAATTAGTATAAGTATTTGTATTGCATCCAGGCCATTGTCCATATTGGTTACATACCTCAAAAGATCCAGAACAAACCCCATTTTGATTAGGACAAGGTTGTGTTTGTCCCTCAATACATGCAGGATCTGGTCCTATACAATTACAACCACAACTCTCTATTAGTTGAGGATATTGAGGATTTATTATAGTACTACAACTTGGTTGATTAATTCCAGTACAATGGTCTCCATTAGGTGCCAAATCACAATAAGAACCCTGCCATATATATCCCGTTCCTATTATAGTACAAGTACAAGACCCCGGTTCTATATTAGTATCAATAGATTCACCGTAATTAATATTGTTATTTCCATTATCATCACTAATCAATTCTCCATCAGCACCAACAAAAAAAACACCAATTAATAGAAAAGTTGCAAATATTAAAGCCAAAATCTTTGATTTTATTTTATGTTTAATCATTTTTATATCCCAACCCAATTTTCAACCAATCCAGGATAACTTGTTTCAATAACTTCATTTAATGCATTATACTCATATCCTGTTAAGGAATAAGGTTTTGCTTCTGTTCCCTTTTCTAATTGTATAGCATCAATATAAATATAACCAGAACCAGTAACAGATGCCCCTATTCCTATCTTAATTTTATTAGCACCACTAGGAGTATTAAAATAAGGCAAGATTATTCTTGAATACTGTTCTTCTACTGGAATAGATCCAGAATACCAGCAATGATGATCAGCACCACAACCAGGACTCCAACCAGTTCCTATAGATACAGAATCAGGGTCTATTTCATTTCCATATTTATCATATAAGTATATTATAACTCCTAAGTTTTTACTTTCAGCTTCTGCATATAAACTCAAGATATATTCCTGAGAACCTAAAATATAAGCTTCCTGATTAGCGTATTTATAATTTCCACTAGCCTTTACACTATATTCACCAAAATAAGAATTACTATTCAGACTAACTCCAGAATCAAAAATCCAAAACTCATCTAAATTTTCAAAATTATTATTTTTTAAAAGATTGTTTGTGATCTTCTCAACTATATTTGCATTATTATCATACATGTATTCTGTTAATCCCTTGTCATAACTTATACTATATTTTAATCTGTTTAATCCATCATAGTATTTTTCAATTATCTTTCCCCGAGGATCAACAACCCTTATTAAATTATTTAAAGAATCATAATGATACTGTGTTATTATTTTATTGCAGTCATCACTCTCGTCAGTTAATCCATCACAATCATTGTCTAGGTCATCATTACAATTAACCTCAATTCTTTGATAATCTTGCCCATAATCATAGACTGTACAAAGATAAACTAAACTATCTCCAAATTCATATTTCATAGAACCCTGTGAATTTTCACACACACCAGCCTGCTTTACACAATAATTAGATGTTTGTTTATAAGTTCCATAACTGCCAGGCATATGAAGAGTATATTCACATTCAGAACAATCTTTATCTTCATTATCTGTAAAACCATCACAGTCATTATCTAAATCATCTACACATTTAAATGTATTTTCTCCGTACATTACTTCATAATACCAATAATTATTTCCATAATCACAATCTTGCCACACCCCATTGCTACATGTCTGTTCACTATCTTCACATACGCCAATTTGTTTAGGACAAGGTCTTACATCATTATTATTACATTCAACATAATTTTCCTCAACCATTACTAATCTATCATATGCATCATAATCATATTTTGTTTTAATTCCATTTTCATCTATTACTATTTTCCATAAAGGACCGTATTTTATTTGAATAAAAGTATTATCAAAATCTGTTTTCTTTGTTACTCTACTAAGAAAATCATATTCATAACTATTAACCTTATTTTGAGATATTAGATTAAACCAATTAGGCACACTGTAAGTAGAAGAGCTGCCACTAACAACATAGTTTTCAGAAGTATAAATTTTATTATTAATACCATCATATTTTATGCTTGAAACAAGAACATCTCCATCAACATTATTCTGTTTATTTTGTATCAATCTTCCGAGACCATCATAAAAGTAATAAATGTCGTTATTGTAAACATTATTCGTTTTTTTACTTTTAACCTTTACACTATTCTTAAAATCATAATAAGTGTATTCTAAACTTGACTGAGTTTCAGTATCTCCAGGATAAACAATCTTTTTTATTCTGTTTAAATCATCATAATAATATTTTGTAATTCCATTATTCTTATTGTTTTCCTGCTTTAATAACCCATTATCATAATATTCTTTTTCCCATGCAGGATTGCTTTCAGAGCCATATTCATCATTCCATCCAGAACTTGGATATGCATCAAAACCATTATCATATCTTGTTTCAAAATTATTTCCATTAGGATATATCTCGTTTATTACATTACCATAATCATCATACTCATAATTTTTAGTAATAGTAATATCTTTTTCTATAAAATTAATATATTGTATTCCTGTTTGCTCTTCAGATATAATATTACCTTTTATTTCAGAATCATATTCATTATTTATCTTTGAGACATTATAACTTCCACCACCAAGACAAGGAGCAGAATATCCAGCAATACTCTTTTTTAATTCAACCTTATTAAGAACGTTCTTTTCTTTATAATCTTCATTGCTCTCATAGGTATAATTTAAAGTATATGCTATTCCTGAAGATTCTGCTCTATCAACTATATAACCGCCCCCACTATATGATTTTATATTATCATATGGATCAGGAACCCAAACAGGCATCCAAGGCACAACACCACTTACATAATGTCCATAACTATAAGATTCAGAATGTTTTAATTTACTATTTCCTAAAGAGTCATATTCTATTATCTTTTTTTCCTTTAATAATGCTTTACAGTATTTGTCACCATAAGGAACTATTATCCATCCATTTACATCAATGTCAACTTCATAAAAATCATTCCCATACTGATCAATCTTTAAAGTATTTCCGTTAGATTCAAAAAATGTACTATTTTTTAATAATCCAGAAGTATCCCTAATAGCACACCATCCTTGATATATATTAGTTAAATCTTGGTTTGTTCCATAATAATTATTGACAACATAATCACCATTTGGATTTATTACCTTAACCTGTTTATAACTATTTATTACTGTACCACCAGTCTCTGTAGGACCTACTCTTGTTGATGAGCTAGCACAATTTGTGGCTGTTGGACTAGCCGTGTCATCGCAATGTAAAAATGTTCTTTGAGTTAAAGCACCATTTGAACTATCATAATATGTTTGGCCGTTTCCATATTTATACTGCCATTCATACATATTATTCATACCATCATATACTTTTTTATCTTTTAATCTACTGCTATAACCTGCTTGATTTATAGCAGATACATCACTATATTGGTTTTTTACTTTATCATATCCATAAACAACTTTACTGTCTTGAGTTAAATGAGAGTCAGGCAACTCACTTTTCTTATTATATATTACTGTTTCAAGTTCACCATAATTATTATAATAATAATATGTTTTTGGTTTTAATAAAGTGTTTCCTTTCTTTATCTCAACTTTATCTAATTTATATTCATGTTCATCCCAGGCTAATGTATTACCTAATGGAAAAGATGTTCCTTCATCAGACTGTGTTACAGTATAATCTACAGTTATCAACTCATTATTTGTATTACTATATGTTAATTTATCAAGAATATAATGCTCAATATAACAAGTACCGTATCCATAAACAAGATAAGGGTCATCCTGTATTATGTTATAATAAAAATGAACCTCTCTTCCTAAGCTATCTACAATATAATCTATTGCCCCAGAATTTTGTGGTAGTATTACATTTTCATTAGTTCCACTCCAACCAGTTTCACAAGTAGAACCATAATGTGCCGGTATATCTTTATAATGTATGCTTATACTATTTTCATTAGTATCTGTTATTGAAGTAACATAACAATATTTAGATGTTCCAACATTGGTGGGAGAACCCATAAAAGATAAGGTTATAGTATTTGCCATACATCCATTCCCCTCAAAGAAATAAATTGTACCGTCCTCTTTAATGAGTCTGTAATCAGGCCAACTACCTCCAGGAATTACTTCAAGTTTCCAGTCTGGATGATTTTCTATTAAATAACCTGTTCCTGTTTGATCTAAAAAGATTTTATACTGATTACCATCTCCAAATTCTAAATAACTCCCGCCAGGATAAAAGAAACTTGATGATGGTCCTTGTGACCAGGTTAATCTTAACATGCCAAAACTAAACGGCTGCCATCCTATCCCTAAATAACTAAACTCCTTTAATTGTCCAATATTGTCATTAGAAGGATCTCCATTAATCCTATTGATCCATACTCCAGAATTATAAGTTCTCTCTAATTTTAAATCCAGACCATTTTTTCCAGGTAAATAGACATCTGTATCCTTAATAATAAATGTTCCCGAAGATGGGCTAACAATATCAGTTTCAGATAACTTATAAACATTATCAGGATCAAAACCAGATTCATAATCATTAGCACCAGAAATTTCTAATGTTGCTGAAACAGAACTCATTAAAATAAAAATTAAAGATAAACAAAATAAACAAGATCTTAATTCTAATATCTTTGATTTTATTTTTGATTTTATCTTCATCATTTTCTATTTTTCCCCATAAACACCGATCTCTTGTCCTATATCATCTAACCTTTGATATAATTCTTGTAATTTATTATCATCAAATGAAAGACTATTTCTCCATTGAGGATTTATTCCTGTTAATTTCATGTTATAAATTCCCTTCATGGTAAGATATAAATCATCTAATTCTTTTTTAGCTAATCCATAATATTCTTTTACAGCAACAGTGTCTAAAGAATCATCACTTGCAAAAGATTCAGCTTGTTTAAGGAAATTAACTGCCAAATAATATGAAGTTTGATAATATCCTGATCCAGCAGAAATGGTTGCATCATGAAGCTTTACTTTATCAGAATCATTCTGTACTCCTCCAGAAACAATAGAAGCATAATATCTCTCAAATGCGCTTTTAAAACAATCTCTTGAAATATACAATTCATTAAATCCTTTATTATTTTCTAGAAGTAATGAATGAATTCCTGAAAATAGATAAGCATGAGCTGTTGAATAAAAAAATTGTGGATTGCCATCCTTCCCAGTCCTTAACCTTTGTTCTAATTCATCTCTATAATCTTTAATAAACATAGAAGCCTCTTCAGGAGTTACAGTACTATCCTTCATAATTTGATTATTTTCCTTAACTAAAATAGAATCAATGCCTTTTGAATATCCAATTTGTTCACCAACAGTTTCTGCATTTAAAAGACCACTTGCATACGGACCAATAGGAGAATTTTGAACTTTCCTAAAATCACCTGTTGAACTATCTTTAGGTATAAGTAAAAGTGTTGATAATAATGCTGTTAAACCTGTATAAGCTAAAAATCTCTTCATTCTCCACCACCCATCCAAGGATCTTCACCTGAGAAATCAAAAAAAGGCAGATTAATATCAGTATTTCTTAATCTGCCAAGATTTTTTTCTAAACCCTTTTCAGATGTATAAAATGTTACAGAGGGACTAACACCAACGCTAAATGTGTTGTCAGGAGTAGCGGCATTTAAACCAGGTATTCCTACAGTAACTGATCTAGCACCATTATTATAACTTCTAACACTAAGAGAACCAGGAGGTCCACTAACACCAAAGCCATAACTATCATCTGTTACTTTTCCTTTAACACCATTAACATTAAGTCCAGGATTAAAATCAGTTGTTAAATAAGGATTTTCACTTTCACTGCTCCATAAGAAGTTTACAGGAGTGAATTCTAATGCACTAGCTCTAACACCTGCTCCAACGTTAACATGAATAGAATCAAATATAGAACCATAAACTAAAGCCCCCTCAAATGTATTTTTAATAGACTGTGGTGCATCAGGCATAGAACCTTCAACCACAAGATTTTGTACACTAGGATTTACAAAATCACTATTTGCATTACCAGGAACATTTCCAGTAGGATCATTATACTTTAAAGGATTATTCAAAACATAAGAATATCTGTTCAATGTTTGAGGCTTTTCAATATTCCCTTCAATACTATCAGCAGAAATGAATCTTCCAGTTTCCTTGTCATAATAACGAGCTCCAAAATAATGCAATCCAGAACCATCTAGTTCCTTTCCAGTAAATCTAAATTCATTGCTTCCTTGCTCATTAAATGTGTCTCCAAAAGGCTCATAGTCAGCTTCCCATACTATATCAGCTTCATTATCTGTTTTAACAACAACATTCCCCAAATAGTCATGATGATAATAATTTATATTTCCATCATCGCTCATTAAAGTTTTACTATTAAAAGGAACATAAGCAGTATAACTTTCTGATGCATAAACATCTAAGGAATTTAAAGAAATAATGCTAAGCAAAAAAATAATACTAACTAATACTATAAAACAATTACATAAACTTAATGTCTTTAATATCTTGATAGGACCCTTCAATTTTTATTCCTATCACCTCAAAAACTACTAAAATAAGGACAATATTCAAGTATTTAAAGCTTACCATTTTGTTACTATTCTAAAATGGTATTAAATAAAATAAAAAAGAATTAAACAAGAATTATTTCTTCCTTTCCTCAGGCAAAGGAGCTTTGTCAAAGCCCAATTCTTTATAGATAGAATCTTCATCATTACTCTTCAGCATTTTTCCTGTTTTTAAATTAAATAATCCATACTCATTTAATTTTAGACCTTTTTTTCTAGCTATTTCTCTCATTCTTATATTATGAATCTTGTTTCCTGTAATATACTGTAAAGCAGCTCCGTAACCATTAATATTGAAAATTCTAATATCAGCCTGCATATTATTTTTTAAGATAACAATAGCTTTTTTATTGCCTTTAGAAATGATTCTTTTAACATTTTTAAGGCTAGTAAATTTTTCAATAACAATTTCAGGTTTTTCAGAGGCAACAATAATGTCAATATCCCCAATAGTTTCTTCTTTTCTCCTTAAACTTCCACCAATATCAATCCTCTGAACCTCTTTTGATTTTTTAAGTTTATTTAAAATAAAATTAGCTTCCTTAAATGCTTTTTTATAAGGAAATCTCTTGACAGTTTTTTTAGGAAGATTTAGTTCTTGAATTAAATTATTTTCAGTTTTCTCTCCAAATCCATACAAATTTCTTAATCTATGTTCTTTCAAAGCCTTTTTCAAATCATCCAGATTTTTTATGTTTAATTTTTTATTCAGATAATCTACTTTTCTAGGTCCTAAACTTCTTATATTCATTAATTCATCTAAGCCTTTAGGAATTCCTTTCTTTAATCTTTCATACTCTTTAATTTTTCCAGTTTCAATATACTCTATAATCTTTTTACAAATACCAGATCCAACACCAGGAATATTATCTAAACCTTTAGTGCCTTCTCTTTTGTAAATTTCTTTAATATCTTCCTTCATATCTCGTATTGTTCTTGCAGCCTTTCTATATGCTTGAGGCTTCCAATCTACTTTTTCAATCTCTAAAATATCAGCAATTTCAAAGAAAATATCACTAATCTCTTTATTTGTTTTATTTGTCATATCTCTTTTAAGTATTTTAAAAAATTTAAAGCTTTCTAATCATGCTTTATTAATCATATTTTATAATAGATTAAAAGGTTTTATTAAATCTTATTAGGAAATATTTATATACTCTTTTTTATTAATTTTTAATGGGGGTGAAAATATGGATAAGGATGAATGTTGTCCAAAATTTAATCCAAAACCATGGGATGGAAAAATAATTGAATGGAAAAACAAGAGATTCATAAAAGATAAGGTGTTTACTATTTTCTTTATGCCTTTAAACTTTGGCAGTGTTATGAAAAGACTTAATGAAAAAGTAGAGAAGGCAAATGCAAAAATACCAGATTGGTTATGTCTCTCAGATCATACATCTAAGTTTAACATGAATTTATATCTAGCAGTTGACAAGAAAATTCCTGATGCAGAAAATGTCACATTATCAGGAAAATTTCTAAGCAAGGTATATGAAGGCCCATATAAAAATACAGGCAAATGGTGCAAAGACTTTGAAGATTACGCAAAAAACAAAAATTTAAACATCAAAAAACAGTACATGTGGTATACAACATGCCCAAAATGCGCTATGAAATATGGAAAAAATTATGTTGTTATTCTTAGTGAGGTGGAAAAATGAAGAAAAAAATAAAAGAAAATTTCAAATACTGTTGCCCTAAACCAAGTACATCTAATGCAGTATATGGTCTTGGATTTGTAGGCGCTGCAGTTTATTATATATCTACAGCAACAGGTTTTTGGATGGGAGTCTTGGGATTTTTAAAAGCTATTGTCTGGCCAGTTTTTGTCGTTTACGGATTGCTTAAATTTTTAGGGGCCTGATAAAATGATAAAAATTAGAAACATCAAAAATTGATTACATTATTGATGTACTTGTGATAATATCTTTTATTATCTTTAAAACAGCAGTTTTAAATATCTAAATCTTATGTTAATAGCATATGAAAAAAAGAATTAAAAAGATTAGTAAAATTAAAAAGAGTAACAAGATTAAAAAAACTAACAAAGTTAGCAAATTTGTGTATTGGACACCAAGGATTTTATCAATATTATTTCTCCTATTCCTGGCCTTATTTTCATTAGATGTCTTTGACTCGAAAATGGATTTTTGGGGGACTGTTCTTGGACTATTAATACATAATATTCCAGTATTTATTTTGTTAGCAATTGTAATAATCTCCTGGAAATATGAATGGGTAGGAGGAATTGTTTTTATTTTAGCTGGATTGTTTTATATTTTTTTAATGATATTAAGAGCACTAAAAAACCCAAATGAATGGGATATGTTATCATATTCTTTTATAATTGCTGGTCCAGCTTTCTTTATAGGAATTCTATTTCTAATTGGGTGGTTCAAAAAGAAAAAATAATACAAATAATTTAAACTCCTCTGAAATCTTTAGTTTCTTGCTTTAAAATTTTAATGATAAAAAATAGAAAGGTTTATATATAAGATATATCTTATTAATAAGATATAACTTATCGGAGGTTTAAAATGGTTGAAAGAGTTGAAATGGGAACTGTAAGTGCAAGAGGTCAAATCTGCATACCTAATAGCATAAGAGAAGAAATGGACTTAAAGGAAGGCAATAAAGTGTTATTCTTTTTGACAGATGATTCTTTGTTAATGAAGAAGGTAAACACAAAGAGCTTTGAAGAAATTACAAGACCCTTAAGAGAAGCTGCTAAAAAATCAGGTATGAAAGAAGAGGGTGTTACAGATATGATTCATAGATTTAGAAACAAAAAATGAGGATTACAGTAGACACAAATATACTAATTTCTGCTACTTTTTGGAAGGGTAATTCTTTTAGGATTATAGAAAAAGTTGAAAACAAGGAATTAGAACTTGTATTGTCTAAGGATATAATTAAAGAATTTATAGGCGTATTAAATTATGAAGAAATTCAAGATAAAATAAAAGACAAAAATCTTGAAATGCAAAAAACAGTTGAAGATATTATTTCTATTTCAATAGTTATAGAACCACAACAAAAATTTGATATTATAAAAGATGATGTTAAAGATAATATAATTATTGAATCTGCTTTTGAGGGAAAAGTTGATTACATAATAACTAAAGATAAGCATTTATTAAAGCTAAAGGAATTTAGGAGTATAAAGATAATAAGTCCTGAAGAATTCTTAAAATTATTTGATTAAAGGAAGTTCCTAAGAAACCTTGGTTTCTTGCTTTAAAAAAGATTCTTAGTTTATAACTAATAATAAACCATAATTGATTTAGTAACATATATAAACAATTAACATTTAATTTTGATTATGAGCATAAAAATTGATTATAAAAAGTGCTGCTGGAAATACGGCAGATGCACTAGTTGTACTTGTAAAGGTGCTTGTGTAGGTTGTGTTGAAGCCTGTCCTGTAAATGCATTGTCAAGAAAAGATAAAGTAACAATTGATAGAAATAAATGTATAAACTGTGGTGCATGTATTAATGCATGCAAACATAATGCCCTTTCTTTGATCTAAAATTCATATTTCAAAACCCTTTTATATAACCCTTACATTATATCTCTGTATGCATAGAACCTTAAAAAAGAGGATAGAAGAGCAACACAAGAAAGCACTTTCTTTATTTAGGGAATTTATTCTAGGAGGTCAAGATGGCCTTGTAAATGTTCTAGGAATTATTCTTGGAATGGCAATAGCTACAAATGATCATAAAATAGTCATAATAGCCGGATTAGCAGCAACATTTGCAGAATCTGTTTCAATGGGTGCAGTAGCATATACATCAACAAAGGCAGAGATAGACTATTATCAAAGCGAGGAAAAAAGAGAGAAAGATGAAATAAAAGATATGCCTAATTTAGAGAAAAAAGAGATATATGATATTTACTATAAAAAAGGTTTTAGGGGAAAATTACTAGATCAAATAACTAAACATATTATTTCTGATAAAAAAAGATGGCTTGATATTATGATGAAGGAAGAACTTGAATTAAGTAAAAATTTTACAAACCCCTTTAAGGCAGCAATAATTGTTTTTATTGCATCAATAATAGGTTCTTTTATTCCTTTAACATCATTCTTCTTTCTTCCAATTAATATAGCAATAATAGTTTCTTTAATAATTTCAGCAATTGCCTTATTTATTACAGGAGCAATAGAGGGAAAAATGACAGTAGGAAGTTGGTTTAAAAAAGGTTTACAATTAATGTTGATAGGAATGGCAGCTGCATTTGTCGGCTTTATTGTTGGAAAATTAACAGGATATTCTTAAGTGTGTTATAAAAACATTTAAAAAGACTGTATTTTTAATATTAATTGAGTGGTTGCTCAGCGGGGATTATTTTTTAAAAGAAAATAACTGCAATAGGGCAGCCAGGAGACATAATAAATGCCTGAATGCCCGTCGAATCATCCAATCAATATGGTGCGGAAGGCTCATATGGGTAAGATGCCCTAGGATACCCGGAAAATCGTAAAAGATTTGGGTAAAGGTCGTTGGAAGTTAGTAAATAACTGACGAATTCAAATCCAGAAAAGTTCAAGGGTTCTTAACTTTGGAGAACCCCCGCTAATCACTCACAATATTTTTAAACATGAATTCTTTAAGGAACTATGATGAAATTTCCAAGATTAAAAAACAAATTAGTTCTTGCTCCAATAGCAAACTACTCAGATATAGCCTTTAGAATGTTATGTAGGTATTATGGAGCATCTTTAGCATATACAGAAATGCTTAATGCAAATTCCCTTATTCATAATAAAAGTTTATTACAGCTAGACAAAAAAGATAAACCATTAACATTACAATTAGCCGGAAACAATTCTGAAATTTTGTATAAAACAGCCTTATTGTTTAAAAATAAAATTGATGTTCTAGACTTAAATCTAGGATGCCCCTCTTATAATATCATAAGATCAGAATCTGGAAGCTTTTTATTAAATCATCCTGAAAAAATAGACAAGATTTTGAAAAGATTATCTTCTTTAAAAATTCCATTAAGCATAAAACTAAGGATTCATAAAAACTTAGACAAGATAGTAAAAATAGCTGAAAAGAACAATGTAAGTGCTATATGTTTACATGCAAGAAGCATAAAAAAAGGATATTCAGAAGAAGTTGACTTAGATGCAATTAAGAGACTAAAAGAAAAAACAGATCTTATTGTAATAGGAAACGGTAATCTTTTTACTCCTGAAGATGCCTATAAAATGCTAAACTATACTAAATGTGATTATATAATGATAGGAAGAGGAGCATTATCAAATCCTTATATATTTACTCAAATTCAGGATTATTTCAAAAACAAGAAATACAAAAAAGAGAACAAGATAGAGATATTTAAAGAATACTACAAACTATATAAGAAATATAAAATAAATAATTATAGAATTTTGTTGAATCATGCCTTAAACTTTACAAAATCACTTCCTAATTCTAGAAAAAAGAGATTGGAATTGAGTAAATGTAAAAATGAAGAGGAAATAGTTAAGATTATAAATTCATTAAAAACTAAAGAAGAATAAAATGGTTGAAAACAAAGGTAAATTAGTGCTTGGCTTGGATGAAGCTGGGAAGGGGCCCGTAATCGGTTCTTTGTTCATAGCAGGAGCTTTATTTGAAGAAAAAGACATTCCTAAATTAAAGAAAATAGGAGTAAAAGATTCTAAATTATTAACACATAAAAGAAGACTTGAACTAGAAACACAAATTAAAAGACTGGCTAAAAAATATAAAATAATCAAGGTAAGTCCTCAAGAGATTGATCATGCAATTGATGGGGGAACAGGTTTAAATCTAAACTGGTTGGAAGCACATAAAACAGCCCAAATAATAAATGAACTAAATCCAGACAAAGTAATTTTAGATTGTCCTAGTCCTAATATTGAAAAATATAAGAATTATGTTAAAAAACTTTTGAAAAATAAAGATGTTGAACTTGTAGTAGAGCACCACGCCGAAAAATTTGAACCAGTAGGAGCAGCCTCGATTTTAGCAAAATGCGCACGTGAAGAAGAAGTTGAACAACTAAAAAGAAAATACGGAAATATAGGCCCCGGCTACACTTCGAATGAAGTTACTCAGAGATTTATTAAAGAAAACTATGATAAATATCCTGAAATCTTCAGAAAATCATGGAGTACTTGGAAGAACCATAATAATAGCCAGGCACAAAAGAAGCTAGATGAGTTCTAGATAAGCAAATTACATTAAATTAAATAAATTTATATACTTCTATTAGAACTAAATATTATGAGTCATAAGAATTCAATAAAGATTTCTTTTTTGTTTATAATAATTATTTTAAGCATATTTTCTTATGGATGCAATCAAAATAATCCCTCAGATGATAATATTCCTGATACTCCAATTGTACTTTTAAACAATAGTCAATCAACTGAAGAAGGAATAAATTCTATTGTAGATGCCAATAATCAATTTGCTATTGACCTTTATTCAAGATATAAATCTAAGGATGAAAATATCTTCTTCTCTCCTTATAGTATATCATCTGCATTAACAATGACTTATGAAGGTGCAAAAGGAAATACAGCACAAGAAATGCAACAAGTCCTTCATCTAACATCAGACAAAAATGCAATAAGGTCTTCTTTTGCGGAAATATATAATAATCTAAACAAGGAAGATAAGCCTTATAAGCTAAGTACAGCCAATGCCCTATGGGCTCAAGAGGATTATCCATTTATTGAGGATTACTTTAACACCATTAATGAGTATTATGGCGGCGGTGTAACAAACCTTGATTTTAAAACAGATACAGAGGAATCAAGACAAACAATAAATAATTGGGTTGAAGATAATACAAACGGGAAGATAAAAGACATAATACCCAAAGGAATTCTTAGTGATATGACAAGACTTGTACTTACAAACGCAGTGTACTTTAAGGCTAACTGGTCAGATCAATTTGATGTAGAAATTACAAGAGATGGAATCTTTAGATTAAATTCAGGACAAAATAAAGAGGTTGAAATGATGCATAAAACAAGCTATTTCAATTATGGAGAAACAGATAATCTACAGATTTTAGAAATGCCTTACCTTGGAGATGAGCTTTCTATGTTAATAATATTGCCAAAAGAAAATAACATAGGTGAAATCGAAAACATATTTACAATAAACAACCTTAAGGATTGGAAAGATAACATGAAAAATGAAGAAGTGGTTGTAGCTCTACCCAAATTTAAGTTTGAAACCAAGTATTTCATGGCAGAAGACCTTAAAGAAATGGGAATGCCAACAGCATTTAAGTACCCCGATGCTGATTTTACTGGAATGAGCCCACCAACAGTTATGAGTCCAAATGGCGAACTTTATATTGATGAAGTAATTCATCAGACATTTGTAGAGGTCGCAGAATATGGGACAGAGGCGGCAGCAGCAACAGTAGTTGAAATGAAATCTGGTTCAAGTGGTCCACCACCAGAACCACCAAAAGTATTTAATGCAGACCATCCCTTCATATTTATAATACAGGAAAAAAGTACAGGAAATATGCTATTTGTAGGCAGAGTTATTGATCCAAGTTAAATTTAGTCTAATTATTTTAAAATACCAAAAGTTATTTATGTTACTAATAAGTAATCTAAAAGACCAATCGATTTTTTTAGAACCATTAAACTTATCATTACAAAAATCCTAAAATAGAAACATTTAAATATTTTGTAATGGTAATATATTATATGAGAATTATAAAAAAAATAAAAGGAAATAAAGAATATCTTTATTTGCAGCACTCATTTAGAAAAGGAAGTAAGATAATAACCAAAGAAAAATATCTAGGGAAAGAGATTCCAAAAAATATAGATCTATTAAAAAAAGAATTAATAAAAGAAGAAAAAGAAGATTTATACCTTAAACTAGAGAAGATAAAAAATAATTTCCAGGAAGAATGGAAGAAATATCCTGAAACAGTAAAAGATAAGGAATTAAAAGAAATATCTATAGCCTTTACTTATAATACAAATGCAATAGAGGGCTCTACAATAACCTTAGAAGAGACAAGAGAGATTATCAAAGAGAACATAGCTCCGAATAGACCATTAAGAGACATAAAAGAAACTGAAAATCATTCTAAAGTATTCCTAGATATGTTAAAAAATAAAGAGATAATCTCTAATAAAATAATATTAGAATGGCACAAAAGAATATTTGGAGAAACAAAACAAGATATTTCTGGAAAATATAGAGATTATCTTGTAAGAATAGGCAATTACATAGCCCCAGACTGGCAGGATGTTGAGCAACTTATGAATGATCTAATCAGTTTTATTGCTAAATCTAAAATCAATCCAGTGGAATTATCAGCTAAAGCACATTATAGATTTGAAAGAATACACCCTTTTGGTGATGGTAATGGAAGAATAGGAAGATTGATTATTAACCATATATTATGGCATAATAGCTATCCTATGTTGATTATAGAAAAAAAGAAGCGAAAAGCTTATTATAAAGCATTACAAAAGGATGAAGATTACTTTTTAAAATATTTCATAAGAACTTATTTAAAAGTGCATAATAAAAGAATAAAAAATAAGGGGTAAAAAGCTTTATAAATAAAAAGCATTTCAATTTTAACGATGACAATAATAAAATCCGTATCAGCTAGAGGTTTTAAATCATTCGCAAAGAAAACAGAACTTATTTTTGGTAATAACTTTAATCTCATTCTAGGCCCAAATGGATCAGGAAAAAGCACAAGATGGGATACTGAAATCCTATTAAGTGATGGCTCTTTAAAATATATAGGTGAAATAGTAGATTCTGCCTTAAATAATTCTAATTATCATATCAAGTTAGATGATGGAGTATTTACTTCGGAAAATAAGGAAAATATCAAGACCTGGGGTTTAGAGCCAAAAAGCATGAAGGTTGTTGAAAAAGATATATCTGCCTTTATAAAAAGAAAAGGAGAGCCTTATCTATATGAAATAACAACAAGCACAGGAAAAAAAGTAACAACTACTGGTTGTCATCCAGTTATGATTTTTAAAGATAATAAAATAGAATCAGAACTTGTAAGAAATCTAAAGAAATCAGATTTAATTGCCACCCCAAGAATATTAAATTTTCCTGAAAAGGACATAAAACTTCCAGAAATTACTAATAAGACTAATAAAAGTAATAAAAAATATAATATTCCTAAATTCCTTAATAAGGAAATTGCAAGATTTCTAGGCTATGTTGTTGGAGACGGTTATATTGTAAGATCAACAAGAATAGATTTTATAAATCAAGATAAAGAATTAATAAATGACTTCAAAAAAATAGCAAAAAGTTTAAGATTTAACAAGATCACAGAAAGCAATTGGAACAAATCAAAAGCATTCAATATCTATTGTTATTCTAAAGAATTGTCAGATTATTTTATTGATTTATTTAAAAATAAATACACCAAGGAAGACAAACATATTCCCTCAGAAATACTATTTGCAAAACAATCAGTATTAGCAAACTTCTTGGCTGGATTATTTGACTGTGATGCTTATGTTGGTAAAGATTCTAGGGGCTTTGAATATTGTACACAAAGCAAAAATCTAGCTAATCAAGTTCAGCTTTCTTTGTTAAGATTTGGAATAGTTTCATCAATAAAAGAAAAGCTAAAATATGCAACAAATACAGAAAAGAAGATAAAAAAGAAATATTATTTTCTTTATGTTCAAAATAGTCAAGATTTAATAAAGTTATATAAGAACATTCCTATAAGATGTAAGCATAAAAAAGAAAGGCTTTCTAAATTTCTAAATAAAAAGATAATTCCAAATCCAAATATTGATTTATTACCTTTACAAGTAAATTTCCTTATAAAAGAATGTAGAAATCTTCTCTATATAGATTATAAACCATTAAGAAAAGAACATCCAAGATTTGCAGCTTATAATGAGAATAGATGTAATCCAACAAGATTAGGAGTTATAGACTCTCTAAAGATATTTGAAAACAAGGTAAAAATAATAAAAAACCTAAATGATAATATACAATTAGATCAAAAATACTTAACTAAATTTTTAAAAGAATTAAATATATCAAATGCATATGTAGCCAAGAACATTAATGTTTCAAGATCAACAATAACAGATAATTGGTCTAAAAACTTATTTAATGCAAAACAAAATAATTTAAAGAATCTTTATGATTTTCTTAAAAAAGAATCATCAGAAAGACTAGAAAAAGCCTTAGAAATTATTCAGATATTAAAAAACATATCCTCTTCAGATATATTCTGGGATAAAATAACCTCTATAGAAAAGGTAAAAGGAGAAGATTATGTTTATGACTTAACAATACCAAATTGCCATAATTTTATTGGTAATGGAATATTTGTGCATAACTCTAATGTTATAGACATGATCTGTTTTGTTCTAGGGGAAAGCTCAGCCAAGAGCTTAAGGGCAGAAAAGTCAATAAATTTGATCTATAATGGCGGCAAATTAGGAGAACCAGCTAAAGAAGCAGAAGTCTCAATAGTATTTGATAACTCCAGTAAGGATTTTGCAATAGATGACAAAAAAGTAGAAATAACTAGGATATTAAAAAGATCAGGCATTTCTGTTTACAAATTAAACGGTACAGTAATGAACAAACAAGAAGTAACAGACATGCTAGCATCTGCAAGGATAGATGTAGAGGGCCATAACATAATACTTCAGGGTGACATTATAAGATTCATGGAAATGAAACCATTAGAGAGAAGACAGATAATAGAAGAGATAGCAGGCATTTCAATTTATGAAGAAAAAAAGCTTAAGGCTTTAAATGAACTGGATAAAGTTGAATCTAAATTAGGGGAAGCTGGAATAATCCTAAATGAGAGAAAATCAAGATTAAAGGACTTAAAGAAAGAAAGAGACGAAGCTTTAGAATATAGAAACATTGAAAAAAACATTAAAGAGAATAAGGCTACTTACTTAAGTTTACAAATAAAGGGAAAAACAGATAATAGAGAGGATATAGACTCTAAAATAAACACAAATCAAAAAGAGATAGATGAAATCACAAAAAAAATAGATGAAATAAAGTTAAAGATTAAGGAATATAAGGATCAAATTTCTTCAATAAATCAGGAAATAGAACAAAAAGGGGAACAAGAACAAGTCAAGCTTCATAAAGATACAGAGGACTTTAAAACAGACCTATTAAAGAAAACAACAAGACAAGAGAATTGTAAACTTGAGGTAGAAAAGATACAGAAAAGAAATATTCAAATTAAGTTAGATGATAAGGATCTTAATTTAAAGATACAAGAACTAAAGAAATCAATTCAGGATTTACAGAAAGAAAGAACAGAAAGATCTTCATCAGAATCTAAGTTACTAAAGGAACTTAACACATTACGAGAAAAGTATAATGTAAAGGGCCAGGAAAATATAGAAACATCAATAGATAATATTCAATCAGCTATACTAAAAATACAAGAGGAAAAGCAAAATCTTGTAAGAGAATTTGATAAATTAAACTACCAGCTTCAAGACATAGACAAAAAGATTGAAAGCTCTTCTTTAGTAGACATAAAAGACTTAAAGAATAAGTTTAAGGAAAAGAATCAGGAATTAAATAAAGCCTTAAATGAGGATTCAGCATTATCTGTAAAATTATCTAATCTAAGACAAACCCTTGTAGACAAAAATGAGGATCTAGCAAAACTAAACATCCAAAGCATTTCCTCTAAGCAGCTTACTTTAGACTCTTTGGCTACATCAAAGATTCTAGAGTCTGGAATCAAGGGAATCTATAATATAGTAGCTGAACTAGGAGAAGTAGAGAAAAAATATTCATTAGCTTTAGAGGTTGCAGCAGGTCCTAGATTAAAGAGCATAGTTGTAGAGGATGATGCAATAGCAGCAAAATGTATTAAATACCTAAAAGACAATAAATTAGGGATAGCAACATTCTTGCCATTAAACAAGATAAAATCAAGTCCTTCAATAAAGTTTGATAAAAAATCAGATGTATTTGGTTCTGCTATAGACTTAATAAAATTTGATCCAAAATTCAAAAATATATTCTCTTATGTTTTTGGTTCTACATTAGTTGTAGACAATCTAAATACAGCCAGAAATATAGGTATAGGTGAAATAAGAATGGTCACTTTAGATGGTGACTTAACAGAAACATCAGGAGCCATGATAGGTGGTTTTAGAAAATCTAGAGGCATTGCATTTAAAGAAATTGACTTCTCAGACAAAATACAAAAATTAGAAACAGAAGTTTCTTCTTTAAAGACACTAGTCTCAAATACAGAGCAAAAAAGAATTGATAATGAAAATTTAATTTATAAATTTAAGAAGGAAAAAGCAGACTTAGAAGCTGAAATAATAAAGATAGAAAAAAGTTCTTTACCTATAGGGGATTTAAATAAAGAAAAACAAGAGCTAAACAAGAAGATTAAAGAGCTTAATTCATTAGTAACAGACAAGGAAAAAGAAATAGCATCTAATAATAAAAGTCTGGAGTCATTAAAGGTAAAAAAACAAACAGTAAATATAGGATCTATAACAGAACAAGAAAAGCAATATCAAGCCATTAGGGAAAAAATCTTTAATCTAGATTCTGAAATAAAGAACATTAATACACAGCTTTCTTTCCATCAACAAGAAACAAACAAAATAAACCAAATAATGAATAACAATGAAAAAGAGATGGAGTCATTTAAAAATGAGATATCTAAATTAAATGAATTGATTAAAGAAAAAAATTCTGTATTGAAGGAAAATGAGAAAAAGGAAAAGATGTTCTATACTAATTTCAAGTCCTTATTTGAAAAAAGAAACAAGATAAATGAATTTATTCAGCAAAAAGAAACCTCTTTAGTAAGGGAAGAAGAGAAAATAAAGGCTGTTCAATTAAAAATAAATACAGTATCTTTTGATAAAGCAAAATTATTGGCTGAACTAGAAGCTCTAGACAAAGAATTCGAGCCATTAAAGAATGAAAAGATAAAGAAAAATATAAACATAGACGAAATAAGGTTTGAGATACAAAGAAACGAGAAAACATTACAAGGCATAGGCAATGTCAACTTAAGAGCCTTAGAGATTTATGAAGAGCTTGAAAACGATTATGATCAATTATTAGAGAAAGCTGAAAAACTAAAGATAGAGAAAGAAGATGTCTTGATAATGATGAATGAGATAGAAATCAAAAAAACAGACCTATTTATAAGAACTTTCGATGTTATAGCATCAAACTTTAAAGAGATATTTGTTTCATTATCCACAAAAGGTTCTGCCTATTTTGAATTAGAAGACCCTAAAAATCCTTTAAATGCAGGTATTGACGTTATAGTAAAGATATCCGGTAACAAATACTTAGATGTGAGATCCTTATCAGGAGGAGAAAAAACATTAACAGCTTTAGCATTTATATTTGCCATACAAGAGTATCAACCAGCTTCATTTTATCTACTTGATGAGGTAGATGCAGCTCTTGATAAAACAAATTCCGATAAACTCTCTAAATTAATAACACAATATTCTAAAGATGCCCAATACATAGTTGTTTCTCATAATGATGCTGTTATCTCAGAAGCAGATCAAATCTATGGAGTTTCAATGCAACAAGGAATTTCAAAAGTAGTTTCTCTGAAGATATAAAACTTAATTTTTATTAAAGATTATTATTTTCTCTTTATTATCTTTTCTTTTTAACAGTCTTTTTAACAGTCTTTTTAACTTTCTTTTCTACTTTCTCTTCTTCCTCAACTTCCTCTTCAAAGAAATCAACAATATTATCCCAATATCTTACCAATAACAATAATATAATTAAAACAATGATTCCAATTAAAATATAATACTTATATACGCTTAAATAAACAAACACTATATTATTATATCTGTATACAAGATAAATAATAACAGCTAAAATAATCAACCCAAAGATCCATCTTCCAACCTTTAATGGCTCTTCTTCATCCTCATCCTTTATTTCATCCTCTTCATCTTTACTTTCTTTCTCATCCTCATCCTTTTCCTCATCATCTACCTCTTCCTCATCGCTTTTACTGAATATGTTAAACAAGATTATTAAAACAATTACAATAATGATCCCATACAAAATATAATTTTTATAATCCCATATCTGTTGTAATAGTGTTTTTCCCTCCTGACTTTCAACAGGCTCACTTATTGGTTCAGTAACAGGAGTTTCATTAAGTAATTCTTCATCAACATCTCCAATTTCTTCTATTTCTTCATATTCACTTATATTAACCAAATCCTCTTCAAATTCATCAGATGTAAATTCATCACCCGTCTCATCAGTTTCCTCAACAACATCAGATGCTTGAGATATTTCTACAACAGTTATGTAAGGTAAGTTATTCTCAACCTTATCCAATGTTATAGTAAGATCATTAACACCATCACCCGTAATATCTATATTTCTTGTTTCACCAACATCTAAAAGAACAATTACAGGATTGCTTTCAATAACTATTGTTACAGAACTATTAGTTACATTCAAAATCCTTAAGTTATGTTCTTCCTCTTTATACTTGAATTTAGTATTCTCAGTAACTGTTTTCTCTTCTTTAAACACTATAACTTGTTCAGGAACCTTAAAGAGATTATTAAACCAGTTTATTATCTTTTGAAAGAAACTTTCCTTTTTCTCAGCTGTATATTCAACAGCCTCTTTAACATTTATATTGATATATTTATTCTTTAATATTGTCTCATCTTTTAATACCCCTATGTTTAATCTATAAATTCCTTTATTAATCTCTAAACTAGGAGCAGAATACAAATAAACAATCTCAGATTTACCTGGTTCTAAATCTTTGATGTAAGCAGGATTT
Source organism: archaeon (assembly GCA_043808705.1). Classification (GTDB taxonomy): domain Archaea; phylum Nanobdellota; class Nanobdellia; order SCGC-AAA011-G17; family GW2011-AR20; genus JAZDEO01. The sequence continues at coordinate 36,357 of JAZDEO010000021.1, read as the reverse complement.
ACCTTTGAAAAACTACTTCCATCACCGCTTACAATAATATTATAACTTGCTGGCTCATTTCCCTTATTTTCAATAACAATAGGCAAGGTAGCAGAACTATCTCTATTTACATCCAAATCATCAGCCTTTATTTCAGGCATATAACAATCTTGATTGCTTACAATATTAATCTCTATTTTATCCTCACTTTCAATATTACTATCATCTAAAGCAACAGCCTTAACATAGACATTATAGATGCCCTCTAAACTTATCTCAGGTTTTATCTCTAAACTAAATGTCTTTTCCTCATTCTTATTTAAGGTAATGGAACTTTTACTTAAGTCAACCCAATCTTCACTCTTTTCTAAAATAAATTCCTTATTAAATTCACCAATATTCTTAATCTTAACATCATAACTATTCTCAAGACCAGCGCACATCTTCACTTTGTTTTCTAATATATCTAAAATAACATCATGGCATTTCCTAACATCAACAACCATGTTTTTTATCTTCTCAATCTCTCCATAATCACTCTTAACCCTTAATGTAATATCAAATGTTCCCTGAACACCATAATCAGGATTAAATACAATATTAAAGCTCTTTTCCTTCATGCTTTGGATATTTAGTTTATTAGAATCAATATTAGCCCAGGCAGGCCCATCTAATGTAGCATAAAAGTCATTATTCTCTTCACCCAAATTTTTAATACTTACTTCAATATTCTCTATAGAATGCTCACAAAAATTTACATAATCTTTATCGGTATTTAAGTCAAAATCAAAGCAATTATTTACCTTTAGATTTGAATTAAAGCTAGATATTATATTATTGTTCTGAACCTTTAAAGCAAAACCATAGTTTCCATAATTTTCACAAGGAACATCAACATAAGCATATAATGTCTTTTGTTCATTAGGGTGCAATAATATACTATTCTGGCTTAATGTCAAGAAGTCTTTTGCACTTCCATCTACACTTACATCTAAGGATTCATCATAAACACCATTGTTCTTTAAGGTATAGGTATAAACATCTAAGTTACAGGAACACATCTCTTTATTCTCTTGACCAGTAATCTGTACATTATGGCAGCTATTGACATTTACTGTAAATGCCTTAGTTTTAGTTTCTAGCTCATCATTAACAATCAGGTTTAAATTATAGTTTCCAGCAATAACATTAGAATTAGGTGTTACATAAATATATAGTGTTTTAGTTTCTTGATTTAAAGAAAAACTATTAGGCACAACAGTAGACCATGAAGAAGCGCTCCCATCTAATCTTGCTTCAAAGAAACCATCCCCATTTACAGTGGCTGTAAACAATATTGTGTTTCCAGGGCATACATTTTTACTTGTTTCTTGAGCATTTAATGTAAATGCATCTACACTAGTTAAAGATACACATAATATATATAATAGTGCAAAGAAAATTAATACCCCTGTCTTTTTTTTGTTATTCATTGTTAACAACCTTGTTTTGTTACTTTATGAAAAGAACAAGCTATATAAAAACATTACTATAGTAAAAAAGATATATCTAATCATAAATAATATAGAATAAAATATTATAAAAATCCAAAGATTATTTTATAAGCTAATCTTAATAGCTGACTTTAAACAATAAACAAATAATAGAAAATAACAGAAATAATTAACAATAAACTAATTTTATTTTAATTCTAAACACACTTTCCTGTAATTTTCACATCTTTCTTCAAATTCTCCCTCTTTTAAAATTTTTTCATACAAAAAATTAAAAGAACCACACCTAACAGATTTAGAATCATCTATAGGGTCTTTATATAGTCTTGATTTAATCTGTTGAGCACCCAAAGCTGTTCTAATTTCTCCAAAAGTAGTGGTTTCATCTCTAATAAGTATAATACTTAATTCACTTATTCTTTTAGGTCTATTAGGGTTATACCAACAAAATAGTTTTGCCATCTTAAAATGTATTGGTCATATTAATTAGATTAGAAATAAAATAAAAAAAGAAAAAACTTAATAAGTTTAGTAATAAGTTTCTCCACTACCGCTTGTTGGCTCTTCTGTTCCTTCCTTTTTTGTCATCTTACCAATAGCTATTATTAATCCTAAGATTACTAATATTATTAATAAGACAATAAAGCCAATCTCTAATCCTGTTATTATGTTGTCCCATTGTCCAGCTTGTTCTGTTTCTCCAGACACATTAGCACTTAAGTTAATATCCTTGACAGATTCTCCATTCTCTTTAACCTTTACTGTAAACATATGTGAGCCTAAAGCTGCATCATCCTTAGCTGAAACATATATGTAAAGTTGTCCATTATCTCCTGCACTAACAGTTACAACACTTGGATCTATTCTATATGTTGCCCAAGTATCTAATCCAGTAACTTCAGCAGTATAAACCTTACTTGAATCTCCTAAATTAGCTAAATCTATTGTATAAACAACACCCTCACCTTGTGCTATGCTTTTAGATGATGTTGCTGCAGCAATAATTGCTTCTTGTGCTCCAGTTGATGTTCCAGAGCTTCCTGTTAATGTTAAAGTATATTCTTTTTCTTCTTCACTATATCCATTGTTATATTCAACTGTAACAGTTAAAGGATATGATCCAGCTTCTTTTCCAGCCAAGTCTAAATATAATGCATTACTGCTTTCAGAGTCTTCCTCATTATCATCACAATTTTCTTCATTATCATCACAACTATTCTCATGAGCTACTAACTCATCAATATATGTAGACTGTGAAATTCCTAATTCAGGAACACTTACAGTAACCTTTACATCTTCTTCTTTTTTGTCACCCCAATTCTTTACTCTTGTTGTAACAAATAAAGAATCTTGGTCTTGATTCATATTTAATGTCAAACTAGGAGTGAACATTACATCTATTATCTCTAATGAGTGTCTTGCTTCCTCTATTTGTAATGTAAATTCATATTCCACATCTTGATCTTCAGTATAAGCCTTAACATGTAATGTGTAATCTTGACTTGCATCCATGTCTTCAGGTAAATCTAGTGTTAATGTTTTTTGTGTTGTAACACCATAACTTAAATCAAACATAGAACTTGTTGCTTCAATATCTTCATATTCATAACCACCAATCCAAGCCTTAACCTTCAAACCTTCTACAGTATCATTACCTGTATTATTACCTTCTGTTATACTATGTACATTTACCTTAACAGTCAAGCTCTCTCCTCTATCAGCTTGTATAATATCTGCTGGTATAATACTTGGATCTAAACTTTCAAATTCAATGCCATTTATTTCTGCACTTGTTATATCAAAATCTTGTGCGTTTACCTCTTTAACTAAAAACAAACTTGCTAATAAAAATAGCCCTAAAAATATTGTCAATAACTTTTTCATTTTTTAAAACCCCCTAGTTTTCAATTTTATTATGATTTTTTATGTTGTTATTTTGAAGTTAAAACTTATTTATAAACCTTTCGGTGGTTACTTTATATTATTTTATATTATCAATTTTACCGTCGATTTATAAGTTTTATACCCTCACATAAATATACTTTATCTCGTCATAATCTGAACTTTGTGCTTCAACTCTTATAACATAAGTTCCTTTTGAAGGTTTATTAAACCTTAATTGTCTCCAATATCCGTCATAAACATATAAATTAAAAGTATCATAAACAGTATCTCCCGTCTCCATTATAGTTGCTTTTAAGTTTACGTTTTCTTTTTTGTTACCTTTGTTATCTATATCAACATAGACGTCAAGGAAATTTCCTCTCTTTTTTGCAATAACATTGGATATTAAAAACTTGTGTTTTTCTCTTTCCTGTATTTCTGGTTGCGGTTCAGGTTCTTGTTGAGTGTAAACATTTAATACATACTGTTGAGTATCATAAGCACCATGTTCATCTGAAACCTTAGCAACAATAACATGACTCCCTTCTTCTGTAGGTGTCCAAGTTATTAATCCAGTTAAATAATCTATTGTCATTCCCTGAGGAATAGATGAATCAAACATATAGATCAAGGAATCACCATCTATGTCAATTGCATTAACATCATAATTATATAATTGATTTACATAGGCTATTGTTACAGGACTTGAAATTATTTCTGGATTATGATTTAATGCAATCTCATTATTTATAGTAAACATTATTTCATCTTCATCCTCTTCTCCTTCATTATCAGTAACAGTAACTCTTAATTTATAATTTCCATCTTCTATAGGAAGAGTATTCCATAAATGATTTCCAGGATTATTAGGGCTTTCAAATATAGTAATCCAAGGATACATAAAAGCCATCCAATTATCCTCTTTATATTCTACCTTAACATCTAATGTATCTGATGGTTGTTCAAGATCAGAAGCTTCCCATTCTATATTATATAGTCCAGATATTATCTCAAAATTTATTGGACTTGTGATATCAACAGCAGGAGGTTCATTTATAATTATTTCATTATTCACATAAATGCTTACTTGATCATAAGCAGATGCACTTTCATCGTCTGTAACAGTAATCTTTATTGTATAATGTCCATCATCAACAGTTTCTGTATTCCAATAAAACATTCCATCATTATTATTTATTTCATCTTCTAATATAATCCAATTATTACTATTATATTCTTTATACTCTATTTTTATGTCTAATGTACTTGATGCTTGATCAGAATCATTTGCATACCATACAATAGTATATGTATCATCTATGATTTGATTTTCAATAGGAGCAACTATCTCAATTGTAGGCTCATTATTCTCAATTTCACCAATTACAGTATCTCCAATTGTTTTTGTTTCACCAAGATTTTCTATTCCCTCACATAAAGGATCATTTGCTATTCCATACAATTCAAAACTATAAATTCCCTCTTCCTGTGCTGTCCAGTCAAATTCAAAAGGAACCTCTACATTAGGATTAGGATTTTCTGGAAGATGCTGTAATTCATTAAATATCTCTTCATAATTATTATTTGATAATTTTTTGTATATTGTAAGCTCAACATCAGTTTCTACAGGGGTTAAAACACCTGTTTCATTATTCAAGTGATTGCTTATCTTTTTAGCACTTAATACAATATCATCTCCAACTTGAGGATAAATCTCAGATATCTCAAAATCATGTATTAAAGTATAGCACATCTCATCTGGATTTTGTTCAATAACACTAAATTCATCTTCAGCATAACTCATTATAGATGAAGCACATTGATTATCAACAACATCTGCTTCAACACGTGCAGTATATTGCCCTAGTTGTGTAGGCACCCATACATAAGTTGTTTGAACAGATTCACCCATGAATATATTTTCAGTATTTGTTTGTTCAAATACAACATTATTGCTTTCATCATAAATCTTTAATGTTATCTCTGTTTCTCCAGCATACAAATTATAAAATTCTGGAAAAATCTGAACATCAGGATTGCTTGGATCATACACTACAGGAATAAACTCAGGAGTTTCTCCATTTGGTTCAAAAGGACTGTATGTATCCCAGTCTATTATTGCATTTACATTTATCATTAAAGGCATATTAGGATATACCTCATTAGTAACATCAAAATTTTGTATTAAAGCCTGACAATCTTCTCCCTGTTGGAATTCAACATCCCAATCTAATTCACCATTTCCACTCCAATCTGCAAACCCCTCTATAGGAGCATATTCATCCTTAAAAAAATAAACAGCATACCCATATTGAGTTTCAAGTTGTGTAGGATATTGTACAATTAAATTCCAGTTTGGAGGAACTTCATTAGAGTTCCAAGGAAAATTAGGATTTGGCAATCCTATCATTCTTACATCAGAACAATCAGAATTTTCACACGTATAGACAATATAATCAACATCCTCTAAATGATTTCCTGTTTCATAATCAGTATAAATATATTCTACTTCAACAGCTGCAAATACAAAATTTACAGCTAGTAAAAAGAATAAAGGTAATAATAAAATTTTAGTTTTCATCTTTGTCCTCCTTTATTGGTGTCCCCAGCCATTACCATCTATTTCTCCACCACTTACTCTAGTCTCTTCCTCATTATGTCCTGATGCTATCCAGTATCCAATACCGCCAGCAACAATAACTCCTAATGGAATCAAATACCAATGTTTACCAATCCAAGATTTTTCATCTTTAATAGCACCAGCAACACCAGCAGCTACTTCTTGTGTAGAATCAGGACCAGTTACCTCTTCTCTTAATCTTCTTTCTAATTCTGTTTTTGAAGTACTTCCAAATAAACTAGGTATCATTTCACCAGCTGAATAATCTGGACTCTTTCCTTTTACTAATCTTAAATATTTAATTACGCTAGAACCTTTTTTACAGTATTCCCAATCACCTGTCTTAGGATTAACAATATAACCTCCAGGTAAAACACCATCTAACTCTTCAGAATAAATAAAACCATCTCTTAAAGCATCTTCTAACTTTTTAATAGAGCTAGAATCTTGTACTAATCCACCCCTAGCTAAAACATCCTTTGCAACCCTTTTTGTGCCATCATCATTTTCTTTATTTCCAATCACTCTTCCCAAATATTGTACAGGGTCATTTACTACAGAGTATTTCATAGCAAGTGAATCATTACTTGTTTTAAAGATGCATCCACTTAAAGGGGCAGGACCTTTTTCATCCATAAACACATCAAATTGATAATTTGCTAATGTGGCTCCATCTAAAAATACATTTGTACTTGGTTGATTAGAATAAATCTGTGTTTTATTGTGCTGTGTTTGTCTATCAGCTCCAAGAGCTATACCATATTCCAAAGGTAATAAAACACCAGCAAAAATCATAGAAGACATTATTGGATGTCTTACAAAAGATCCCAAATTATCAACTAAACTATGATAAACTTCTTTCATTCCAGAATGGTTTTTCATTTTTTACAACCCCCTATTAATATAATTTTATAATGATTACTTCAAAGTAAGAAATAAACTAATATATAAACCTTTTTATTTTTAACCATTTAACAAAGGTAACAGAATAATTTAAAGAAATCTAAAAATAAATCATAAAATATTTCCTATAATTTACTATATTATATATATTGTAAACTTATAAATAAGTTCTAATTATACATACTATATAGATTAATAATTAGACTAATAATAAATAATAATAAATCTTTAAAAAATATGACAGACAGAATTTCAACTCAACAAGAAGAAAGCCTAAGGTCAAAATTTTATCAAAGATTTCAGAAGGCTTACGAACTTGATTTAGATCTAAGTAGAGATAACCAGGGAAGAGAGAGGCTATTTGATTTTAAAGAAGGAGAAAGGGACGAAGAATACCTTAGAGTTCGTGATGAATATGTAAAGATGATGATAAACCTTAACGCATGTCAAAGTAAAGTTATCCCACCTTTTTTCGGTTCTTATTATTCTAAACTTGAAACGGTTATAAAAAATTAAAAGGTGAAGGAGCTATAGAAAGATTAAAACTTGAAGAATCTATAAAAAAAATATTAGATGAACAATAAACTATAAGTGGGGACGGAGGGATTTGAACCCCCATTAGCCGGTTTCTCTCATATTCTGAATATATTCTGGAGCTTCGGCTTTAATAACGGCCGCACTGCCGGGTTATACTCATCTTAAAATTAATTTAGATGATTTATACTACGCCCCCTATGACTAAAATGAATTTTTCCAATATATAAAATTATCTTTTAACTATTATTTTCTGTTCTCTAATTCTTCAATTTCATTAATCTCGTCAGTAGAAATAGCACACCCTCTCAAGCGTAAACCCCATAACAATCCGTCAAGAAGCTCTTTCTTGTTTTTATATTCTTTAAATAATCCCAGTTCAAATGCAACAGTCATAAGCTCAGAGCTTCTTATTACTTTAATATTTTTAACCTCATTCAAAAATAACTTTAGATTCTTTTCATTAACCCCAACCTTAGTATGTAATTTACTCTCTAATAATCTTCTTAAGTTTTTATAATTCTCAACAAGTATCCTTATTGTTCTTTCATCAACAACAAATATGGCATCAAGTATTATGCATAAGCATAGGCTTTCCATTTCTCCCTTATGAGTTATTCTAATATAATTGTTATCAGCCATGAATATGTTATTTGCAATATCTAAAAGCTCCTTACTTTTCTGTTCTAATTCCTGCTTATAGTATAAATTTATCTGTTTATCATTAAGAAATTTTTCCAAAACCAAAGCTTCTAATTTAAACCTTTTACTCTGCATAGGATAATCTATTAGCTCATTTTTAACAGCCTTTGTTATATAAAATTCTCCATCAAATTTTTCTTTTAATTTAACAAGAACATTCAGTAAGTCATTAGTTATAATGCTTATTATCGAACTTGTATCAAATACTAAGGCTTTCATTTTATTATTTAAATAAACTCCTTGCAATATTTAGTCTTTTAGATGCACTTAATGTAACACCTTCCTTAATGTCAGCTATTCCAGTCTTTCCAATGTAATCCATAAGCTCAAATTGATTTATCCCAAGCAATTCAGCAGTTCTTCCAGCAGAAATACCATGCTCATAAAGCCTACTTCCCTTTGCAATAAATGCGTTATGGAATACATCACCTATATATATCTTTAATTTACTCTCTAATTTATCAATAACTTGTAAAATATCTTTAATGTTTTTTCTATAATCTTCCAGTTTATTATTCAATAGACTATCATAAGCCTTCTTTAAATTACTAGTACAGGTTTCAACAAAAAAATTCCAATCCTTGAATTGAGCATAGTTTGGTCTTTCAAAAGCCTTGCTTAAGGAATATATCAAAACAGTAACAATTATGCTATCCTCTTCCTGCATGATACTAGAACTATGAATTAACCTATTACTTAAATCCTTAAGATTTATTATATTATTAGACTGTATTGATTCTATACTTTCTTTAAGAACTTGTAAAATATCTTTTTTTAGATTATCATCCATAAGTTTTAATAACAATTAAGAGTATAAAAATTTATTGTATCATGAACTGACGAAAGCGACACTTAATCAAAAATAACTAATATGTGACAGAACCCAAATTAGACAGATTTTTATATTTATTGGAATCTATTAATATTATGGTAACTAAGGTAGAAACTATAGGAAGACTAAAAAAAGAAAGGGAATATGAAGAAAAATTAGTTCTACATCTTAAAGAGCAATTTCTCAATTCAATAGACTCTGTAAAGAATATGTCAGAATATGAAAGAAAAAGGCTATCTGAAGTTATCAATCTAATTATAAGGGACTGCTTAAAGAATAGTGATACTCTAAATATATTGATACAAGATCTGGGAGAAAATGGAGAAGATAATTACTAAACTAGATATTATAGAAAGGCTAAAAAATATTAAGGGTGTTGAAATACTTGCAAGAAGAGCCTATCAGGAAGATTTAAGTAATTATAAGAATAAAGGGGTATTAACAATAATTACTGAAATAAAGAATGATAAAGACAGACATGTAAGATTACTGGATGATCTTATAACCTTCTTAAAATAATTTGATATATATCCTTCTAACATTTCTAACAACTATTTCTAAAATAAATATCTTTATAAATTAAAATTTTCTCAATAACGTTAAGCGCCAGTAGTACAGTGGTTAGTATTCGAGCCTTCCATTTTTAAAGAAGTAAGCTTGTGACCTGGGTTCAAATCCCAGCTGGCGCATAAGCCTTTCGGTTAGAGTCCCTAGTTAACTAAAAGATAAATTTATATATTATTATAATTACTTAACTTTTGAGAGAAGGAGGTTGAATAATAAAAATGCAACATTTAGAATTATTAAATAAATTTGAAGAAGATATGAACTTTTTTAATAAAAACTCTAAAAAACTTAAAGAAAAATATGATGAAAAGTTTATAGCAATTAAAGATAATGAGATAGTTGCAGTAGGTACTATAATGGAAGAGGTAATAAAGAATTTAGAATTAAAGAAAATTGACCCTTCAGGAACTTTTATTCAATTTATTTCTAAAACAAAAATAATACTCTGAGAATGATAAGAATACCCTTAATGTTTGTAGATAATCAAGTAAGGGTAAATGCATTATTATACGCACCCAATTATAGAGTTACATACAAACCCATCTCTTTTATTATAGACACAGGTAGCCCAAAATCATTTTTATCTGAAGGTGAAGCTTTAAGAATAAATTTTCCACTTAATTCTCTTACAATTTCAGAACCCATAATAAGAATGGGGGGATCCAAATATCATCTCTTTACCACCAAACCAATCTCACTTCTTTTTAAAACAGATGATAAAAAATTACATAAGATAAATCTTGAAAAGTTTTCAGTTTCGAAAGCGAGTAAAAAAACTGATGAAGCAAAAAGAGAATCACATAATTTTCCTTCTATTATTGGTACAGATTTCTTTATAATAAATAACCTTGTATTACATTTTAACCCTAATAAACAAGAAGAAATGTTTATTTGTGAAAATAAATAAGATATAAAAATAAAAACCCTTTTATACATACAAATACTAATTATATATATGAATGTAATAAAAAGATCATATAAAAGAGGTTACTTAAAAGTTTCAAAAATACACAGCCTATATTATGAGCTGTATGGGAACCCTAAAGGCAAACCAGTTCTATTTTTACATGGGGGTCCTGGAGGCGGTTTTTCTGAAAGGGATAAGAGATTCTTTAATCCACGAGTCTATAAATTAATATTATTTGATCAAAGAGGTTCTGGAAGAAGTAAACCCTTTGCCTCTTTAAAAGAAAACACCACTTTTGACTTAGTTGAAGACATAAAAAAACTATTAACATTTCTAAAAATAAAAAAGACATTCTTGTTTGGAGGATCTTGGGGTTCTACTTTAGCTTTAGTTTATGCTATAAAATATCCAAAAACAGTTTCAGGCATGTTACTTAGAGGAATCTTTTTATGTTCAAAAAATGACATAAAACATTATTTTGGAGGCGACATTAAAAACTTCTTTCCAGAGGTATGGGAGAGATTTGTTTCAAATGTCCCCAAACAATATAGAAACGAAAAAGGCATCCCTTCTTATTATCTGAAGATGATGAACTCTAAAGATAAAAAAGTTAAAGAGAAATACACATTTGAATGGGCCTTTTACGAGATGTCTATACTTAAATTAAAAACAAAAGAAGAGAAAATATTAAAACTAATGAAAGAATTTTCATATAAATCATTAGCGCCTTTAGAGGCTTATTATCTTAAGAACAATTGTTTTATTCATAATAATTATATACTTAATAATTGTAATAAAATTTCTTCTATACCAGTATCAATTATTCATGGAAGATATGATTTTGTATGTCCTGCAATAAATGCATTCAATCTTCATAGCAGATTAAAGAATTCTAAACTATATATAGTATGCGCAGGCCATTCAAGCTCAGAAAGAGAGATAGAAAAAAAATTAATATCAGAAATGAAAAGATTCTCTAAAATAATACATTATAATTAAGTTTATAAATCTAAATTCTATAAATAGGTTATGAACATAGTAGTATTTACAGCACATTCAGATGATGAAACTGGAATGATGGGTACTATTCTAAAGTATATTGATGAAGGTAATAATGTAATAAAAGTTGTTTTTTCATCGGGGGAAAAATCTCAACCACATTTTAAGGAAGAGGTAATAATAAAAAGAAGAGTTCGTGAAACCTTAAAGATAAGCAAAGAGATAAATCTAAGAGAAGTTCTATTTCTAAATATAGAAGATGCTAAAATAAAAGAATCATTTAATGAAAATGCAGAAAAGAGAATTATTGAAGTTCTAGAGCAATACAATCCTGAAAAGATATTTATTCCATCAAGCAAAGATCCCCATATAGATCATAGGTCTGTTAACGAAATAATATCAATTTTGCTAAAAAAGAGAAATTATGATAAAGATCTTTATTCATATGAGGTATGGAACATAGTTAATGAAGATAATCCCTCAATTTATATAAATATAGATAAATACGCTAAGAAAAAAATCCAAATTATGAAAGAATTTAAGAGCCAATGGCATTTCATGTACACTTTAATTCTTCCAATGTATGTAAGAAGCAGGCTTTACGGTTTTAAAAACAAGTGTAAGTATGCTGAGAAATTTTACAAGTTACAGTAAATTATTCAAAAATATTTAAATTTAATCTATTATTATTCTTCAGAAAAGATTGTAGTATTGTCATAAACATCATTTCCTTCATTGTAGACCTTTTTTCTTATTGTTAACTTCTCAATTAGTCCTTTTTGATGAACAAATACACCCACATCAGGTCTTCCATCATTATTATAATCTTTTAGTTCTAAACCACTAATACCCTGATCATAAGATATCTCTACAACAGGTTTAATAACTCTATCTTGATAATTAATTAAAACCTTATTACTACCTTTTCTTTCATCAACAAAAACTATGTCTTCTAGTCCATCAAGATTAAAATCAGCCCTTATTTCTTTACTGCCAGAGCTACAACCAATTATAATTGGAGCTAATAATAAACATATATTCTTTACAATTCTTGTCCTAATCATAAAATTATCTAAATTCATAAAATATAAAAAACTAATCTTTTAAATTATAAGGACATATTCAATAGAAATCTTAATATACTATTTAAATTAAAGTATATACTATGAAATACCTCTTCCTAACAACAGGAATTGCTCTAGGCCATTGTACAAGAGATGAGGCACTTATAAGATTCTTAGAAAAGGATAATGATGTAACAATAGCCTGTTACAATATCTCTTATAACTATTTTAAAGATAGATATGATACAATAAAACTAGCATCTGTTGGTTTTTCAAATAATGACCAAGAATTCAAACTGATAAAGAATTTAATAATAAATTGGAGCCTTTTTTTAAAATGGTTTTACAACTTGATAAAACTAAAAATATACGTAATGAAGAATAAGCCAGACTTAATAATATCTGATTTTGAGCCAATAGGACTGTTCTTTAAAAAATCAATATTTATCTTTAACTATAGCCCTGAAAAAATAAAAGGTCTAGACTTAAACACAAGTTTAAAATTCCAAAAAACACTTCTTAACTTTCAGTTCAAGCTTTTAAAATTATTTAGGAAAACAATCATAGTGCCCTGTATTAACAAAGAGAGCATTAACAAAGAGATAACTAACAGAGATAATACTAACAAAGATAATGCAGAGTTTATAAGGCCCGTTGACCTAATAATAAGAAGAGATAAAGAAGAACTAGGATCTAAAGAAGCTTTAATGAAGAAATTAAATCTAAAAAAAGAGCCAATACTTATCATGTTAGGCGGCTCTAAATTTGGACTGCAGCTTGTTGAAAAAATAATTAATGTTGTAGAAGATTTTGATGAACAATTTGTTATATTTGGTTATGAAATAGAAAAGGAAAATATTACTGGTTTTAAGTTTAAAGAAAACTTCTTAGAATATCTAAAGGTATGCAAAGGAGTCATAACATTAGCTGGATTCTCAACATTATCAGAGGCATTGCTTTATAAAAAACCATGTCTAGTATTTCCAATAGAAAACCATATTGAACAACTATCAGTCATTAATGAATTTGAACCCTATATAATTCATAAAAGATTAGATTGTACTGAAGAGCATATTTATTATCATATAAAGAACTTTTTAAAGAACAAGATAAAATTAGAGAATAAAATAAAGAATTTAAATATAAACAATTCTACAAAAGAGGTTGTTGGAATATTAATTTCTGAAGCTGAAAAAAATCTCGGTGAATGATCAAGAAGTTTAAGAAGTAACCTTACATTATTAATCAACTTACATTATTAATAATATTCTTAAGTTTTAAAACCCACGAAAGCCCTTATATCATATAAGGGCCTTCCTGGGAAAAAAGAGGTGAGTACAGGTCATTCATTGAGCATAATTTTCATGAATTTTTTCACATCTTTCATGCATTTCATTCATATCTTCAATAAGTTCAGAATCATCAATATTTTTTATCATAGATTCATGCATATTATCCATATATTCATCATACCATTATTCATCATATTACTATTTACCCCATTATTATTCATCATATTATCTATGTAACTGCTTTGATATGCATAAACAGTTACTATTGATAACAAAAGGAATAACAAAATTAAACCAAAAATATTCTTCTTCATCTTACTTAAAACTCCTTATTTGTTTATCATTTATTTTATTATTATTTTATGTCTAGATCCTCTTCAAGTTCTTCAGGTTCATAGATTCTATCATAACCATAAATCTCATTTATTAATAATCTATTATAACGTTGTTTTCTATATTTCATTCTTCCCATCCTTCAACAAGATTCATTAATTCTCCTCTGCTTGGAACAGTATTATATTTTTCCCAATAAATTATCCTTAACTCTTTTATAACCAGCTCCTCTTCAATATCATCTTTCTTCGCCATTTTTACAACCTCCTAAAAACTTTGTTATTATATTATAAGTAAAGCTCTTATATATCCCTTATTAAAGATAAATAAAGAACCAGAATACATAAAGCTTAAAAATGAAAGAAGCATTTTAACAATATGGCTAATATATATATAATTCCTAATTGGTTCTTAGGCTATGATATCCTGCTTGAAGTTGTATTTGCAGTAGTTACATTACTAGTAGCATTATATGCTTATAAAGTTTATAAGTTTACAGAACAAAGGCAATCAAAATTATTTGCATTATCCTTCTTTTTAATATCAATATCATACTTGATTCAATCAATTTTAAATTTTCTAATTCTCAATAAATTAAATGACAATATATGTACTATGTTACAAATAAAGAGTGTTACAACTCTAAATCTAATAGGTATTTATACCCACATATTCTTTTTTATTGCAGGACTAATTGTATTAACATACACCACACTTAAAATTAAAGACACAAGAGTACTTTCATTATTATTTATTTTATCATTTTTATCTTTAATATTCAGCTTAAATAAAATAAACCTATTTTATATACTTTCATCAATATTTTTTGTGTACATCTCATTATATTATCTATTTGTGTACCTTAAAACAAAACATACTAAAAATCTCCTAGTATTAATAGCATTCATATTTTTGTTATTTGCGCATATTCATTTTATCTTTTCATTAACCTATGGAAGCTTTTATGTAATAGCCCATCTGCTTGAGTTTATTGCTTATTTACTTATCTTGATAGATTTAATATTAGTATTAAAAAAATGAATAAGAAAAGAGACAGGATTCAGGTCATTCATGATATTCTGGAATCTATTAAATTAAAAAATGGAAAGATAAAACCAACACATATAATGTACAAATCAAACCTTTCTCACAAGATGATGGATATCTATTTAAAAGAGCTTATATCTAAGAATTTTATAGTTGAACTCCAAACAAAACAGGGCAGAACATATTCTCTAACAGATAAGGGTTTTAACTTTCTAAGTAAGTATAATGTCATATTAGAATTTATGGATTCTTTTGGTCTTAATTAAAATTAACTAGGTTAACTAAAAGTTTATATAATACAAATTCTTTATCTGTTTTATGAAAATACTAGAAGAAATAAAACCTAGTAAAGAAGATGAAAGACTAGTATTAGATATAGTAAATAAGGTTCTTAAGAGCTTAAAACTAGATGATTTAAATCTAGAGCTAGGAGGCAGTTTTGCTAAAAACACCTGGCTCAAAAACAGTCATGATATAGATGTATTTGTAAGATTCCCTTATGAAAAGTACAAAGATAAGGATCTAAGTAATATATTAAAAGGCAGATTAAAGAAATATAAGCTAGTTCACGGTTCTAGAGATTATTTTCAAATCAAAAAAGGAGATTATGTAATAGAGCTTATTCCTGTTCTAGACATAGAAGATTCAAAACAAGCCAAAAACATAACTGATGTAAGCCCTTTACACACTAAATGGGTTAAAGCTAGTTTAAAAGATCCAGATCAAGTAAGATTAATTAAAAAATTCTGTAAAGCCCAAAATGTTTATGGGGCAGAATCATATATAAGGGGATTTTCAGGTTATGTTCTAGAGATCTTAACAGTTTATTATAAAACCTTTTTTAACTTAGTTGAGAAAGCATCTTCTTGGGATAAATCAACACTAATAGATGTATCAAAATTCTATAAAAACAATCAAGAAGCTTTTAAAAAATTAAACAAGGCTAAATTAAGTCCTTTAATAGTAATAGATCCAGTACAACAAGATAGAAATGCAGCAGCTGCTTTATCAGAAGACAAATTTGAAAAATTCATTAAGAGCTGTAAGGAATTTATGAAAAATCCCAGCAATGATTTTTTCATTGAGAAAAAAATAGACATTACTGAATTAAAACTAGAATCAGGAAATAATACTTTATTAATAATAAAGGCCTGGCCTTTAGATGGTAAAAAAGATGTAATTGGATCTAAATTACTTAAATCATTTGTTTACATTAACAAGAAACTTAATGAAGAGGGCTTTAAAGTTACAAAATCTGATTGGAGCTTTGATAAACAAGCTTTCTTTTGGTTTTATATTAAGAATAATAATTTAAGTTCATTAAAAAAACATTATGGGCCCCCACAAAATGAGGAAAAGTATGTTGAAGAATTTGTTAAAAAATGGCAGAACTACGAAATTAAGAAAGATGAAGATAGAGTTTATATAGAAATAAAAAGAAGATTCACAAAGCTTAATGATTTCATCATTTCTTTATTAAAGGACAAATACATCAAGGATAATGTTAGAAAGATTCAGTTGATGAATTACTAGATTAATAAAAAGATTAATTCCTCTTATAATCTTATTTTATGTTCCTGTTTGATAACAAAGCTTAAGATTAGGAAGTTCTGTTGAAAAAATCCCACAAGGATCATTAGTCCAAGAAAGGCCGGGAGATATAGTACTGCAAGCAGTAAATGGAGGACTACAGTCTGGTTCATTAATGATACAAGTAGAGTCACAAATATCACAGAAACTCCAAAGTATCCAGTTACCGAAAACACATTTGTAGGCGCATTTTTCAACAGAAAAAGTACCACTTACACAAACATCTTTACCAGATCTACACTCTATTGTATTTTGTTGTGAACTGACACAATATGGTGATGATACAACAACATTGTCATTTTGTTTTTTAATAAATATGGTGTTTCCAGGTTTTAATACAGCACCAATAACACTTACATTAGTAGACAGCATCTCAGTAAAGTCTATATTAGGATCATCTGCATAGGATATAGAAATCTCTCTTCCACTAGGAGGAATTTCAATATCATAGTCTTTATAATCAACTTGATAAGGCAGTTGAAATTCTTTTATATATCCATTCTCAACCCTTGAAGCAAGGTTAAATTCATTTCTTAATATTTTAGCCAGATCTTGAGCAGATATTACCTCCTTCTGCTGATAAGCTATATTCAGGAAATTATTGGCTATTGCCATATAAACCATTAACAAAACTACAGACATGCTTACAAAAATCAAAAATTCCGTTGAAACCTGAGTTTTTTTCATATTTTAAAAAATTTTATGATCCATCAGAAACGCAACATATGCTAAAAGAGGATACAGAACCACAAACATCAGGAGGATAACTCCACATCATACCTCCACCATTACAAGTTTGTTCTCCTGGATCTCTACAACCAATTGCATAAGGGAAACAACCACCAGGACCCCCATTATCATTTATTACACAGTTGCCTCCTCCTTCTGGACAACTGTCACAAAGACTAGATAGGTAAAAAGCGTTATTTAGGCATGTATACACACAGGACTGAACAGAAAATCCAGCATATTGACAATCAATTCCAGTTTTACATTGGGTATCTCCGTCATTACATGCGGGTGCTATTTCTACACCTTTACAACATACCTGTAAGGTGTTTTGACATATGCCTATAGGGTATGTTAATATTGGATCTATTGGACAAGGGTCATAAACTTGAACACAAGTACCTCCTTCAGCTTGACAATCTATACTGGACGCAACACAATCCTCTCCCACAGTACAAGAACCAGAATCACATAAAGAGTTTAATATCCAAGCTTTGTTTGAACATTTATAATTACAATCATAATTTGTAGTATAAACATTATTAATCTGATTCTCTTCAGATGTTGTACAACATCTAATATCGCCATCTTCACAAGGCATTGTAACACTAACCTTATTTGTTTGAGATACAGGATCATAAACAGCCTTTACAATAATATCTTTTTTACCAGGCATTACATATATATTACTATTTCCCATAAATTCAACATCAGTTACTTGAACAATTTCCTGCTCCAGACTCTGTGAATTAATTACAATAAAGATTACCTCATTTCCCTCAAATCTTATTTCTTTAATATTGGAAGGAAAATCCAATGTAAGTTTTGTTTGAGAACCTTCTCCATAAGCAAAAACAGAACTAGCTGCAGCAGCAATTTCATTTGTAATATGCTCTACTTTAGAAGCTGTAACAGTATCACTTGATTGGCCAGAATACTGAAGATACATTATAGTAATAGGCACCATAACAACAATTACAAAACCCACAATAATTAAGAATTCAGTACCAACCTGCCCTCTTTTTTCTTTTAACACACCCATTTTTTTCAGTAATTAAAAGTAAGAATGCATATTTAAAGGTTATGATGGTCAAGGCTTAGATATTTTGATTCCGAAGAATCATCTTTAATATCCGAAGATATTAATTTTAGCTCTAAGTTGCCTCCATCTAACCTTAATTAATTAAATATTTTATAATATTTAAATTTTTTGGTGCTATAAATAAAACAATAAAAACAATCAAATGACATAAACAAGCATTTTAGTTAAATTTAAAAAACCAGGATTTATAAAAAAGGTTATGAAGAAATTATTAATATTGTTTTTTTTTATTTTACTTGTAAGCTTTGTTAATGCAGATTTTAATGATACATGTACAAATCAGGATTTATGTTCAATAAATAGTAGTTTAATTAGTAACTCAATTAGTAGCTCGAATAGCAGCTCAAATAGTAGCTCGAATATATCAACAACAAATAATTATTCTATAGGACATGATAACAAAGAATTATGTGTAGTTTATTTTTATGGTCAGGAATGCAGTAAATGTGCCCAAATAAAGTCCTATATAGATGAAATCGAAGACAAGTACAAAGGAGAAATACACATTACTAGACTAGAAATTTATCATAACCTAAATAACTATAATTCTTATAATAATTATTGTGGTATAAACAATATACCTCTAGAAGAAAGAGGAATCCCTTTAGTTGTTATAAACAATGAATATCTAATGGGTACTTCAGCAATAAAAGAAAATCTAGAGCCAAAAATCCAGGAAGCCTTAAACAGCAATGTCAGAATCTGTTCTTTAGAAGGCATGGTATGTCACGATACTAATATAACAGTAAGCGATAATCAACCAATCATAGAAAAGAAAGTTTCTATGCCTTTAATCCTTTTATCTGGTTTAATAGATGGTATTAATCCATGTGCATTTGCTGTTCTAATCTTTTTGTTAATGTTTTTACTAGAAATCTCAAATAATAGAAGTAGAATGATAAAAGCAGGAATAGCTTATGTAATTACAGTTTATGTTACATATTTTTTAGCAGGTTTCGGAATATTAAGCATAATACAGCTTACTGGATTTTCCTCTATTATATTTAAGATAGCAGCTGTTCTGGCAATAATATTTGGGCTAATAAATATAAAAGATTATTTCTGGTATGGTAAAGGCATTTCTTTACAGATTCCAGAAAGCAAGAAAGGAATTATCCAAAAATGGACAGAAAAAGCAAATATTCCTGCTGCCATAGTTTTAGGCTTTCTAGTTAGTATGTTTGAGCTTCCTTGTACAGGAGGGATTTACCTAGCAATCTTAGCTATGCTAGCAAATTCAGTAACAACAGTTCAGGCAACAATCTATTTATTGATTTATAACCTAATGTTCATAATTCCATTAATAGTTATCTTGGTTTTAGTAACAAAAGGCATGAAAACAGAACACATAGAGAGCTGGAGAAAATCACAAAGAAGCTTGATGAAATTATTAATGGGTCTATTATTATTAATATTAGGTATTGGAATGCTTTTAGGATGGTTCTAAGTAACATAAAAACAAAAAAATATACTTTTTTAATTATCTTAGATTTATTAATTATCTTATTAATAATTTTATTAAATTTCAAACTTTTAGTATTTAACAATAATTTCTATGAAAAGGAATTTGAAAAAAACAGCATTAATAACAACATTAATAAAAGCGTTTTAGAATACAACAAAAATGTTTTGTTTAATTATTTTAAAAACAATGATAATTTAGACAATAGCTTCTTCAATGAAAAAGAGAAACTTCATTTAATAGATGTTAAAAATTTAATAAACATAGCCTTTATTCTTCTGTACATTCTATTAATAATCTTTGTAATATTAACATCTTATTTATTATACAAGAAAGAATATCTAACAATTTTAGATTCTTTTATGATTTCAGGACTTTCTTTAATAATCTTTTTAATAATAGTAAGCTTATTCAACTTTAATAATTTATTTTATAATTTTCATCTTCTTATCTTTAATAATGACTTATGGTTACTAGATCCATTAAAAGATAATTTAATCAAGATGTTTCCAGAATATTTCTTCTATGATTTCTTTAAGACATTAATATTAAATATATTAATTACTTCAATATTCTTAATTGCCTCTAGTTTTATAATAAGATTATTAATCAAGAGATCAAGAGGATAAAAAACATAAAAAGATTAATAAGAAATTAGAAATAATTAAGCTGCTAACCTATATCTGGCTGGATCATTAAGGTTCACAACCTCATCTTCATAAATGCTTGCTACTATATTGCCTTGATAAAAAATCCTTATCTTGGGATCAGGGCACTCTTCACTTAGTGTATAAACTAATACATCAGGCAAAATTTGCGAGACAGCTGAAGCATTTATATGCCTTGTTCCTACCTTTTCTCTAAACCCAAATAATTGAGACAAATTTCTTTTTGTTTTTGAACCTCTTCCTTTAAAAACATAGTTTGGATCCCTTGTTTTAACAACATCTCTTAATGAAAAACCATTTAAGTAAATACCAGTAGCAGCAATATTTCCATCTGAGTCAATTAATACAGCCCCATCTGTGCCTGTTGCAGCATCCATCAATAGGCCCTCTGCTGCATCTTGATACCTAAGATTGTATTCCAATCCTCTTTCTTCTACTAAATCTGTATGCATTGGATAAAAGCAGGCATCATGATCTTGTTTATAGCCTAAAACAACAATAGCGCCACATTTCTTATGAGAGAACAATTGGCTCACATAATTTGTTACATAACTGACTATGTTCTTTAAAAAACCCCCTTCTTTTTTCTTTATCCTTCTATCTCTAAAGTCTACTTTGATATTATACAAATATTGTAAAAGTTTATTTCTTAAATAAGGGTTTATATCTGAATTAAGAGTCAATAACTGCTCTGCTCCAACAATCTCTTCTAAAGCTAAAGCCCCTTTTTTCCCATTCATTTTTATCACATTTAACCCCATTGTATATTGGTTTTATTATTATACGGTTTTATTATTATATCTAGTTTTATTATCTTTAACACCAAGTTCACTATATTTTAACACCAATCTTATTATAATCTTAAGTATATTAGACTATTTATAATTATCTTATCATTTTTTTTAAATTTATCCAAAAATAGAGAAATATTTACCTTTTAATAAAAAAGAAATATAAATCTAATCTATTCATAAATTACCCCTAATTAATGCTTAACTAGAAAATATTCAAAAAAACTTAAAAAAGGCTTAAAATAACCCAAAAAATAAAAAAAAATAAAAAAAAGAAGAAATTAGGCTTTTTTTACAAAATTAAAGCTATTTTTAGCCCAGATTGTATGGTTTCCTGAATTATAGTCATCGGCTTTGCACAGATTTGCACATAAACAAATAATCACAGATTATTAAAAATGCTTACCTTTTCCAGAGGAGCAGTTTTAGGACTAAAAGTCATAGCCACCAAAATACTTATAAAAGCAAAAAACAATTAAAAAAATAAGATGTTTATTCATAACATAAATCCAGTACTCTTTAGTATATTTGGACTAGAAATAAGATACTATGGAATTATTTATGTTCTGGGTTTTTTATTCTTGCTTTGGTATTTAATGATTAACAGAGAGAAAATAGGATTAAGCAAAGATAACATATATGATTTTGTTTTCTATTTTATTTTAGGATCAATAATAGGAGCCAGATTATTTGAAGTATTGTTTTATGAACCTTATTACTATTTTACAAATCTTAAAGAGATAATAGCCTTTTGGCATGGAGGCATGAGCTTTCACGGAGGTTTTTTAGGAGGCATAATAGTTACTTTAGTATATTCCAAAAAAAAGAAGATTAGTTTCTATAAAATAGCAGATATCATTATTTTACCTTTAGCATTTTTCCTATTCTTAGGAAGGATAATGAATTTCATAAATGGGGAACTTGTGGGAAAAATTACAAATGTAAAATGGTGTGTTAAATTTTCCAATTATGAAGGATGCAGGCACCCAACACAGCTTTATGAAGCATTTAAAAATCTAGTAATATTTTTTACATTGCTTTACTTTAAAAATAGTTCTAAAAATAAAAATTTAAAAGAAGGCACATTATTTTGGACCTTTATCTTCATATACGGCTTATTAAGATTCATAATAGAATTCTTTAAAGAACCAATAACTTTATATTTTGGAATTCCCCTAGGTCAGATACTTAGTATTATCTTAGCAATAGTAGGAGCGTATTTTTTATGGTTAAAAAAATAAGATGTGCAAAATGTGGGTCAACAAAAATATTTGTTAATGTTGATTCATTAATCACAACATATAGATGCAATACATGCGGGAATATAAGCACTATAATGGTTGATAAAGAACTTGAGAGAATGTACAAGAAAGATAAAAAAAAGATTGTTAAAAAGAATCTTAAAAATGAAATTATGCCCTAAATGTAAATCCTCTGATATCTTTTTTTATACAGGAGGCATATTTAACAGCTATATGTGTAAAGATTGTGGTTATGTAGGCAATCTCATTTTAGAATTTAAAAAACTTCCAAGATTTAAAGATGGTAGAATTAATTATTCAAATTCTAATAGAGCTCCTACAATAAATTGTTTTGTAAAATATAAAAATAAGATATTGTTATTAAAGAGAAGTTCAAAAGTTAAAAACTATAAAGAAAAATGGAGTTCTGTTGCCGGTTATATAGATGAAGATAAAACATTAAAAGAGAAATCCTTAGAGGAAATTAAAGAAGAGCTTGACATTAAAGAAAATAATGTTTTGTCTATGAAAATAGGCAAACCAATTAAAATCTATGATAAAAAAATAAAAAAAGCCTGGTTGATTCATCCAGTATTAATTGAACTTAAAGATAAACCAAAAATAAAGCTGGATTTTGAGCATACAGAATATAGATGGATATATCCTAAAGAAATCAGAAAATTTGATATTCTTCCTTTCTTAGAAAAAAGCCTAAAAAGAGTCTTATAAAAAATTAATATAATCTATCCATAAAATTATTCATATCTTAGTGCATCAACAGGCTTTAATTTAGCTGCCCTGTAAGCAGGAAGTATTCCGGAAAACATCCCTAACAGGAAAGCAAAGCCCAGTCCAAACAACATAACTTTATAGTCTATAGTTACCTTCAATAAAGTAAACCCAGCTTGTGTAGCCCCAAACTGAACAGAGAAAGCAAGTAAAGATCCAATAACAATCCCAATTAATCCTCCTATAAATCCAATTATTCCAGATTCAATTAAAAACAAGCTTAATATATCAGAATTTCTAGCTCCAACACTCTTCATAATTCCTATATCTCGAGTTCTTTCTAAAACACTAGTATACATAGAATTCATTATGCCAATAGCTCCAACTAATAAAGATATAGCAGCTATTCCAATTAAAACAGATCTGACAATGCCTAAAATAGAACTTATTTGTTCCTGTATTTCCTTAGGCGATATAACTTGAAAATCTTCTTCTCCCCTATGTTTCTCTAGTAATTTAGTTGCCCTTTCTTTTGCTCTTTCAATATCTACTCCATCTTTAACAACAGCAGTAATAACATTAACCTCTTTAGGTTTATTAAAGACTTCTCTCCCTGCTTCAATAGGAATCCTAATCATATAATCCTCTGTTTGATCCCCTTGTTCTTCTACTATTCCTACAACCTTAAAAGGAATATCATCGATATAGATCTTACTGTTAACTTTTATCTCTTTATCAAATTCGTCCTTAGCTAATCTATAACCAATAACAGCAGAATATTTTCCAGATCCTCCTAAACCCTTACCTTTATAAAATGACCTGGCCATATCTTTAAATTCCTTGTCTACGTTTTCAGGATTTATAGCCTGTATATTTCTATAACTTGTCTCTTTATTATATTCTATCTTTCCAAGAAGCCATAAAATTCCAGACACATATTCAAAATCACTATCCCCTTTCAGAACATCTTCATCATCTGTTGTTAATCCTTGTGTACCTATAGGTGGTCCTTGCAAACCTTTAGATGCCACCATTAATCTATTTGAACCCATTGTAGAGAATTGAGCTGTAATAGCGTTTTCAAGTCCTTGACCTAGAGAAAATAAAGATACTATAGCTGCTATTCCAATAACTATTCCTAATGTAGTCAATAAAATTCTTGTCTTTCTATGTATAATATAACTTATTACTAATCTGAATATTTCTTTGTTCATTTTCTTAATGCATCTACTGGTTTAAGTTTAGCTGCCTTATAAGCAGGCCATAACCCAGATAATGATCCAATTATAAAAGCAAATAATAAACCACCAATCATTAAATATATTGAAACATTAATCTTTAAGATTCCAAAACCAGCATTTTTAGCAAGCACCTCAACTAATTTTGCTATTAAGATTCCTAATATTATTCCAAAAAATCCACCAACTAATCCAATTATTCCAGATTCTATTAAAAACAAGTTTAATATATCAGAATTCCTAGCTCCTACACTCTTCATGATTCCAATCTCTTTTGTTCTTTCTAAAACACTAGTATACATAGAATTCATTATTCCAATTGCTCCAACTAATAAAGAGATAGCAGCTATTCCAATTAAGACAACCTGAATTATCATTAATATATCTCCAAATGTCTTTAAAAGCTGTTCAGGAGTTATTACCTCAAAGTTTTCATCATTTCTTTTGTCCTTTAATTCCTTCTTTATTTTAGCAGCAACAGTATTTATATCATTTCCTGGTTTTATTTTTACCTCTATGTAACTTACTTCATTGGGCTTGTCAAATAAATCTCTGGCAGTATCTTCAGGAATTATTATCATAGTATCATCTTGGGTATTTCCTATTTCTGCAAGAACACCAACAACAGTAAATCTCTTCCCGCTTATCTCTATATTCTCTTTTACTCTTATTGTTTTATCAAAAAAATCCTCTCCAACTCTAGATCCTACTATTACTTTATCTGTTTCCCCACCCTTAAATAATGAACCGCTTTCTGCTTTTAGATTCATATCTTCAAATTTTTTATCCAAATCTTTTGTTTGATATCCAGCTATCTGAGCATAAACCTCTTTTTTATTGAATTCTACTTTTTTACCCTGAGCAAAAACAAGAGAAAGAGACCATTCAACATCACCTATGGCATCTATTGTTTCCATATCATCTGTTGTTAGGCCTTGACTACCAACATTAATATAACCCTTAGGTCCAATAAATATCTTGTCAACACCCATCTTTTCAAATTCTGTTTCTATAGAAGTCTTTAAACCCATAGATATTGCAACTAAAGCTATAATTGATCCTACACCAATTATAATGCCTATTACAGTAAGCCAGGCCCTTAATTTTCTATGCGCTATACTTTTAAATGCAAGGGAAAAATAATCCTTGATCATTGTCTAAAAAAGTTTCTTATCCTTTTAGGTAAAGATCTAAGATTACTTGGCCTAAATAAATTAAAGAAGTTTTTGATCCATCTTAAAATTACTACCTTAAAAGATCTTCCAACATCCTTTTGTATCTTAAACTCTTTATACACAGCATACAAGAATATTACTATTAATATATACACAAGAATCATAAATGAACTACTTTTTTGAGTTACTAAACCATAGGCTAATGCCTTAGATTTAGAATACATAGGTAACTTTAAGGTTTCTATTTTGTTAAATTCTTCATTATATGCATTCTTATATGTAACTAACAATTCTAGTTCTATATCTTGAGAATTTTTAGAGTAAATATCAAATTCAGCTGTTTCATAATCATCAGAATTTAAATTACCCAAATAAACCCTTGGATTAGAGATTATATCATATTTATCAGATTCTTTTAATTGTAAACTTAAAAACTTAAGACTTGAAGGTCCTATATTGCTTACAGATACAGTAATCTTTCCCTTGTCCCCCTCTTTATAGACTTTAGTTTCTTCTAGATCAACCTGAATCTCTGGAATGGATTCTATTAGTAATCCCATAGTATAATTTCTTGAGTTTAAATGATCACCACTATCATAAAAATTAACAATTAAAGAAATTTTATAAGGCTTAGGAACTGCATCAGCATCTGTGATTATGTCAAATGTTAATATTTCAAATTCATCAGCAGATAATTTATTTATTTTTTTTTCATTTATTGAATTTAAAGGAGTGAAGGGCATTCCACTAAAATCTATTTTTACATTTATATCTCTCATCAAAGAATTTTGCGTATTCTGTATTTTTACATTTATCTTAGCAGGTTCTCCAGGGACAATTCTTTCAGGTTCACTTGTTATTATAGCTTCAACAGTAGACTGTCTTGTTCTAATTTCAATAGGTAAATAATAAATAAGCCAGCTTGAAGAAGAATCACTTCTAGCCTTTATCTTTAAGTTTTCAGTACTCTCAATAGCAGAATCAGCAACCCTAACTTTATATTTTAATATCACCTGAGTATTTTTGTTAAGTTCTCCAAAATTTCTTTCAACAGTGTCAGATTCATATACAGAAAAAGGATATTCCTCAACTAATTGAAATTCAACATTGCTCATATCATTATTTCCAGTATTTGTAACCTTAACCCATATCTCAAAATAATCACCAGGCGTAACAGGATACGGAGTATATTTTAAAGCCTCAAATCTAAAACTACTGGAACTTGATGATGGATAAAAACCAAAAGCACTTAAATTAGTTTCATACCCATATACATTAAATAAACCCAACAATAAAAATAAAGGTATTAACAATAAGATTATCTTTTTCATTCTTCTATCCTCCCATCTTTTAAATGAACTATTCTTTTTGCATAAGAAGCTGAATCACTATCATGAGTTATCATAACTATTGTTTTTCCTTCTTTATCATTTAATTCCTTTAAAAATCTTAAAATCTCATCACTAGTCTTACTATCCAAATTTCCAGTAGGTTCATCAGCTAATATGACTTCAGGATTATTTGATAAAGCTCTTGCAATAGCAACTCGCTGCTGCTGGCCGCCCGAGATTTCCGAGGGTCTATGATTAATTCTATGGCCTAGTCCAACTTTTTCTAATAACATTATTGCTCTCTTCCTTCTTTTTTCTTCAGGAACCTTTTGAAAGACCATAGGTAACATAACATTTTCTAAGGCAGTTAAGCTATCTATTAAATTAAATGATTGAAAAATAAATCCAATTTTTTTCCCTCTTATTTGGGCCAAATCAGATTCAGATAATGATTCAATATCAAATTCACCTAAATGTATAGTTCCTCTTGTAGGAATATCTAAACAGCCTACAGAGTTTAACATTGTCGATTTTCCAGATCCACTAGGACCTAGTACAGCTAAAAATTCACCTTCTCTCACGATTAGATTAAGTCCTCGTAATGCAGGAACTTCCACTTCTCCAATCTTATATATCTTTTCAACATTCCTTAACTGTATTAAGGTTTTTAATCTTTCAGGATATCTTTTTATCATTCTATCCTCTTCAATTCTTTTAATGATTTTTTAATAAACAACTTTAATCTATCTCTCGTTTTTGGATTTGATGCCTTCTTTATTATCTCCATCTTAAAATCAATAAAATCTTTATTAATCAAGTTTAAAAGCCCACCATCCTCCTTTATTTTATCCAACATATCTGATATTATCTTGATTTCCTTTGAATCACAAACATGATTAAATATACTCATATGTTTTTTTACTTCATTTAAATAAATATCCTTTCCCTTCTTAAATTCACTTAATATATTTCTTCCATCTTCAGTTATGTTATATATTTTTTTGTTCTCTTTTTTAATTACAGTAACATATTTCTTTTCTAATAAAGATTTTAAACTAGGATACATAGAGCCTGGAGAAGGTTTCCAGCCCATATCCTCTTTTATAAGTTTCATTAAAGAATATCCAGTTCTATCTCCCTTTTCCAATACACTTAATATTATAATGTCTAATTTCATATCAACATCGATATGTCTAAACTGATATATAAAGCTTTCGATATATTGTTCTAGATATATCAAACTAGATATATCTAAATCGATATGTTATGCGGTAGGATACTTTAACTAAGGATACTTCTCAAAAGATTTTACAGAAAAAAACATAACACAAATCAGAGAAATACAAGCGATTATAGCATATAAAGTTAGAAGTAAGTAAAAAATTAGAAAGTTTAAGTTATAAGTATAAATCAACATAAGAAAAAGAAGAAAAAAACAGATAGATACAATTGCTATTAAAAGAGACATATTAGCCCATCTGTGCCATTTTGTATTAAATATTTTTTTCTTCGCCCGTGAATAATCAATCATGTTATTAATACTTACAATCTAATTAATAAATTTAACTAAATTTTCAATCTATTTTCATACATACTATAAAATAAAAACCTTTTAAAACAAGCACTTTTTATTAAATACCATGTGGGAGTGCCGGAGCGGTCAAACGGGGTAGAAAGAAATTGCCCAAGCTCAAGATCGCTATGAGATACCTACTGGGTTAGTCCCTACGCAGGTTCGATCCCTGTCTCCCACATTTTAACCTAAAATTACAGATAAGAGCACGGGGTATGTTAAATATAATTTACATCTGTTAAAATTGATTAACAAAGTATACATAATAAATAAAATGATAATAAGAGCAGCTAATCAAAAAGATTGTAAAGTAGTTTATGACTTGTGTAAAACTCCAGAATTATTAGATCCTTCTGGAGAACCGCCAAAATTATGGTGGATTCAATCTTTCATTAAAGAAAATCAAATTTTTTTTGTTGCTGAAATTAATAAAAAGGTTATAGGTTTTATATTAGGAGAAAGAATAACTGGAAATTGTTGTATTTTTTGGATGTCAGCAGTAAAAAAACAGTTTCAAGGTAGAGGTATAGGGGAAAGACTTTTATTAAAAGCTGAGGAAGAATGCAAGAAAAGAAAATTAAAAGTAATTACAATTTATGGGTTCTCAAAAAGTAAGAAGGTTTTAAATCTACTTCAAAAACATAACTATGAAAAAGGCCAATTATATTATGAATTTATTAAATATATAAAATAAGAAAAATGATTAAAAAAATCTTAATAGACAGAAAGGACAACAAGATTTATTGGGAAAAATCTGATTTACATACTATGTTTGGTGTCATAAAAGAAGAAGACATTATAAAAGGTAAAGAAAAAGTATATTCAAATTGGGATAAAGAATTTTTGATTTTTGATGCTAATTTTAAAGACAATCTAGAAAAAATAAAGAGAGGAGCAGCTACCACACATCTAAAAGACATTGGGATAATATTGGCTTATACAGGCATAGGCAAAGATTCAATAGTTTTAGAAGCTGGCTCTGGCTCAGGTCAACTTTGTATTATGTTGGCAAATTTTGTAAAAAAAGTCTATAGTTATGAAATAAAGAAAGATTTTTACGATATTGTTAAAAAAAATATTGAAAAACTTGAGATAAAAAATGTTGATTTAAAACTAAAGGATGTTTATGAAGATGTAGAGGAGAAAAAAGAATCTTTTTTTGATTTGATTGTTCTTGACTTAAATGAGCCATGGAGATTTTTAAAGAACATTAACATATTAAAATCAGGCTCTTATTTAGTTTGTTATTTACCAACAATAAAACAAGTAGACAAATTAGTCGAAGAAGCTAAAAGTTTTAATTTGTATTTTGAAAAATGCACAGAAATCTTAGAAAGAGAATGGTTTGTTGAAGACCTAAAGGTAAGGCCAAAAAACGAGATGTTAGGTCATACAGCTTTCTTAGTTTTTTTTAGGAAGTTTTAATTTATTTAAGAATATAATCCATTAATCTCATATACTTTAGACCAGTTAAAGGTTTTATCTTGACGTCACCAGATACAATACCGCCAAAAATTACAGTTGCCATCTCTGCATTATTTGTTATCTCTTTTATAGTATTTCCAATTCCCTCCTTTTTTTCCCATGGCGGATTCTCTACTTTGTCACCATTTATACTTTTTTCTTGTTTTTCAATCATGTTATAAATAAAATCAAAATCAGCCTCGAAATAAACATCAGGCTCATCTACAGGATCTTTATTGA
Source organism: archaeon (assembly GCA_043808705.1). Taxonomy (GTDB): domain Archaea; phylum Nanobdellota; class Nanobdellia; order SCGC-AAA011-G17; family GW2011-AR20; genus JAZDEO01. The sequence continues at coordinate 5,868 of JAZDEO010000021.1, read as the reverse complement.
CTTGGGCATTAATAAGAACATTTTCATTTACATTTATCAACATTTTGAATAAGATCTCCTCATTATCCTTTATAACAAAAAATAATTCAGCATCTTTATATTTTTCAATTAATTCATTAATAATCCCCATTACTTCTTCATCCTGCCTTATTTTTTCTAAATCACTTGGACTTAAACTACTTCTATGCTCATCTGGTGGTCCTAAAAATTCACCCGTCTTCATTTTTTCAATAAACATATTTTTAACAAATTCTTTATTAGGGAATATCCACGCCTTCATATAAGGCGAAAACATCTCTCTTTTGTCGCGAAACTCTTTAGAGCCCATATTAAAATCAACTTCTTTTCTTTCTTCCCAGATTTCAACATTTCCGTAATCCCCCTCATATTTTATATTAATCTCTTTATATTCTTCTGGCCATGTTTCTATATCTAAACAATTCAGCATCTCGGCTGTTTTTCTATCAACATCAACTATCCTCCAATAAATATCCCATATTCCTCCAATATATCTCTCGAAATTCTCAGGATCTATATTTACATATTCTTCAAAAAACCATTGGTAAAATTCTTCATTTAAGGAATCTTCAATCTCTTTCCTCTCTTTTTTAACATTTTCAAGTTCCCATTCGCACCAGCCCTTATGCATGCTCATTTGCTCAATTCTCCTTCTCTGTTCCAACCTGTCAAATTTTTCGCCCCATGCATAAAAATCAATATAAGGATCTATTCTTCCAGTGGGATTCACAACACATCCACCGCCCAGTCCAAACTGCCCTTTTTCCTCTATCCATGATTCTCCTTTCATGCACCCAAATTTTTGTATAACATTGCCCTGTTCAGAGCATCTCGGCTCTGCGCAATCCTCGTCTGTTTTGCAACCCTTGCATTCCTCTTCAGTTATTTCACAACCATTCATCCAGTCTCCATCACAATCCCTAAAACCCTTTTCACATTCGCACCAACCAACCTTTTCATTGCAATATTGATGTTCACGGCATCCACCAGGACAGAGCTCTCTCTTACCACCACATGTGGGATCTTCGCTCTCGCAACCATCTTTATCATTTCCTTCACCCCCGCCATTACAATCAAAAAGTCCATATTCACAATAACATTTATTCCTAAATGTATCGCAAGATCTCCCTTTGCCACAATCTTCATCACTTTCACATCCCTCCTGTGTAACCCATCCGATTACTCGCCCAAGCATTATATCTAATACAGACTCACTAGTTACTTCAGGTGAAGGTTCTGGTGAAGATTCTCTTTCAGGTTCTGGTTCTGCCTCAGACTCTATTTCCTCTGGCTCCCTGCCAGGCACTTCTTCAGTAACCTCTTCTACTGTCTCTTCTATACTCCCACTAACTTCTCTCCCAACATCTTCTTCATATTCTTCAATTATAACATCAATATATCTGCACCTAGCATTAGAACAAATTGAATTTTCCCCACAGTTTTCAACACGTTCGCATCCAGATTCTTCTCCTTCTTCATGTTCTTCTTCAAGCACATCTTCTTCAATTCCTGTCCCTTCCTCTCCTTCTTCTAATTCCTCTCCAATCTCTTCCACATAAATTTCTGTACACATACCATCAGAACAAGATTTACCTTCATCACATCTTTTATCTTGACATGCCCCTATGTCTTCGCAATCTATAAAACCATCATTATTATTATCTGTTTTATCATCACAAATCTCCATATCAGATTTACAAGGTTCTTTTGATTCGCATTCTCCATTAAAATCGCAATCAAAAAATCCTTCTTCACATTCTATAATTTCTCCTTTACAAGCATTTAAGCATAATTCATCTTCTCCGCACTTTTCCTTGCAATTCTTATTGTTCCATTCACTCTCGCATTCATTGCAAGATTCGCATTCACTCTCGCATCCTTCTTCACCATCTTCTAAATTTTCCCTGCATTCATTGCAAGATTCGCATTCCTCTCTGCATCCATGGCCATATGAATCATCTTGGCATATCCAGCAATCATGACAAACCTCTTTTAAATCATCAGAATTTGTGCATTTCCAACATTCCCCACATACACTGTCGCAATTTTCCTTACAATCCCAACATCCGCTGCTTTTACAAGTATCTTTGCATAATTCATCAGTATTACTCCAACAACCCTCTTCTCCTGTGCAAACCCCCTCGCATAATCTTCCGCAGTCCCTTGCACAGTCAGGATCATTACAATCAATTATATTATCATTGTCATCATCAATACCATTGCCGCAATCTTCTACACCACCCAAAGCATAAATACATTCTCCATTATAACAACCCTCTTCCAATCCGCACTGTTCATCTTCAATATACATGCACCAAGAATCCTGCCTTTCAATAACATCTTTGAAAATAGCAATTTCATATCTTGTTTCATCAAACGGGGATTTTTCAATATTTCCATATTTATTTAAAACCCCATCCAGAAAATTAAGCCTTTCTTTAAATATCTCTTTTTTCTCATCTTCATTCAAATTATTGTAATATTTTTCATCAAGAATCTGGCTTATCTTATCAATTTCGCTTTTTAATACAAAAAACCTCTCAAGATTATTTTCCATATCAGAGGATATTCTACTTATCTCCTCAATATCTTTTTCCAGCATATTATTTAATTCAACAATTTCAAGTCCCCTGTAATATTCCTTATCAGACCCTGTATCCATAAATTCCTTTTCAATAGGCATATTTCCCTCAATTCTGAAGTCTATATTCACCCAGGGCCATTCACATTCATCGCACATATGAACTTCACATATTAAATTATAGTTTTCATCATGATAAAAATCAAGCCTCCAGACAATTCTGTTCTCTTTTTTCTTTTTATTCTCACTCCCCAATAACTCATCCATGATATTAATACAATCCTCTCTGTTCTGGTCTAAATAACCTATTAATATATTCTGATGAAACATCATCTTTTCAATAAGCTTATCCTCTCCCTCGCCGGTATTGTAATAATTCTCAGCATCTCCTTTAACATCAGAAATAATATTGTCTATATCTATATCATAATTCTTTTTGAATTTTATATCAAAATCAACTCTGTAGAAAAAGATTAATTCATCACCCTCTTTCAGAACATGCGGCCAGGCATTAAAACTCATATGTATTTTATTACCATCAAATACATTTTTTTCCCATCTTGGTACAGCCTTATCAATCTTCATATCTTGTTCGAGATTTTCAACCCAAACCCATTCTTCATAATATGTTGGGTCTCCAAAAATATTTCTGACAGCCTCTTCTGTTAAACCAAGACCCCTTGATTCATTCTCTACAATAATCTCAAAAGCATCTTCCCCCAGCATTTCATTTATCTCTTCTCTTATAGAATTAGCATGAATAATAAGCTGTAAGTAATCAATAACGCCTGCTTCATACCTTTCTGCATATGTTATTATGGAATTAATCTTAGCTTCAATATCAGATGAGTTTATTTCTTCACCATTATTATCTCCACTTTGATTATCTCCCGGTTCATTAGCTTTAACAGGAAAAGATGTTGTTAATATTAAAATAATAAATAAAGAGAAAAATTTCATTAAATTACCTCTTTTCATATAAATATAAAGTAAAAACCACTTTATATAATTTTCTAATATCAAAATATGTTCAATCATAACCTTTAAAAACACCTTTTCTTAATTTTACTTTATGGAAAAGACAGAAAAATTAGAAAAAATAGTACCAGACACTTCAATAATAATTGAGAATTTATTATCTGAAAAGATAGGAAAGAAAGAAATTTCAGTAAATGAGGTTATAATTCACGAGGCTGTTCTAGCTGAACTAGAGCATCAAGCCAATCTTGGAAGAACAATAGGGCTTCTTGGTTTAGACGAACTAAAAAAATTAAAGGATTTGAGCGATAAAGGATTATTCAAGATAGAGTATAAAGGAAGAAGGCCAACTGCAGTTGAAATAAAAAATGCCTCTCTAGGAGAGATAGACGCTTTAATAAGAGAGCTAGCCTATACAGAAGATGCAGTTCTAATTACAGGAGATAAAGTTCAAAGCAAAGTTGGAGAGGCAAAAGGAATGAAGGTTATGTATATTGAGCCTGTAATCAAAAAAAGAAAACTAAAACTTGAAAAATATTTTGATAAAACAACAATGAGCGTTCATTTAAGAGAAAATCTAAAACCTTATGCAAAAAAGGGAATGCCTGGAAACTGGAAATTTTTAAGTTTGGATGATAAAGAGATGCAACAGGAAGATATAGTTGATATAGCAAAAGAGATAATTGAAGAGGCTAAAATGAGAAAGGACGCTTTCTTGGAAATAGAAAGAAGAGGCTCAACAGTAGTTCAATTAGGAGACTATAGAATTGTTATTACAAGGCCACCTTTTTCAGATGCATATGAAATTACAGCTGTAAAACCGATTAAAAAAATGAATTTAGAGGATTACAAATTAAGTGACAAGCTTAAATTAAGAATTGAAAAACAAGCGGAAGGAATTTTAATTGCAGGTTCTCCAGGTGAAGGAAAAAGTACTTTTTGCAGCAGTTTAGCTGAATTTTACGCTTCAAAGGGTAGAATAGTTAAAACAATAGAATCTCCTCGAGACTTGCAGCTTAGTGAGAATATAACGCAATATTCTATAACCCATGGAAGCGCTCAGGAAATTCATGACGTCTTACTTTTAAGCAGGCCAGATTATACTCTATTTGATGAAATGAGAAATTTTGAAGACTTTAGATTGTTTTCTGATCTAAGATTGAGTGGAATAGGGCTTGCTGGAGTTTTACATGCAAAAAATCCTATAGATGCTATCCAGAGATTTATTGGAAAAACAGAGCTGGGAGTTATTCCTCAAATTATTGATACAGTAATTTTTATTAAAGACGGCTTTGTTAATAAAGTCTTAAATCTACAGATGGTTGTCAAAGTTCCTTCTGGTATGGTTGAAGAAGATCTTGCAAGACCTGTAGTAGAAGTAAGAGACTTTGAAAATAACAAATTGGAATTTGAAATCTATAGCTATGGTGAAGAAACAGTTGTAATTCCAGTAAATATAGAAAAAAAATCAGCTTCAAAAGAGCTAGCTTCTAGACATATTGAAAATGAACTAAGAAAATTTATTCCAAATGTTAAAGCTGAATTAATTAGTGAAAGTAAAGCAAATATTTATGTTCCTGAATCAGAAATTGGAAAGGTTATTGGAAAAGATGGCAAAAATATTGAAGCCATAGAGAAAAAACTAGGGCTTCATATAAATGTTGAGCCTCTATACGAGAGTAAAGGCAAGGAAGATATAAGCTATAATTTAAATGAAAAAAGCAATGTCATAATCTTTTATGTTGATAACTCCTTAAGAGGAAAAGAAATTGATATTTTTAGTGATGACACCTATCTCTTTTCTGCTAGAATCGGAAAGAAAGGAGAACTAAAGATAAATAAGAGAAGCAAGACAGGCCAGGAAATTATGAAAAGCTTTGATTCAAATAAGAAAGTAAGTTTAAGGATTTAATTCAATAATTCTATAATTCCATAAAAGTTAATTTTAAATAAACCAATTTTCTTAAATTTTAAAGTAAGGGCTCGTAGCTCAGCTTGGAAATCTGAAAAAAAGAAAAAGATTGAGCAAATAGAGCGACTCTCTCCTAAACAGAGAAGAAAGGAGTAGGCCGAGGGTTCAAATCCCTTCGGGCCCGCTTTTATTTTACTCTCCATCCTGCTTTCTCCAGTCCAAATCCTGCATCATTATGTCTTGTTTCATTGTTATAAGCATTTTGAAGGTTTCTTAGATTCCATCTTCCAGATAATATAAAGAACTGTGGGTCAGAATTGTCTATATAATATTCTATAGGTCCAGTAGGATGCCAATCAATACCATCTCCATCTCCAGC
>JAZDEO010000020.1:0-8289 GCA_043808705.1 archaeon | reverse complement strand
CATGAACTTTTCAACTTGTTCTTGATGATGTGTTTTCATTAAGATTTCTCCTATGGAAGTTCAATAATTAAAACTATATTGTTAAATGTTTTATTTTTATTGGGATAAACCGTGCGTGGAGTATAATTTTGAAATGCTAATATTACCATTATAATACTTATAATTATTATTGTACTTATTATTTTCATTTTTTATCTCCCATTAACCATATCCTATTGCATCTAATTCTTAAAGGAATTCCTTCTGTTATTATTTCTTTAAATAGTCTTAAAAATAGTCTTACTATTAGTGATGATAATTGCATTCTATTCTTAAACACAAGAGTAACTGAATTTTCTAATATGTTTATTGATGAACAATCATTGTTCATATTCACCTCCGAATAGCTTCAGCAGAAATATCTTTCTTAGCCAGTGTTAATATCCTTAATCCTTCTTTTTCTACCTCCTTTCTATCAATATTATTTTCTTTAGCTATTTGTTTAGAATAAGATAATATAATTGATTCTACGTTTGTTGTGTCACTAATATTAATTCTTTCTTGCACACCACTGGATTTTTTTGTTGTTTTGAACATAACAAACAATGCTCCATTTTTTATTAGTTCATTTTTTATTTTATTCTTATCAATGTGGACGCCTATTTTATCAATTTTTACACAAGCAATGTTACCCCTAATTTTTTTATAGACTTTGTCTGTGTTTGTGTCTAGTAAGCTTGACAAATTAACATATTTAAACTTTGCAACGTCAGGTATTATAAAATATCGAGTATTATTTGCCAAATCAACTATATGATATCCATGTTCTTTTTCTCTTTCTCCAAAATTTATTGGCATTACAGATGATGTATAAAAACCTCTTCCGCTACAAATTTCTTGATATTTATGAATATGACTTGCAACAACTAAATCAAAATAAGCTAATAATCTTGATCCTTGATTTAGTCCTGATTTATTTCTTCTTTTATTTGAAAATATTGCTCCAGAAAATGAGTTATGTATGAATAATATATTCATATTACTATCACTTAATTTGTTACAGATTTTTTTTAATTCAAAAATTGTTTTAGTTTCCGATGAGTAAGGGATGAAACAATAGTAAGTATTCTTATTGGATTTAATTATGGATGGTTCTATTATAACTGTATGATTTCTAGATGCTTTTCCAAATCTAACTAATGGATCTAATACACTAACATTTCCATCCATATCATGGTTTCCTAGATTAATAAATATATTTTTTGATTTAAATTTTTTTAGAAATTTTGTTAAAACTAATTCCACAGGATAATCAAGTATTCCAGAATGGATTATGTCGCCATTTAATATAATTGGTAGGTTTAATGAATTGCTAAGAGTCCCAATGTCTTTAAGAATTTTATATAAATCATTTAATCTTGATGATATTAAATTACTATGATCGCTATAAGGATAATTGTTATATAAATGGATATCTCCTGCAACAATGAATCCATTTGGTATTTCTAATTTTGTTGCTTCCTCATATGTGATTATTTTTGATTTAAATTTCATTTTTCTCTAACTTTCTATCTAACTTTCTTTCTATCATACTTCTTATTCTTGGAGAATCAGTGAGCTTCTTTAATTCTTTAATGAATTTGTCTTTATAAACAACTCTTAAAATATGTTCCTTATCCTTTATTTTATATTTTAATATGTATGTGTTCTTTTCTTTTTTTATGATATTATTCAACAATAGTACATTAAACAATGATTCATGATAAGAGAATCCTTCTCTAAAATATAATGGTATTTCTATCTTTTTATATGGAAGCATACATTTATTCTTAACAGTTTTTGCAGCAACATTTATTCCTATTGGATCACTATCTTTAGTTAATTTTATTAATCCAGATTGTCTTATATCAAGTCTTAGCGATGCATGAAATTTTAATGCAGCACCGCCTATTTCTGTATCTTTATTTCCAAATCTTACACCTGTATTTGTTTTCAATTGATTCGTGCAGACAAGGCAAATCTGTTCCTTTGCTATCCTACCACTGATGTTCCTAAAGAACTTAGATAATCTTCTTGCATGTAGTCCCAAGGCTTGTTCGTTATCATATGAATCAGCTTCATATTCAGCTTTTGGACCTATTCCAGCTATACTATCGAACCCTATAAACATTGGAACATCCCATCTTTCATTGCCATCTTTGATATGGTTTTCTTTAGATTTTTTAAACATTTCAATAAATAGTTCAATCATGTCTAACCCTTCTTCTAAATATCTTGGTTGTGATAACACCAATTCGTCTATATTAAGTCCTAATTTTTTTGCATAAGAAGGATCAAATGCATGTTCTGTTTCTATTAGTGCTGCAACTCCTCCAATTTTTTGAGTTGCTTTCATGAGCATTATCAATAAGGTTGTTTTTCCACTTGCTTCCTTACCAGATACTCCAACTATTCTTCCAACTGGCATTCCATATTTTCCATTAGTATCTTTTGCTAAAATTCTGTCTAGTTCTGGTGAACCAGTTGAAATGGTCTTACTAACGATTGAAGATATGTTTTTTGAAGAAAGTACAAAAGTTGAACCTTCCCCATATTCTTTTATACTTCTTTCGACAATATCGTCAATCAGTTTGTTCCTTGTTTTCAACATTTTGTCTTTCATATTTAATGACCTCATCGTTTATTACATTTAATATAACTTTGGCTTTTTTAAACATTTCTATTGTCTTATGGTCTGTTTGATATCTATACTCTGCAACTACTCTAATAATTCCAACTCTAATTATCTTCATTGCACATCTGAAACATGGAACAATTTTACAATATATTGTTGATCCCTTAATACATATCCCAAATTCAGCAGCTTGTAATATAGCATTTTCTTCTGCATGAAGTGTGTTAACGCAATGTTCACTTTTATTTCCATTTTCATCTGTTACTGTATGTATTACATGACCTATATCATCACAATGTGGAAAACCAGGTGGACTTCCAACGTAACCTGTTGTTAGTATTTTTTTGTCTTTAACAATAATAGCTCCAGATCTTCCTCTGCCACAAGTTGCTCTTTCTCCAACTTTATCTGCTATGTCCATGAAATATTCATCCCAAGATGGGCGTATTTTACTTACATTAAAAGCGGTTTTTATGTTGTCCATATTATTTTCTCCTATTCTATGAAGTCTCCATGATAATTTGTTTTGATTACAAATTTGGTTACAATTTCTTTAGATTCAAGAGATAATTTTTCTCCTCTTATAACTTTTATTTCGGTAACGTGTTCGTTATTTTTAAGTTCAGTAAATCTTTTTTCTATTCCGTTATAGTCATCAATTTTAAATTCTTCATGTTGAAACCCTGGATCACCATATGAGCTCCAAGTTAAATGTAATTTTTTAGATATGGTTTGCATATTATATCCTTCTTATTTCTTTTTAGGTTTTTTGCTTGATTTTTCTTTTAGCTTTTTCTTTAATTCTTTACCTTTCTTCTTGTTGTTATCATCATCGTTGTCATCATCATCGTTGTTGTCATCATCATCATCATCGTTGTTGTCATCATCATCGTTGTCATCATCATCGTTGTCATCATCATCGTTGTCATCATCATCGTTGTTGTCATCATCATCATCGTTGTTGTCATCATCGCTGTTGCCATTGTTGTCGTCGTCGTCATCATCATTGTTATCATCATTGTTATCGGCTTCATCTTTCTTTTTCTTATCTTTTGTTTTCACTTTTTTGCTTTCCTTTTTCTTTTTCTTGTCATCATCATCGTTGTCACCAGAATCTTTTTCTTCTGAACATACATCATTATATTCGCATTTTTTACATTTCTTTTTCTTTGAATTAAATTCACCAAAACATTCTGGCAAATCATCAGAACTTGATCTTCCCTTCCATGCATCTTCTGTTTCTTCTGGCGTTGCATGCTTTGTTGCTTCAACAAGATCAATAAAGTTTTTCTTTATAAAGTTTCTCATGTGTTTGGGAATTTCCCATGCCAATTCTTCACCTGCTTCAACGGAATATGATATATCTCCAAATGTTTTCCCTTTTTTAACTACTTTTATATTTCTTCCAGTCTTTAAGTCGGTTAGGTCAATATCCTTATCGAAATAATCACAAAGATCATCTATTCTTTGGCCGCTTAATGCTGCTTTGGTAACACCCTCAGAACAACTTTTGTTCCAAGTGCATCTTTGACATTTTCCTATTGGATCTCCATCCTCATCAACCTCTATGCTTCCCCAACACTTTGGCGGTGGATTATCTGGAACGAAGGTAGTTTTACCTTTTTTCTTCTTTTTTGTATATAGTGGGGTAACATCCATCATTTGAAATATATTTGCAGATGATTGTTTTCTTTTTTCAGCTAATGCTCTTACCTTTTTATCAGCCGAATTAGAATCTTTACGAACCATTTTACACGCAAAACAATCTTTGCCAGTTTCTGTACATGGGGAAAATCCTTTCATAGAAGGTCCTAGACTAAAATGTCTTTTTTGATGTTCCCATGGAACCTCTCTTCCTTCCATTGGGGGAAGCATTCTGGTAAAGTTTGTTCCAGTTTCATATGTATGAAATTTACCAAAATTTCCTCTACCGCTACCTCTTTTTTCTTTATCTTCTTTTACAGACTTTGTGTTAACTTTGCCCATCTTTGGCATAATCATTTACCTCCATTTTTTAATTTAATACAACTTTGTTACATCTTGAAAATATATGCTTAATTGTTAGACTCCCTTTTTTAGTCTAGATTTTATTGATTTTCTAACTTGTTCATCTCTAACTTGTTCATCTCTAACATTAAAATCTTTTAACATCTTATTTGCTCTATATATTTTTTGTGATAAGCTATTTGCTTTTATTTCTAAAGCTTTTCCACCGCCAAAGGCAAGCTGCCTATGTAGTTTACGGTACTTAGATATTAATAATTTTTGTCTTAGATAATGGCTGGAACTCTCAATTTTTCTTTTTGCATCAAGATCAGTATATTTTCTTTTTACTGATGATTTTAATTTTGCCCATTTTCTTCCAGCCCATTTATCTAGTTCTGCATCAAGAACATTTGCTCTATCATTGAATTCTTCTGCAAGAATCACACAAAATGAATACATTACATGAGTTTTGTCTAAATCTTCATCAATATCTTCTGATATTATGAGTTGTTCATAAAGATCAATAGCATTTATTCCAGCTATATCTTTATCAACTTTAATATTTAATACTCTTTTTAATATTTTATTTTTCATTTATCACCATATTAAATGACGAGTAACCACAACAATAGTTACTCGTCATTTCTTACAATTTTTAGTTATTTTTTCTTACTTGATTTTGTCTTTGATTTTTTCCCACCACTAATGGCAATAAGAGCTTGTTTTAGTTGATGTGAAGTTTTCAGTTTAAAAACAAGCTTTTCAGGAATATTCATTTTTTCTTTCTTTTTAGGGTTGTATCCAACTCTTGCTTCATTTTTCTTTACTCTAAATGTTCCAAATCTAGGAATGCTAAGAATAAATTCAGATCCACTTTCAACTGCCATTTTTGCAATCGTTTCAAATGAATCTCTTAATACTCCAACTAATTCATTTATTGGAACTTCTTTATATTCACCTTCTTTTAATCGTTTTGCTAAATCTAATATTATCATTAATTTAATCCTCCTTATTATTTATTATTGTACAGAAAGTAATCTTTTATCATTCACCTCCTTTTCAATTTCATCTAGAATATCTTGTAAAGAAGAAATTGTCTGAAATTTATTTCTAAGAATATCTAATGCTGTTTCATATATTAGAATAAATTGTTTATTTCCTAATAATAATTCTGCTAATGAGTAAATTAGTATTTCAAATTTATCCATTGCGGCAACCATAATTCCTTCTCTTGAATTGTCTTTTGAGGTGTTCCAGAGAAATTTATAATAAAATTTGATATCAGAATTTGGAATTCCATAAAATAATTCTTCATTTACTATTTTTTGTATTTGTGGCTTTAAATAATCTTCATTGCTTTTTTTAAATGGAAATAGAATGTCTCCAGTTATTGATTCTTCCAGATCGTGTATTAACGCTTTTTTAATAACTTCAGATGTATCATAAATGTGTATGTCGGAATTTGAATTTTCAATGTCTGCAAACAACATAGAATATAGTGCCACATAATAACTGTGACTCGAAACATAACTTTTATGAATATGGGGCGTATTTGAGCACCTTTCAATTCCTTCAAGTCTTCTAACATCCATTACAAATTTTAAAAATTCTGTCATAAGATCTCCTTATAGTGTTTTTGCTGGAATAAAATCTTCTGCATCAATTACATTTTGAAAATCTTCGTGTGATTTTGTTACCGGATTGTCAGGATGTTTAGCATTCCAAATCATTGCCGCTTTTCTTTGTGCTTCCTTTTTTTTCATTCCATCTGCTATAAATTTGTCTCTCATCTTCTCATATCCCTCAGGCATCTTAATCACCCCCTTTCTTCAGTTATATAAATCATAATGGCTTTATATATGTACATTGTCTTTTATAAAAATGTAATTAAAAAGTGGCAATATCATGAAGCATTATTTTAATATTTTAATATATGAACCTTTTTCTCTTCCTAATGTTATTTGTTCTTCATCTCTATTTGATAAACTTTTATAACCAGATATTCTAACTGGCAATCCTTCTTTTATATCAATTCCTTTTTCTTCCATTTTATTAAAATAATCACTCCAGCAAACAACATTAAATGTGTCTCCAGAATCATTAATTTTTATTATACACATCATTCCTCGTTTGCTCATTATTTCTTTATAACTCTCTACAATGCCAGCAATTACTATTCTTTTATCAAAGTCTTTTTCTAAAAATTCAGAGTGGGTTATCGCTAATGATGTTTTATTTGAAAACATTTCTCTTACTGATTTGCTAATATAAGGCATAATTTCTGATGATTTTAATTTCCATTCCATATTTGATATTTTTTCAAATTCTTTATCTTTTCTTAATTTTGCATATTGTTTAGAAATTTTATTTCTTTTTCCAAACTTTTTAAATAAGTTGGCTATTATCATTAATCTAACAACTCTTACATTAACTACTCTTTTATTTATTCTATTAAAAAAATCTTCAAATGAATTGAATGGTTGTTTAGAAATTATTTCCTGAGAAGCTTTTGTTCCTAATCCCTTTATGCTTGTCAATGACCAGACAATTCTGTTATTATGAATTATAAACTTTTCTTTAGATAGATTTATTTCTGGTAGATAATATCTTACTCCATATTTATTTCTTGAAACTTCTCTTATTGACATATATTCATCATCCGTTGCCCATTGTAGATGTGAACAGAAGAATTCTAATGGATAATTTACTTTTAAAAATTGTGTTGCATTTGTAAGAAGTGCATAAGAACTGGCATGACTTTTAGGAAAAGCGTAACTGCTCATTCCTATTAATTCTGTCCATATTGTTTCTGCTATTTCTTTAATTTCCTTTTTTGATCCGTAACCTTGTTTATCCAATTTATTTCTCCATAAATATTTTAGGGTTATATGTATGAGATATTTTGTTAATATTATCTACGAATTTTTTACCAACACATTCATCACAAGGAACAATAAATTCCATTGTTTTTTCTTTTCCTTCGATTGGGATAATTCCATTACTTCCTAAATTTGTAACAGATTTACATTTTGGGCATTTAAAATGGTATATTGTCATCTTATTAATCTCCTATTTTCTTTGTAACAAATAGAGGACCATTGTTATTAGATATAAATGTTCCATCGTTTTTTTATTTCGTCCATTTCTTTATTGCTCCTGAAATAAATTTTTCTTTAAAAGCTAAAAAATCAGCAGGATTTTTTGATTTTACAATTTTCCTCATTTTTTCCGAATCAATTGCATTCATTCCAGCAAATACAGTGGCAGTTCGCATTAAGTGTTCACTATATACGAGAACTCCGAAAGAATCTTTATATACTTTTTTAAGAGACGGATGATGAGTTTCTATTTTTTCTTCACCATGTTTTCTTTTATAATAATGTTCGAATGCATTTGAAGCCATTGGGCCTGGTCTATCTGCTGATACTAGAAATATTAAATCTTCAATATTATCTGGTTTTGTTTGTCTTAAAATTGGTTTTATAAATTTTTTATTTAATTGAAAAGTACCAAGATTTTCTCCTTCAGATAATGTTTCATATGTTTTTTTATTATCTAGTGGAATTGTATCTAATTTCATTTTAATTTTATGTCTTTTATTTATTAGTTTGAGAGTTTCGTCTACAATTGTAATAGTTTTAACCCCAAGA
>JAZDEO010000019.1:0-2335 GCA_043808705.1 archaeon | reverse complement strand
ACTTGCAAAAATAGTCTTCATGGGCGAAGGCCCTGGGGAAGATGAAGATCTTTCTGGATTTGCATTTGTTGGAAGATCAGGAAGGCTGCTTGTTAAATTCATAAAGGCAATAGGATTTGATACAGATGATGTATTATTTCTTAATTTGACCCGTTGCCGTCCTCCCAACAACCGTAACCCTAAAAAAGATGAAATAAGAGCTTGTAGCAAATATCTCAAACGACAACTTAGATGTTGTCCCAATTTAAAAGTAATGGTTTGCCTGGGCCGTGTACCTTGGAATGGAATAACAGGAAGATCTGATGCTGTAACAAAAAATCATGGCAAGGTAATTAGCAAAGGAAACCTTAAAATGTTATATACATATCATCCATCCTATATATTAAGAAACAATACACCAGAAGTTAAGAAAGATTTTATAAGAGATCTAAGAAAAGCGTTTAAATTAGCAGGAGCATAATATGAATGAAATAATTAATGAACATCTTAAAAATCAAAAGGTTATTAGAAGTTTTAGAGGAGAGTATTTTTTTCTAAGTAACTTTTATGTCTTTAAGAATGGATTATCTTCAGAACATCTATATCAATCAATGAAGACCAAAAGTAAATTATGGAAAGTTAAAATATTATCTGCAAAAACTCCTTCTGATGCCAAAAAACATGGGAAATTAGCCCCAATAACAGAAGATTGGAAAATAATTAAAATTCCATCAATGGAAATCGTAGTTAGATCAAAATTTTTCTTATATAGTAAATTGAAAAAGAAATTAATGAAGACAGAAGATGCATATTTAATAGAAGGAAATCAATACCATGATAATTTCTGGGGAGATTGTAAATGTGAAAAATGTAAAAATATATTGGGATTAAATTATTTAGGACTAATAATAATGGAAACAAGAAGAGAACTATTTGAGTTATATGGAGAAAAGAAATGATATTAATAAAATCAAATAGTCTTAAAGAAAGAGAAATTACATTTACATTAAATATTTCATATGATGAAGCAGCAAAAGCTGGTCCAATAGGAAAATTTGAACTAGAATTACTAAAGGAATATGGAAAATCAACTAAAATATCCAACACCCTAAGTGGTCTTGTATTAATTATCAAAAATATAGAAGAATCCAAAGAGCCACTGTCGAACAAGCATGTGTTTAAAACTGATAATTATGATGGAAAAATGTTTGAAGAATTTATATAAAAATCTAAAATTATATGGAGAAGAAAAATGAATAAAAACAAAATGATTAAAACTACAGTGTATATGCCAGATAAATTATATGACAAAATTATTGAATATTCTATTTCTAATCTAGAAATAACAAGTTTATCACATGCCATGAGAAGATTATTAGAATTAGGTCTAAAAGCAAACAAAGATGCAGTAGGAAGAACATTAATGGAAGTAACTAAATTACACAAGAGATAAAAAACGAGTTAAAATATGCCAAATAGAATAGATAGAGTTTTACAAAAAGATCTTTTAGCCATAATGTTAAAAGATGTAAATGTCGTAACTAAGTTTAGAAGGATTATAAAGCCAAACTTTTTCTCTGTAAGATCATATAGATTTCTTTATAATAAGATCTTAGAACATGTAGAAAAATTTAATGGTGAACTTCCTTCATCTAGATTCATAACAATACAAATAAACAAAGTTAAAGATAATGATAGAGAAAAAGAATTTAAAGAAAAAATACTTCCTTTATTTGGAAGAAAAATCAAATCTCAAAAAGGAATAACAGATGAGATACATCAGTGGGCAGAAAAACAAAAATTTGGCATTATACTTGAAAGAGCAGCTAGAAAAGGAGCAGAAGGTGATCTTAATTCTGCAAAAAGCATTATTAAATCATCATTCTTGTTTGACATTGCAGATAGCAACTTTAAGGTCCACTCAGTGTTTGAAGAATGGAAGAGTAGACAAAGACAAAGAAAGATAGATTCTAAGAAAATTAATCAATTAATAATTAAGACTGAATTGGGCGTTCTAAATGACTATCTAAGAATAAAAAGAAATCAAAGTCTTATGGGATTAATAATGGGAACTTCTGGTGTTGGGAAATCAATAATATCTATAAATTTTGGAATATATGCATTAAATTCAGGATGTAATGTTGCCCATTTTGTTTTTGAAAACACAGCACAACAAACTCTTGCAAGATATGATAGTAGACTTATAGAGTACCCATATAGTTATTTATCTGATTATAATTGGAACAAAAAAGATTTAACAAGAGCAAACAAAATAATGAGAAGACTTAAGAAGCGAAGAAGTAAGACATTAAAAGTTATTCATGCACCAATAGATTTGGTTAGTGTTTCTGATGTC
>JAZDEO010000018.1:0-2326 GCA_043808705.1 archaeon | reverse complement strand
AATTTCATTTAATAATTTTTTAGCAAGATTTTTAGTTAATCTTCTATAATTTCCTTCCCTTACAACTTCAGCTACTGCAACCTTTCCTTTATTATCTTTCCAGTTTACATTTATAGAATTGCAAAGATTGTACATTTGAGTTGTATCTCCATAAAAAGTACCAATTATCCTTCTTGTTGCACACTCCTTGATTTTATAATAATTATATTCTGCCATTTTATTTTTTGTCTCCCAAAGCCAATTCAAATAAAGAAGCAAAATACTCTGAGAAGAAATTTGAATTTAACCAAATTGCTGATTCTTCTTTACTGTCTGGTTTTGATAAGTAGAATAAAATTTCACTTCTGTCAATTATAAAGAATTTTGCATTTATATCCACTTTTTTTATCTTTAGTCCGAATTCAGTTTCAGCCTTTTTTATAAAAGCCTCTTCTCCTGAAAGACACAACTTTATCTTTACATCTGCCTTTTTTAGTATATCAAAAGTCTGCTGGAAAAGCTTTGTCTTTGAAAGAATATCTCTGGCATTTGCACATATTAAAACTTCTTTTTTTGCCTCTCTTATTATTTCCCTTAAATAATTTGAAATATTAGATCTTCCTTTTATTGCAGCAGATATATCTTCTCTCTTTATTGGCTCTATTCCTCCCTTGTAGAGTTCTTCAAGCTGAGCAAACTCTTCAGTATCTTTTATATTTGATAGACTTTGAATTCTCTCATCTGCTTCTGTTCTAACATTATTTCTCAATTTTTCAAGAATCATTCTTGGCTTAACTCCAAGATATTTAACTGGTTTTCCAAGCTTTACTATTGCAAATCCCTTTTTCTCCAATGTTTCCAAGACATCATAGGTTCTGCTTCTTGGAACTCCTGAAATTTCTGCAATTTCCCCTGCAGAAGCTGAGCCCTTACCAATTAAGGCAAGCCAGACTTTTGTCTCGTAAACATTCAAATCAAAGTAATCCTTGATTTTATTGATTAATTCCTGTTTTAATAACATTTTATACCAACCAATTTCCTTCAGATTTATTTGCTGGAACTCTTCCTATTAACCAATTCCCTTCTTTAATTAATTCAGTTGAACGTATTCCTAATTTTCCTTCTATATTCTTCAAGAGAATTCTTCTTAATTTATATGCTAATTCTTTAGATTCCCTATTAATACAAAGCATCTTTACCTTATCTTGGATATTTTCATCAGAAACATCTATTTTCTCAGGAAGAGGCTTCATTAATTCTCTATGTACATCCTCTAACTGATTTATATTCTTAGATATTTTATCAGGATTTTTATTATAATAATCAACTATTTCATTGTATCTTTCAAAACCTTGGGTATATTTTTCATTATTTATCATCATTTTAATTCTTTAATACTCCTGCAAAATTATGAGATTTATATTTAGGTAATTCTTCTTCTAAAGAAATATCAACCTCATGTAATTTTTCTAAACCCCTAATCATTTTAAGAGATTCATTATAAAAGAATGGTAAAGTTGCCCTTCCTTCTTCAATATGAAAATATGCTTCTTCTCCTTGCTTTTCTCTTATATTCTCTATTGAATTAACTATGTTATTATGAGTCTTTCTAGACTTAGCCATATATTCTCTTATATTATGATACTGAGATTTTTCCATAAATTCACTATCTTCCAGGGATTTATAAATGTTTCGTTATGTTGTATTTACATAGTAACAACAAAGTAGGAATATTTAAAAAGAGGGGGAACTGGAGAAAGATATGGTCATTACAAAGATAGAAAATCCAAATAAAAACCTTTTGGAAAGACTAAAAGAAGATAATATAGAAGTAAGAATTAATTATCTTGGAGAAAAAAGTAGTTATTATCTTGGAAAGATCAAGGAAGTTACAAAACAAGATATCTCCCTTCTTCCATATGTTGTTTGGGAAAATGTCCCCACCCCCAACATTGAGAAATTCCTCAATAGATGCAGGATAGAAACAAAATATCCAAAACTCCTTCCTTTAATGGGTGCTCTTCCTGAACCTTTAAGCAAAGGCTATATTGAAGAAATTGTAAAATTACAAAATTACTTTAATTCTTTAATGATTATTGATAAGAGACTGAGAAATAAAGTCTTTAATAAAAAAATTTATCTTATGCCTTCTGAGGAAGAAATTAAATCTATTGAAAAATCTTTACTTAAAAAATAAGCAATCCCACAATTATCCCTAAGAAAATACCTGCAGTTATGAAAGGCATTGCAGGATAAAATTTCTTCTTCTCTGCAAAGAACAAAAGATAACTAATTCCTAAAGTAGCACCTATTAATACTAACATTGCAGGCCAGAATCCAAATTGCT
>JAZDEO010000017.1:0-5377 GCA_043808705.1 archaeon | reverse complement strand
TACACCGAAGAGGCGGAGGTCCGATTCCTCCATGGACCATCTAAATCAAATGTCAAAAAAAGTGTAACAATATATAAGATAAAAATTCTTTTTAATTATTAAAAATTTAGTGTTTAAAACAATAACTATCTTCTTTTCTTTTTCTTACTTTTTTTAGATTTCGCAAGTTTGATTAATTTTTTAATTTTAGAATCCTTACTTTTATTGCTTAGTAATCTACCTTGCTTTTTAACAACTTTCTTTTTTATCCTCTTTTTTGCTTTTTTCTTTGTCATTTTCTTTTTTTATGATTAGGGCTCGGTGAGGAAGTGCCATAAACAATAACCGAAATCAATCTTAACCTTACAGCCTGTTTTAATGGTTATCTTCCTCGCGCTGACGATAAGCTTAATGAGTACAGGTTTCGTACAGTGAGTTATAGCCCTTCCACCATATTAATAGCTGAGCACTCAACAGAGGCTTTCACAGTCACATCCTTTCCAGGACAACCGATATAAATACATAATAAAAACTTATTTAAACATTTGTTATTATTTTATTGGAGTAAATTATTTTAAAAATTCTTTCTAAATTCATATTTTATAACAAAATTAAAATCTAAAAAGAGTACTCGTCGAGAAAAGAGCCTTTTTACTATCGGCACAATGTTCACGAAGCTACTTTATCGCCCTTGATTCTGAGTAGGCTTGCGAGTATCCTGGTTAGACCATTTCTTCAATTAATTTTTTAAACAACTATTTCTAAATATATTGAAATCGATATGATTTTGAGCGTGAGTAGTTCAGTGGTTAGAATATTTCGTTGCCAACGAAGTGGCCCGGGTTCGAATCCCGGCTCGCGCATACTATCTTTCTGGCATATTGAAGGGATACATAATATAGACATACTGCCTTTAAAGAAAGTCTGTCTTGCAGAAATATGAAAATAGATCCCTACAAAAATAAAGAAAGATATTCTAAATGGAAAGAAAGTACTAAATTAGAAATTAAAGGATTAAGCAAAACAAACTCTAAGATTATCATGTCTTATCTAAATGATATGGAAATGGGCTTAAACGTAGCCAAGGATAGCAAAAAAGGTTCTCGGAGTTATATAAGACTAAACTCATTAAGAAATCGTCTTATATTCCTTTCAAAGCATTTTCAAGAGAGATTTGATCTTAATGAAATTACACAAATAAAGGAAGAACAAATACATTCTTTTTTTAGTGATATGAATAATGGGAAAATAAAAAAGAAAGATGGTCAAATATACAAATCTACTGCTGATTATGTTAAGGATTTCAAATCTTTTTGGCATTGGCACATGAAAGTTAATCGGAAGAATGGAGATAAAATTGAGGATATCACAACTGATTTAGATACTAAAAAAGAAAAACCAAGATGGGTTTATTTAACAGAAGAACAAGTTAAAAAATTATATGATAATGCAAAATATGAGTATAAGGTTTTGATTATGTTTTTGTATGATACAGGAATTAGGTCGCCTACTGAATTAATTAATATTAAAGTTTCAGATTTATATAATAATTGTAAAGAATTTAATATTAGAGATGAAATTAGCAAGACTTTTGGTCGGAAAATTAAGCTAATGCTTTGTTCTAATTTACTAAAAGAATATATCAAAGATAAAAAATTAGGGAGTAGCGATCACCTCTTTTTCATTAATCCCTCTGTTGTTAATAGGTATTTGAAGAGGTTGGGGGAAAGAGTTCTGGGTGATGTTAATAGTCTTGCTGGCCAGAAATATTCTGAATTAACAATGTATGATTTTAGACATTGCTCTTGCTGTTATTGGCTTCCAAGATATAAATCCGAATCAGCTCTTAAATATAGATTTGGTTGGAAGAAATCAGAAAAGGTTCATTATTATTCTGAACTTTTAGGAATGAAGGACACAATTAACGATGAAGATTTATTTATTGACACAACTAAAACAGAAATTGAAAAAGGACAGATTAGATTAGAAAAGGAAAATGAATTACTAAAAGATAAAATTAACTCCATGGAAGAACAGATGAAAACCATATTGGAAATGATTAGTGGTATGTGTGAGAGAGTTGGGGGTTAAATTATTTTTGTCTTCTTGCTTTATCTATCTCTTTTTTTATTTTTTTATTACTCCATCCTTTGTTTTTAAAATATCCTTCTAAATTTTTAAGAGCATCTTCAAACTCCGATCTTTTTTTAAATTCTTTAAAAGTCATTTGTGGTATGCTTAAATATTTCATAACTTCATAGCCAAAAGGGGTCCAATGATAAGCATATTCTTGAGGATTCTTCTTTTTTCCTGTTGCAAACCACAAAATCCCTAGATCCATTAATCTGTGCACAGATAATTTTTTTAATGAATCAAAAGATAATGTATTAAAATGGTTCCACCCTTTTGGCCTTCTACCAATCTCTATCATTAACCCCAACCCCAAGTCATCAATAGATTCTGAAACTGCTTTCACTCTTTTACTTTTATGCCATTCTTGATTTTTTAGTGCATCACTAACTTTTTTCTTAATAAATTTCTCAG
Source organism: archaeon (assembly GCA_043808705.1). Taxonomy (GTDB): domain Archaea; phylum Nanobdellota; class Nanobdellia; order SCGC-AAA011-G17; family GW2011-AR20; genus JAZDEO01. Next base: position 2,854 of record JAZDEO010000017.1, on the reverse strand, counting down.
TCAAATTTCCATTAAAGAAATTAATATTTAATCCCTGTATATCAAAAGGTAATTTTAGTTTTCCTTTTGATATTTTCCTAATAAGGACAATGTCAAAAGATTCCCTTATTACATTAGCTATTCCTAATTCATATATAACATTGGGATTTATCCCATTATACCTTTCATCATCAGACAAGTCAAATAAAAGCATTTTAGAATGTGCAATCCCATCAAAAATGACATCATTAATACTATTAGCTTCAGTATCGAGGCCAACCCTAAACGCTTTTTTAAATCCAATTTTTTTAGCAGCATTGTTGATTACTCTAAATTTTTGGTTAACAGAATCATCAAATGCAATCCCAACAAATAATTGATTCTCTTGAGATCCTTCCCAAAATCTTTCAAAAAAATGCTTAGGGTACATTTATTTTACTCACAAAGTTGACTAAATGAATTTAATTCTATTTTCAAATGGTCATAATCTACAACATCGGTAAAAATATAACTAAAAAATTCAGATTTCCCTTCAACATCCAAATCTTCACCATTTGCTGGTGAGAGAAATCTTTCACTTTTAGTAGAGATTACATTGTCATTTTTATCATAAAAAACGATATCAACCTTAATACAAAATGATTTTAATGGTTTTTTCCATACATTCTTCATAGACCCTTCAATTTTTGCCCATTGAAATCCAGGAGTATTTGAGTAATTCAGTGTTCTTATTTCTTCAAATTCTACATATTCCTGTAATGAATTTATACAAATATCTTTTAAGACTCTTTCTCTTTTTAAAGCATCAATTTGGAAACATGTCCCAAAATTGTCATACTTCCCATAAACATCAACTGGTACCCATCCATTTTCCTCAGAATAGAATTTAACATAATAATAATCTTCATCAAAAGGATTTATTTCTATTTTTGAAGGAATCCCAACAATTCTTAATAGCATAGCATAAACAACTGAGTATTCTGAAGAGGTACCTGTTTTATTATTCCAAGCAGAAATTGAGTCCAATATTTCATTGTCATAATAAAAGATATCTTTAGTTTCTGCGGGAACCTTCATCCATTTTCTTGTAAATTTTAGAAGGTTCCTTACCAAACTTACTTCTTCTCTTAAACCATAAAAATTTGATTGATTAATAAACTCTCTGATAACAGAATCATCCAATTTAACTTCCCCATGTTCTTCACTTACTAAAAATGGTAAGAGAGTATCATTGAATTTTAGACTATAATTGACCTCCTTGATGAGGGGATTCTTACCTGATTGTGTTAATACTACCCTAAACTTAACAATATTTTTATCCAATGAATCAGAAGAAATAACTTTCCAATTAAATCGACCTTTTTCAAAAACCTTGTTATAAGTTAAATTTTCTTTATATGGTTCAGGAAGAGGTTCTTTATCATTGTGTAAAAACCATTCTCCAATCAATGTAAAATTTTCAAGAGTTTCATCAAAAGGGTTATTGAAGTTATAATAAACAATATTATTTGAACCATTATAAAAAAATGTTCTTACAGGATTAAAGTCCTTAAATGAAATACTCTCGAAATCAAATGGAGGAATTGTTTGATTTTGTATAACCTCTCCAGAAATCGTAGTTTGATTTTGTTTATCTGGAAAAATTTGAAACGGAAGGAATTGATAAAAAAATTCATTTACAAACCATAATATTGTAATAATTGCTGCTATTGCATACAAAGTGGTTAAAAATTTTCCCATATGAATATATATTTAGAGATTACAAAAACTTTTCTATTCCCCTATTTCTTCTAGTTTTATTCTAATTCTCCAACATATATCAAGAAATTCTTTAACTTGTCTTTCTAAATCTCTAAATTCTTGGTCGTTCATTTTTCAAATACAAACCCACTAATTCTATTTCTAGGGTTTTCTAAAGCTTTTTTGAGTAAATCTAAACCTTTTTCATTTTTGAAATTTTCATATTTCTTAATTGTAGAATACCATACCCTTTTTGGATTATCTTTTCTATTATCTGTTGCTTTTCTATGGAAAATAACTGAAGGCATGACAAAAAAAGCATTATCATTTATATTGTGACAGACTATAAAGAAATTTTCTCTTGGAATGAAATCTTTTAGTACGAAATCGCAATCTTCTCCATTCATACTTCTACTTTTAACTTGAACCTCTACAAATCCTCCTTCCTTGTCTTTTATTGCCAAATCAATACCTATGTCTAAAACAGGTATAAAAACCTCAAAATCATTCTTTAGCAATTCAGAAATAATAAAGTGCTCAATGGCCTTGCCTTTTTTGGTAGAATCGTGGGTTTTCATATTTATTTATGTAAATATGTATTTTTAGTATTTCCTTATATATAAAGATTTCTTTAAATATGTAAATCTACAATGGCAAAACCCAAAAAGCAAATAAATTTTTTTGTGGATGCAGAATTGTGGAGAGACTTCTCTAAAAAGTGCATTGATGAAGACAAATCAAAGACAGAGGTTTTGATTGAATTGATTAAGAAATATGTTCGTTAAATAATTTCGGTTTTAATTAATTTAATTCCTTTTTTAAGGTCTTTGTGAGTTGTATGGAATATTAAAGTTGCGTTTATTTCTTTTATCTCATTTGGGAGATATAGACCATAAATTAATGTGGATAATCTTTGAGATAATCTATCGTTTGAATCAACTCTTATCTTTTTGAATGAAGATTCTTTTCCAAAAGAAGAATTATAAACTTCAACATCTTTTATACCCTTATAATCTAAATTCAAAAGAATTTTACTGATAGAAGTGGGTTCAAGACCTTTATTCACAATATCCGCTTCTATTTCAATAAATGTCTGTTCTGTATATTCATCATAATTTTTTATTCTATCTGACCT
>JAZDEO010000016.1:0-2174 GCA_043808705.1 archaeon | reverse complement strand
TTTTCTAATATTATTTTTTTATCGCCTGTAACTAAGACTTTTTCACAGTTTACTATATCTATTGTTTCACCTAGTAAAGCTTGTTTAGCAACAAAACTTGCTAATCTTCCTAATATTAAATTTTCTCCATTAATTATCATTTTTCAATGTAGTCTTCATGAATTTCATTTAAAAATACAATCTTATTAAGTCTGTATTTAATCTTGGTTTTATATGGTTTGATTTCTTTACCTTTTATTACAAAAGGTTGTGGTATAGGATATTTTTCTCCATCACTTTTACAACTTAATATATCTGCTGAAAAACAAAAATGTAAATTAGTTGGGCCAATTCTTGAACCTTTAAATGCTATTAATGTTTTTCCTTTTAAATAAACATTTCCTTTTATAGTATCTTCAAGTGTCTCACTGTTAAACACTGCTAATTTTAATCTTTCTAAATTATGGTCATCATTATTTACTATCAATATATTTAGAGTTTTAAGATCATATTCCATTTTTAGCTCCTTAACCTATTATTCTAACTTTTTTTCCTTTTGGGTTATCTTTTATTAGATCTTGGATTGAGATAGCTTTTCCTTTTTTATTTATTATTTCTTTTGCTTTTTGTGAAAATTGAAAAGCTGAGACTGTTATTTTTTTTGTTAAATCTCCTGAACCTAAAACTTTTCCAGGAATTAAAGCAATTTCATTTTCTTTTGTGTATTTATCAATTTTTGAAATGTTAACTTCTCTTCTTTTTCTTGTTGGTTTTTCTAATTCATAAGCTATTCTTTTCCACAACTTTACATTTTGCTTTGTAGATAATTTTCTTAATTCGCGAATTAAGTTCTTTAAATGTATATTTGTTGGACCTGTTCTGTTTGCCATTTTAATATGTGGGAGCTAAAAATCAACCTACCAAAGCTGATATATAGCTTTATAATATTATATTTTATGTAAGATTTTTTTATATTTAACCCTTTAAATATCTTTCTTTTGAGTTATAAAATAAAGAAATTATAATATTTTGATATCAGATTGATAATAAACTGATATTATATTATTCATAGATTTTATCATGATGATTATAATCTTCAAAAGAAACAATCTTATTTTTATGATTAATTTTAAATACTAAAACAAAATGTCCGATATGCACTCTATTTACACCTTTCATATTATGAGTTAACAACTTATAAGCATGACTTGGATTTGTTAATATAAAATCAATTTTCTTTTGAACATGAAAATAATGATTTGGATCTTTTTTCTTAAGTTTAGCTAATTTTTTGGTTATATCTTCACTATAAACATCTTTGTACATTACATAACCTCTTTCTCAAATTCCTCTCTAGAAAGATGTTTTCTTTCCATAATCTTTGCTAATTTTAATTTATATTCAGGTCTTAATCTTGGTTCAAGAGATATTTGTTCATATTCATTTACTACTAAATCTATAGCTTGTGATTTATCTTTTAAACCAAATTTAGCTTTTACAATATTTAAAACTCTATTTGTGTTTTCATTAATTTTTATTACAGCTTGTACCATATTAACATCACATATATAAATATATATACCTTATATATAAATCTTTGGTATTTGAAATCAAGAAAATGCATTTTCCTTTAAATCTTGAATCGCTCTAACTATAGCTTTTCTAAGAAAATCATCTTCTCTTAAAGAATTAAAATCTTTTTCTAGCTCATCAGAAATAAATACAACTTTAGATGATTTTATCATAACTTAATCTCCTTTCTTGATCTAAGTCTTTTTGCTAATTCTGGATTCCATATGTATGCAATTTTATCTTTTCTATCAAAAGCTATTTTGTTAATACTTTCTAAATAATCTAAAATAACAAGAAATGTTTGCCACATTACTTTTTTTGGAAGTTTTTTCCATAGTTCTGTTCTATTGAATTCTCCACTATATTTTTCTATAGTTCTTTCTACCATTAATACAGTATCCAAAGTTGGAGATCTTTCATAAGGATTTTTTAATGTTTGACATGTTTGCATTATATATCAATATATCAATTGATATATAAACCTTTTGGAATCAAAGTAAAGAAATTTTATAACAATTCCAACTGAAAAAAATAAAAAGATTTATTCATAAAGTCTAATAGCTACACTATTTTCTCTAATGTCATAATTTATTCCATCTGTTTCTATTTCTGCCTTCTTCCAT
>JAZDEO010000015.1:0-2946 GCA_043808705.1 archaeon | reverse complement strand
AACAAAAACAGACACAAAAACCACTATACTTAAAGTCAGCGCCTGCCAAGGCTCAATATCAAGATGAGCAATCTCCAGTTCTCTTCTGATTTTTTTATCATCTTTTTCAGAAATCTTTAATTTTATCAAACTCCCTAAACTTTTGCACCATCTTTCAAATCTTGTCAGTTCAGGAGCCATCTCTTCTTTAAATTTAACATACTCTCTGCTAAAATCAAATTTTCCAAAATCGCTTGAATTAATCTGCTCTTCTATTCTAGCTCCGTGCTTTCTGAGAATTTCTTCAACCTTTTTATCTGGCATTTTTTAACTTGTTAATAAAATGACATGCGAAATTTCCAATTTCAGCGCACCATCTTTTAAAATTTATTAATAAAGAGTAATGAAAATTAATTAATAAATGTTTGGAGAATTTGCTTATTTATCTTTAGGAAACTTTCTTCTAACAAATTTAGAAATAATCATAAATAAAATACCTAAAACAAATATCTGTATTAACATCTCATTAATTCTTTCACTAACAGGATATACTAAAGCAGAATTAAATGTAAGAATTGCAATGATTATAAGAAGAATACTCCCCCATAAAAAAATCTTTAAAATTAAGATGAAGATTCCGAGAATAGTCATCTTATTATCTCCTTGAAACTTTAATTTCTTTTTGTCCATTAAAAAAGAGGATTAATTCATATAAAAATATTATTATAATTTTGAGTTATGCAACCAAGAATTCATTCTTAGATTTTGGAGTTTGGAAACTGACTAAAGGTATATCCCTCTTAAAAATTTTAGAAGTTCTATGATTATCAACTTTTTTAGTCCCGTATTTAATATGATACTTTATCCCTCTATCCTTGCAAAACTTCTCTACGATCTTCGCACAATTATCATAAAAACCTTCGTTATCTTCAACAGATTTACTGCTCTTTACATTATAATTTAACTTACCAAAGATAATATTATCCACAAACGAAATCTCTTTCAATATTTTTAACAAATTTTGTTCAACTAAATTTGGAGAAGGATAAGGTTCCATACTAATCCAAGTTTTTAGTCCTGCATCATGAAGTTTTCTTAATGAATTTATCCTTCCTTTGTATGAAGCACTAAAAGGTTCGTAATTTTTTTTGAAGTTGTTATCCAATGAAACAAGAGTGATGCCGTACTCATTATTTTTTGAATATTTTTTAGTGTCAGTTAATTCTTTAGGGTAAATTCCTTTAGTTAGCACAGTACATTTTATTCCTGAACGATTTAATTTGTTAATAATCTTTAAACTCATCTCAGAAATTTCAGGATAGCTATACATAAAAGGGTCTGTCATAAAACAAAGATGAACAAAATTAATCTGATTTTTATATTTCGGAATTTCTTTATCCAAAAGTTTTAATGCATTTTTAACTAATTTAGGGTTGCACCATTCACTATAAGTTTTAACTCTTCCAAACCTTTTTGCCATGTTAAATGCATAACAAGGAAATCTGCAACCGTGAGCACAACCCTCGACGTGATTTATGCAAAAATCAGCATATTCTACCTTACTTTTATACAACAAAGAACTACGTTTTATATAAGAAAGCTCACCATCTTTTCTCATGTTATAACAAATATAAACAAGTATTTAAATTCTATTAAAACTATAAAAATTTTATAATGGTTCCAGCAGGATAGGTCGCTTTAGATCTCTTTTTATTAAGAATTACTTCAATCTCTCCTTTCTGCTCCATTGGATATAAAATTGGTTTTTTTATGTGGCGTTCCAAAAAGAGAGTTTTTGCCTCAACAAAATTAATTAATTCTTCAATTGGTATAGATTTGTTATGATACTCTGAAATAATAAGATTTTTTAATTCGTTAAAATTTGGTTGTTTTTCAAATAACAACTTTTGTTTTGGGTTGAATGTCGCATCAGAAAAAGTAAAGTTTCCACTCTCGTCTACCTTCCACATAGATTCTTTCATCTTTACCAACCCTTTTTTGTTCTTAGTACAAAAAAATAGAACATAATCTTTTTTATTGAATTTATTTTCCATGCTAAAAGGTAACACAAAACAATCTCCACAATTCTCTTGAAGTTTTTCTTTATATAATTCTGTTAAAAATTTATATCTCTGTGTTGAATCTTCTAAAGGCTTAACGGACTTCCAACTAGTATCATCCCCGAATAAGGCAGTTACATTTAATTCGTTTTGTGGAAGAGTTATGAAACGATTTAGTTCCTCATACATGAAGGTAATAAGAACCTCGCAAGAACTATAAGACATAACTCTCCTTATAGTGCTCATAGAAACCCCCTTAATACCAAAAGGATCAATAAATACAAAAGTTGGAGCAATTTTAGATTTTTTTTCTTCAATAAAATCTAATATCTTGTTTAATTTTTCTTCAAATTCTCCACATTCAACAGAAATTTTGCATTTGTCTGAAGGGATGTTTAGTTTAGAAATTTCTTCTTTAAGAGAATTATATCTCTCAGGATTTTGTTCTATAAATAAGAAATTAAATTTAGCATTTATTTGTGAACTTAATTTATGTTCTATAAGGGATTTGATTGCGATTATTGGAGAGCCATACTTCTTATTATTATATTTTCCAGGTCCAGCAAACCCATCAATATAATTCACCACTCCAAATTTAGAGATTATAGGTATCCAAGCATCAAGATATCTCTTAAGAATTTCATGTTTAATTTCAGTATGCGGTTCAATATCCCAAGTTGTTTCTTTTATCATTTTCAAATCTTCCTCTTCTTAATCTCACTATTCAACCATTGTTGCCAAAGAGGAAAAACCCTCTCGCTGACAGGCAAACCGACTTCTTCTCTAACTTCATCAGAAATTTTATGAAACATATGATTTGAAAGCATATTGAATTGAGATTCAAGAATATCATAATTGTTTATTTTGTCAGCAGTATCAACAAGCTCTTTTTTGATTTTTCCTCTCA
>JAZDEO010000014.1:0-37384 GCA_043808705.1 archaeon | reverse complement strand
ATATAACATTCTTGGAATTGCACAGAACACATTCCATAGGTGGTACCTCCTTTATCGGAGTGTGCCCCCTATTAACTTCTAACTTCTCACACTCTTTTACCAAAAAGAGTGAATGTTACCATTAATTAACTTTACAGAATCGATGTTGGAAAAATAGTTATAGTTGATAAAGCATATCACTTTGAAGGAATTTATAGATTACTCCATCCTGATATGAAATTTAATACTCCTGATAAAGACTTAATGAATAAAATGGGGTCTTTATTTAAAAAAATAATATAGATTATTTAAAAGGGACAGATATATCTGTACCAGCAGTTAGTTTTCAGTTACCTCACGCAAATAAAGAATATAAGATAATTAAACCCTTAACTTTAGAGATGGAGCTTGCTTCTTGTTATTCAAGATGTAAAGATATAGGTATAAGATCAATAGGTATTTTAATAGTAAGCGATAATAGAAGTTCTAGCATACTTAATAAAAAGGAACTATTGTATAAAACTAAATTTAAGATATTAAAAATCATAATCGATAACATAGAATCTTTAAATATGTCTAACCTAAAAGTAGAAAGAGAGTTCAACATAGATAAACATTTGGCTTCTGTAATAGAAGATCCTGAAAATTCTAAAAATGTCTATAAAGAAAAGTAAATTATTTATAACTTTTATTTAAATCATTATTTTGTTGAGAAATCTTAAATCAATAATTTTATATATTACAAATGCATAGTATGTTTAAAACTATTTTAAAACTATTTGGGGGTTTAAAGATGGAAGAAAAACCAGTTGGTAAAGTAATAAGCTTTTTTAGCAAAATAGGGGTCGCTGCTATAATCTTAGAGGGAAATCTAAAGATAGGAGATAAGATTCATATTAAGGGGCATACAACTGATTTTGAACAGATTTTGAAGAGTATGCAGATAGACAGGAAGGATATTAAGGAAGGAAAGAAAGGTCAAGATGTTGGAATTAAGGTAGATGACATGGTAAGGCCTAATGATTTAGTATACAAAGTTTTATAAAGAGTTATTTTTACATCTTTTTTAGGGTAAGTCGGTTAAAGCTTGCTTATGCCTAGAACTTATTTCTAGGTAGATTAATCTGTTGGAATATATACATTTGAGTATATGGGACAGCTGGACAAATCGTCGAAGAAGGTTTATAAATATAAATAGAACTATACTTATATGGAAAACACTAGTATCTTAAACATTAGATTTGGAGAAGATTGGTTGAAGGATTTTGGTGGAATTCAATCTAATCTTGATTTCATTAGTAATTATCTAAATAAAGGTAATGTTAGGTGGAGTGAAGACAAAATTGAAGATTTGTTATCTAAGTATATTTTTCTTTCCCAATCAATACCTCGTGCAGAGAATATGAAACATAGCAACTTTTCTAATCTTTATTATGCATCTAAAAGAATTACTACATATCCTCATGTTTTGAATAAATCCTTTACACAGGTTTTAAGAATAATCAAAAATAAAATCAATTTTGAGAGCATAAAAAATAAAATCAAATTACATGATCATATTAAGTTGGTTATGAATACCAAAGATTATGATTCTATTTACATTGTTTTAATAGAATTTATTTTGCAATATGAACAGTATCCAACACATAAAAATTTATTAGATAATGGTTTTAGAGAGTTTTACAAATTTATATCAGATAGAACACCTTTAAAGTTAAATAATGTTTCAAAAGAAGCCCTTCAACGTCTTGTAAATTGGTCTTTAGATAATAAATTCATATTAGAAGATTTATCCAAGTTGAATAAATCACCCCTCATTGATTTTAAAATTTTATTAAAAGAAAGAAAGAAATATAAAAAAGAAAATATATTAGAATTTTTACATTTCTTATATACTGAGGGTAATTGCGGGATTCATAAATTAAGAAGAAAAGGTAAATATATAAACAGAAATCTGGTAAAACAACTTGAACTTGGCGGTTTTATTGAATTTACTTATAGTGGAGCTAAAATAACTAAGAAAGGTGCAAAAATCTTGTCTTCATATAACTTAATCCCTTATAATATAATTAGCTCTAATTGTTGGTACATTAGAGAGGAATTACAAGATATAGCATCAAGAAAGCGTTTTTTAAATTATCAATCTTTGTTAGTTTTTCTTTCTAAATTTAAAGAACCAATATCTATTAGAAAAGTATGCATAGAGCTTAAAATAAATTATAATCTATTTAAGAATTATACTTACCAAGAACTTGAAAATTGTGATTACCTTAAAATATTTACACCTAAAAAAAAGATACTCACAAAAAAAGGAAAATTAGCTGTTGGAATTTTGAATGATTTAGAACCCACTAATAATCCTTTATCATTTAATTTATTAAGTAAGTCAATAAAAACAAAAAAATTCTTTAGATCAACCCTTATAAAATCTAAAGCACTGCATTATGTTTCCAATTATATTTTTTCTGATTTGTATAAAAATTATCTTACAATATATCTTGAAGATTCTGATACTAATTTAAGTACAGGTATATTTGATATTGTTATGATTAATAATAATCAGTGGTTTAGACTTGATCATCTACAAAAAGAGAGGATAATAAAATATTTAAATTATAGATTAACTTCTTTACAAGGAGATAAATTTAATCTTGATTATATCTTAATTAGTGCAAAAGCCTTAAACAAAAATTTTAACTCTTTTGTAAAATATGATCGCGAACAAATGGTCGGTAGTATAATAAAATTATCTTCTGTTTTTGGTCCACCTAAGAAGACGGTCTTTATCACAACAGGAAAATTACCACTAAAACTTTTAGATTTTAATAGAGATATTTTGAATACCCTAATTTCTTCAGGATGTGTATTAAATGGAGATCCTATTTTATACATAAAATTAGATAATAATATAAATAATATCCAAACTTTTCCCAATAATCATGTTTTACCCAAAATAAAACATGTTTTAGAAAAAAGAAAAGACTTAAAAAGTAAGATTTTTTTATGTAAAAACAATATTGCTTTTTTAGAGGAGAATAATCATGAGTCGTATGTATAGTAGAAAAAAAGGAAAGTCAGGAAGTAAAAAACCTTTAAAGAAAACTAAGATAAGCTGGCTTAGATACAGCGAGACAGAGATAGAACAGTTGATAGTGAAATTAGCTAAGCAAGGAAAGAGTCAAAGCGAGATTGGAATGATATTAAGAGATACTTATGGTGTTCCTGACATTAAAAGAATATTAAAAACAAAGATAGGTAAAATATTAGAAAATCACAAACTTAGTAAAGAGATTCCTGAAGACTTGTTAAATCTAATTAAGAAAGAAATAAATTTGATGAAACATTTGGAAATCAATAAAAAAGATATGTCAGCTAAGAGAGGTTTGATATTAACTGAGAGTAAGATTAAGAGATTAGCAAAATATTACAGGAGAGAAGGTAGATTAAGCAAGGACTGGGTATATGACCGAGATAAAGTAAAACTATTAATTTAAAGTTATTTTCTTTTACCTTAAAAAGAGGTCTTTTAGAAAAAATGGAAGAACTATTAGATAAGGCAACTGATGAATTTAAGAAAATTAAGGATACTATAAGAATAATATCTCATCTGGATGCTGATGGCATTTCTAGTTCATCTATTTTTATTAAGTGTTTGTTAAGAGAGAATAAAAAATTTAGCTTAAGTGTTGTAAAACAACTTGATGAGAAAATACTTAAGGAATTGTCAAGAGAGAAATATAAAAACATATTCTTTGTGGATCTTGGATCTGGTTCTTTGTGCAATATTAAAAAATATTTAAGTGATAGAAATGTGTTTATTTTGGATCATCATATTTTAGAGGAGTGTGAGAATAATTTTTTTATTGTTAATCCTCATTTGCTTAATATAGAGAATGCGTCTTCTGTAATAAGCGGAGCAGGTGTTACTTATTTGTTCTGTAAAAAGCTGAATGAAAAAAATATGGATATGGCACATATAGCTGTTGTTGGGGCTTTAGGCGATATTCAAAGCTTTGAGAGTTATAATAAAAGAATATTGGAAGATGCTATTAAAATGAATAAGATTGAGATAAGAAAGGGCTTAAGGATGTTTGGAACACAAACAAGACCTTTACATAAACTTTTACAGTATAGTACTGATCCTTATATACCTAATGTTACTGGAAGCGAGGAAGGTGCAATTAATTTTCTAGAAGAAATTGGAGTTAAGTTTAGAGACCAAGAGGGATATAGAAAATTGATTGATCTGGATAAAGAGGAGATGAAGAAATTGGTTACAGGTATAATATTAAAGAGATTAGGAAGTGAGGAGGATGCAGAGGATGTTTTAGGAGATATTTACATATTAACTGAAGAAGAAGAGGAAAGTTATACAAAGGATGCTAGGGAGTTTTCCACTTTATTAAATGCCTGTGGTAGATTAGGAAAACATAGTATAGGAATAGGAACATGCTTAGGGAATAAGGAATGTAAGGAAGAGGCTAATATGATTCTTAAAGATTATAAAACAGAGATAATAAAGAGTTTGGATTGGTTTTATAATAATAGAAATAATTTTATAGAAAAAGATGGATTTGTTATTATAAATTCTGAAAGTAATGTTAAAGATACTTTGATAGGGACATTATGTAGTATAGTAAGTAATTCTAATTTATATGCAGATGGAACAATAATTGTTGGAATGACTTATACTTTAGATAATAAAATTAAGATTAGTTTAAGAGTATCTGGAAAAAGGAATTTGGATTTAAAAGATATATTAAGAAAGATAATTGCTAATGGAGAAGTTGGGGGACATAAAAAGGCATGTGGAGCTTTAATTGACATTGGAGAAGAAGAAAGCTTTATAAATAATGCTATTAAGATTTTGAGTGAATATGGCACAAGATAAACTAGTGAAAAAGAAATGGTACAATATTATGGCTAACAAGGATTTTAATAATATGCTTATTGGGGAAACTACATGTAAAGATAAGAATCAGTTAATAGGAAGAATTGTTAGTTATAATTTAGGACAATTAACGAGAGATATTAAGTTACAGAATGTAAAGGTTGGATTTAAGATTAATAAGGTTGAGGATAATAATGCTTATACTGAAATAGTTAAATATGAACTTATTAGTTCTTATATAAAACGAGTTGTTAGGGTTGGAAGAAGCAGATTAGATGATTCTTTTATATGCATGACTAAGGATAATGTTAAGGTTAGAATTAAAGTATTAGTATTAACCAGAAATATTGTTCAGAAAGGCCTTTTAACAAATATGAGAAAAAAGATAAGAGAATATTTTAGTAAATTATTGATTAAGGATGATTACGAAGTTTTTTTAACTAATTTGATATTCTATAAGTTACAGGGCGAGTTAAGAAGGGACTTAGGAAAAGTGTACCCTGTAGCTGTTTGTGAAGTTAGAATGATGGTAAAGTTAAAGTAGACTGAAGTAGAAAGTTATTTAAATTCTATATTTTAATTCATTTTTAAGCCTCAGTAGCTCAGACTGTTTTAGACTTAAATAAATAATCTAAATAGGAGAAATGGTAGAGCAACTGCCTTGTAATAAACTTTTATAAAAAGTTTAATCAAAAACGGGAAAGCAGTAGGCCGGGAGTTCAACTCTCTCCTGAGGCTTATTTTTATCTTTTACATTATAAGAATACCATTAAAACACTTTAATAAAATTTAAATATAACCTGTTATTACACATTACTATGGAAAGATCTAGAGAACGAGATAAGAGTAGGGATGGACAAGCCAAGTGTAGAAGATGCGGGAATTATTGGCCTGTTGGAGATTTTACTATAGAGCCTAATTCGAAAATGCCTCTTTGTTCTGAATGTTTAAAAGCAGTAGGAGATGGGCAACCTCTTGAGGCTAAACCAAAAAAGGAAATAGAAGGAATTAAAGAGCCTTTTGTTGGAAGGGTTGATGAAGAGAAAGTGAAAAAGAGATGTCCAAATTGTAATTATAAGTTTAATTATAACAAACTTGAGAGAACACCTGAGAAATGCCCATATTGTAATGTTAAGCTTAGATTTTAGTCATTAACTTTTTCTACTATAAAGACTATGTTCTTATTAGTGTAATTTTCAAGAATCTTAAAACCAGCTTTTAATATTAAATCTTTTAATTCCTGTTCTTTAAAGAAATAGTAATATCTTTTATAGATCTTATCTTTTACTTTCCAATTTGTATATGGATTTTCTGATTGCTTGTTCCAGACTGAGATAATAGAGGTTCCTTTTTGTTTTAAAACCCTCTTCAGTTCTTTTAGCGCTTTTAATTGATCATCTTTTTCTATATGATGTAATGAAGCAATCATTAATGTATAATCAAAATAATTATCTTTAAATGGAATCTTTAACATGTTTGCTTTTTTTAGATTAACTTCTATATTGTGCTTTTTTATGAATTCTTTTGAGTATTCTATCATTTTTTGAGAGAAATCAATGCCATAACATTTAAAATTAGATTTTGCAAAATTTAAAAGATTTCTAGAATTCCCACAACCTATATCTAAAACAGAACCTTTCTCACTTTTATTCTTACAGTATTTATTAAAAAAATATTCTACATTTACATTCTTTTGTTGTCTAAAATGAAACCATTGTTCAGCTATACTATCCCAGACCTTTTCCTGATTGTTAAATTTCATAAGGTTTTAAAAGAAGACTGTTTTTAAAAAGATAATGGTTCAATTAAATAACAAAGGATTTAGAAAGCCTACTAAGACTTTATCTGGAGTAACTCCTATTGCTGTAATGTTAAAACCTAAAGCTTGTAAAACAATATGTGATTATTGTCCTTCACTTAAGGCACCCCAGTCTTATACTCCTGAAAGCCCTGCTGTTTTAAGAGCTGCACAACTAAACTATGATCCTTACAAACAAGTTAAGGTTAGATTAAAGTCTTTTCAAGTTATGCAACATCCTACTAGTAAAATAGAGCTTATTGTAATGGGCGGGACTTTTTTTAATTATTCTAAAAAATACAGAAGAGATTTTATCAAAAGTTGTTATGATTCTTTGAATAATAAAAAAAGCAAAAGTCTTGATGAAGCTATTAGATTAAATGAAAATGCAGAACATAGATGTGTTGCTTTATGTATTGAAACAAGACCTGATTTTTGCAGTTTAAAAAATATAAAAGAAATGAGGGAATATGGAGCAACTAGATGCGAACTAGGTGTTCAGATTATTGATGATAAGGTCTACAAAAAAGTAAACAGGAATCATACTGTTCAGGATGTTGTTAATGCTGTTAAATTATTAAGGGAAAGTGGTTTTAAAATTGGAATGCATATTATGCCTAATCTTCCTGGAAGCTCTTTTGAAAATGATCTGAAATGCTTTGAAAGATTATTTTCTGATGAGAGGTTTAAGCCAGATCAATTGAAGATATATCCTTGCCAGGTTATTAAGGGAAGTAAACTTGAATTTATGTACAAGGATCGAGAATATGAACCTTATACTGAAAAACAATTAGAAGAGATGTTAATCAAAATGTTGAAGATGGTTCCTAAATATTGCCGAGTTATGAGGGTGATGAGGGAATTGCCTCCTAGTTATTTGGTTAAGGGAACTTTAAGAATCGACTTTAGAACAATACTTGACAAAAAAGTAGGAAAGATTGATGAGATAAGATCAAGAGAGGTTGGATTAGTAAGTAGATATGAACAAGTTGATAAAAATTTAAAATTAGATGTTTACAAATATAGAGCAAGTGAGGGTGATGAATATTTTATTTCTATGATTAACAAGGATAATATTTTATTTGGGTTATTAAGGTTAAGAATAACTAAAAGTCCTGTTATTCATAATAGTAATGCTATAATAAGAGAGATACATGTTTATGGTAAGGCTTTTGACAATAAAGATGAAACTTGGCAGCATAAAGGTATAGGTAAGATATTGATGGATAAAGCTGAAGAAATAGCTAGAAAATATAGTAAAAATATTTCTGTTATTTCAGGAATAGGGGTTAGAAATTATTTTAGAGATTTGGGGTATAAATTAGAGAATACTTATATGGTAAAAAGCTTTAAATAAGCCTTAATTATTTCAATTTTAAGGGCCCATGGTCTAGAGTTTTGTATAGAAACGGAAAAAGGCATGACATCACCTTGACGTAACCTTTTTAGAAAAAAGCTTAACTAAAAAACAGAAAGGGTTTTAAAATGGTGAAGGTCGTCGGTTCGAGTCCGGCTGGGCCCACTTATTATTTATTTTTTAATAAACTTAAAGTAGGCATAAAGCAAGAAAATTATTAACAACATAATTCCTAAAATTGTTTTTATTAATTGATTCTTTGTAATAAACCATATTACTGCAAATACTATAAAAGAGATTATGTATAATGCTGCTAGCTTACTAGGAATCTTATTTGTTGAGCTATCTTTTTGTTTCCATTCTTTTATGAATCTCTTATTATAATAAATAACAAATAAAATAGTGATTATAATTGAAAGAATAATACTTATTATTGCTACTATACCACTATTATCTAAAAATAAGTAAAATATTTTAGAGAATACTCCGGATAAAATAAAGATCATAATTATTGAAACAAAGCCAATAAATATAGTTTTAAAATACCAAGATACTGCTGTTTTTGGACCTTTTTTTTCTACAACCACATTTTTTAAATGCTTTTTTAATTATTAAATGTTTCTTTTTTTATTTTTAATAATTTTTAATATTAAGAAATAAAAAGGTTTATATATCACTTAGTATTACTAATAATATAAGGTTTTAAAAGCTTTTAAGGGGGATAAGAAGGTTAAAATAAGCTTTAATGGGAAAAGAGAGGTGTTAAAAGTCTTATTATGATCCCCACAGAGAAGGAACTTATAGAGTTTATTAAATCAAGAGATCTTGTAAATTTTAGTTCTATTGCTAAATATTATGAGATAAATAATGCTACTGTTTCTGATTTGATTGATGCATTATTAAAGAAAAAGATTGTTACTGTAACCAAATTAGGTGGAAGCAAGGTAGTGAGGTTGAAAAAATGACTGAAATGAAAAAAGGCCAAGTTACTATGTTTATTGTACTAGGGCTTGTCCTTGTAGCTGTTTTTATTGCAGCTTATTCTCTTAAAGATTATGTACTAAAAAGTGCATCTGAGAGAGAGGCTGAGAAATTAAAGATAAGTGAAGAGTTTATTCCAGTTTATGAATCTTACAAGGAATGTGTTAATAACATAGCTTTAGATGGAATTACCATAATGGCTTCTCAGGGAGGATACATTGATATTCCGAGATATGAATATTTAGTGAATCCATTATTGCCCTTTTCGAATAAATTACAGGTTTTTAATGACGAGGCATTTGAAGTAGCTTATTGGTTTTACGAGAGTGGATCTGGAATACAAACAGAAAAAATTCCTAAATTAAGCGAGATGGAACAGGATCTTAGCAATTACATAAACAATAATTTGTACATTTGTACATCAAATTTTACGGGTTTTGAAGGATATGTTATAAATGATTTTGACAGCTTTGATACTACTGTAAATATTGAGGATAATCTTGTTTTTGTTGAGGTTAAAAGCAATTTTAATGTTGACTATAAGGGGCTTAATCAGAAATTTAGTGATTTAAGCTTGAGTGTTGATTCTAGTTTGGGATATTTACATAGCAAGGCTATTCAACTTTATAATAAAGAAAAGGATGAGAATTACTTTGAGGAAAAAACAATAGATTATTTAGTAATATATGATCAAATACCTTATTCTGGTGAAAGCTTTAGTTGTAATCCAAGAGTGTGGAACAAACAGAATGTTGAAAAAGATTTTAAAGAAATTTTAGAAGTAAATACAGACGCTGTTGGAAAGATAAATGAGGATTATTACTGGATTGATTTAGGAGATAATGATCTTGGTTTGAGCTTTATGTACAAAAAGGATTGGCCATTTTTCATGGAGATAAACGGTGGAGAGGAAATACTTAGAGAGGAATCTGCATTCGGAGAAAATAATCCAGCTGCAGCTTTTTTAGGTGCTTTATTTTGTTTGAATAATTATCACTTTATTTATGATATAAAGTATCCTGTAATGGCTACTTTAAGCAAGAATAGCTTAGATTTTAATTTCGCTTATGAAATAATTATTGACAATAATCAACCTAAACAAAACTTATTAGGCATGGAGGAATTAAGTCTAGAAGACAATAAGGTTTGCGATTATAAAAATACCTTGTTTACTTTTTATGCTGTTGATTATGAAACTGAACAGTTTATAGATAATGTTGATGTTAAACTTAGCTGTGTTGGAAATAGCTGTGATATAGGAACAACAAGCTTAGATGAATATGGTGAATATAGCTTGACTACAAATGTGCCAACATGCGTTAATGCTGATATTAAGACTTACAAGGAAGATTACAATCTTGGAATTTCTACAATAAGCACAAATGAGGAAGCTATAGGATATGTAGTTATGAAACCTTATCATAAAATGAATGTAGTTGTTAAGATAGTTGAAAATGATGAATTAAGAAATCCTTATGATGATGAAACTATATTCATTAATTTTGTTGATGAAGAGGATAAGTTTAGCCAGTTCTTAAATCAGGATACTGTTGATTTAATTAAAGGAGATTATATTATAAGATCTTATATCATGAAAAGTTCTCAAGAGCCTATGAAGATAGAAGGTAATAATGTTGAATATTGTAATGATATTCCTCGAGGAGGAATTTTAGGAGCTTTGGGATTAACGGAGAAAAAATGCTTTACTAATAAATTAGATGATGTTGAATTAGATCAGGTTTTAGTTGGAGGCAATGAGTTTAAATGGAGTTATGATGGAAATGATGGAGATAGACTTACAATTTATGTGACTTATGACAAGATGCCTTCTACTGTTACTGAGATGGGAGATATATACCAAAGAGTATTTGATGAATCAAGAGTGAGGTATCCAGAGGTAATATGAACATAAAATTAATAGCTATGTTTATTGTATTTATATTAATTGGAAGTAGCTTTGCTAATGCAGATATTCTTGATGGTGTTGGGAGTAGTGTTCAAAAGAATGTAAATGCTTTATCCGGATCTGAGGATACAGATATTATAATTAATATTGATTCTTATTATCCTACTGTTTTACAGGAACAGGCTTTTGAGAGTGATGAACCTGGAGGATATCCTATTTCCGCTACTTTGAGAGGAATGAAGACAAATCCAATCATGGATTTGAAAAAAATTAATTCTATTAATATAAAGGCAACTGGAGGATCTACAAAGTATATTAATCGTGTTTACTATAAACAACCTAGATCTGGATATTTTGACTTAAACAATTTAGGGTATATGGTTATTAGATTAAAAAATTTGAAAGAGGATGAGGTTCCTAAGAGACTTGATATCAATCTTACGGCAAACATAAGATATGAGATAGTGAATGGTTTTGGCGTTAATGAAAATGATATGATATTACCTGTTTTAAGTGAAGAAGATTTTTTAAGTGAGAGATCAAAATATAGTTTTTGGGGAGGAAGGGGTTATATAAGGGCAGCTAATATTAGAGGAAATACTGTTGATTTTACTGTTTATGATGGCAGACTAACTGAAAATAGTTTTAGTGTTTCTGAAGGAAGTGTATCTAGTGAACATTTCTTAAGCGGAGGAATACCTTATTTGTTATATGAAAATGAAGATGAAATTATTGGCAGAAATCTTAGGAATAGATATGTAGTTCGAGTAAATCAAATAACAGGAAATAAGGATAGTGCTAAATTTGAAATGTTATTTAATGGTGAATATAAACTAAAGGAGTTAGTTGAAGGCCAATATCTTTATTCTGGAAGTGATTGGAAGATTAGTGATATTAAGATTACAGATGGATATGATGAAGTTACATTGATTAATGAAGAAACTAATAAAAGAGTTGTTGTTAAGGGTGGTAGTTTGTATATTCCTTCTAATGAACAAGGAGTTACTGTAACAACTGGCATTACTACATCATCAGGTGTTACAGTTACAGATGAGGCTTATTTTACTAATTATCAAGAATTTAATAGATATTTAACCGGGCTTGGAAATCTAATGCTAACAGAATCTAAAAAATGGGATGTTGATCCTTTATTAGTTGTTTCATTAATAAAAAAGGAATCTACTTTTCAACCTAATTTAGTTAGTGATGCTGGTGCTGCTGGTTTAACACAGATGATACCTACAACTGCCAGAGAACGAGGTTTAAATAATATTTATCAGTATGATACATATAAGCAAATAATGTATGATTACGATAGTAAAAAAATAAGTAAAGAAGAAAGGAATATTAGATGGAAAGCATATGCAGATGATTTAAGAAATGAAATATCTGGTAAAAGCTTAGAACAGATAAAGAGTATAGATGATAGATTTGATCCAGATAAGAGTGTAAGTGCTGGAGTAGGTTATCTTAAACAAAAATTGAATAAATATGGAAGCTTTGATTTGGCTTTAGCTGCTTATAATGGAGGAGATATTGCTAATTCTTTAAGTACAGAACCAACTTGTTCAGGTCAAAGGTATTGGCAGTGTGAGGAAAATGAGGGTTATAAGGAAACTAGATATTATGTTGGTAAAACAATTTCTTATTATCAGGCTTATAAAATTATACTTCCAAACTCTCCTGTTTTAGCATCAACACAACAAACCACAACTACATCAACTACAGAAGATACTGAAGAAGGATCAGATGAAACAGCTCAAATTGATAAAGCCTTAAAAGAAAAATATGATCCTCTTAAACTAGATTCTATTAATATAGTTTCTAATAAAGGCTCTGTAACTGAAAATGATGTAAAAGCTGTTTTGGATAAATATAAGATATTTGTAGATGAAATAAAAAATCAGAAGAATAGGGATTTGTATGTTAAGTATAGAGGATTTGTTATTAGAGATATAGGGAGTTTGAATAACGCTTTCTTATCAAATGATGAAAGAAGTAAGAGCATATTAAAGACCATTTCCAGTTATTACAGCTCTTTTAATATACGTGAATATAACTATAAAGAAGAGACTACTAAAGAATATAAGGAAAATACACCAGAATATTATTTTAATCTTGCTATTCAGCAGTATAAAGAGGTTGTTGATAATTTTGTTAGTTCTTATTATCCTCCTGGAGATCAAAAAGGTAGAAGAATTGCCATGGATGCTCAATTAAAGATTGCAGAAATTTATGATAAAAATTTGATGGATTCTGAAAATGCTATTGAAGAATACACTAAATTGATAACATTATTTGATTATCCTGATAAACCTTATATTGAAGATAGAATAAAATTTTTAAAAGAGGTTAAGGAAAACTACGGAGGAGATACTATATTCTTGTATGAAAACGGAGATGCTATAAGATTAACATTATATGGAACAAAAAAAGCAAAGGTAGGAACTAAGATAAAGATTAAGGTTGATGGTGAATCTTTAGAGTATACATTAAGATCTGAAACTGATGAATCACCAATTGATGATACTGGATGGTATTTGAAAGGTGTAGAAAGAGACTATGTTTCTGTAATTACTTATGTTAAGAATGATAAAACTTCCCAGACAGAAGAAAGTCAACCTAAAAGATTAGATATTGGAGAAGTAGAGACATTATTTGATAAAAATGGGAATCCTATTAAATTCCTTCTTGAGGATATACAATCTAGTCAAGAGGTTCAAGTAACTATAATGCCTGGTGATTCTCAAATAACTACTAAAACTGATTTTATGTTGCATATTCCTATTGAACCAAGGTTATGGAAATTAAGCACAGAACAGATGAATGATCATATTAATTTTACTAAAAAAGCAATCAACACATTAAATAATTATATTGATATTATTGAGAATGTTTACAAATGGTGGAGCATAAGCTGTTATAGTACCTTTGTTGTGTTATGGATTAAAAATGTTGTTTGGTTTGGGGCTAAGGATAGAAGTTTGGCTAGAAAGGATGTTATGGATGCTTATAAGACAGATTGTCAAAGCACACAAAGTGTTAATGCAAATCAAGGGGATATCTTTAATTGCATAACCCAGAGTAAGGATAAGATAGATGCTGATATAGATATTGCTCAAAATGTTTATGATGAAAATAAGGATAATAATCCAGATCAGATAAAAAAAGTTTTAGCCACAAAAGAGTTTACAGGAACAGGTCTTAATGAGAAATATGATCAAGAGGCCTTTGATGCAATAGAACAAGAGAAAATAAACCAATATTTGCCTAAAGATAAAACTTTGGACAAGATTACTGAAGAAGAATATAGAAAGGCGGTTCTTCAAGCTGATCAAGATATGTTAACAGAGAAGGAGACTCTAAAAAGCGTTAATGATCTTAAGACTGTTGATGAAAGATTTAATGAGATAAACAATCGTTTAAACCCAACAACAGGTTTACCTTTGACAGAAAGCAGCGATTTTGAAAAAATTAGTAGGAATAAAATCTCTGAGGGATACTATTTTGAGTCAACAGATGGACAAGTGTATTATAAAGTACAAAAAGATTTAACTAATACAGACCCCAAATATAAAGATAAAGAATATTATGTTGATAATAATGGTAAAAGACATTATTTTGAAAAAGTTACTGAAGAAATTAAAGACATACCAAAGAAACAAGAGGTTATTACATTAGTAAATAGTGGAAAATGGAAAGGCAGAGTAGACAAGATAAGTCTAGATTCTGTTTCTTATCTTAAGGTTTCTCAAGATCAAAGAAGCGGCGATGGGGATCCTGTAGTAATTCAGTTATGGAAAAGAAAACCTAAGCTTGGAAAAGTAGAACTAAGTTTAGATACTTTGTATGCTTATAAGGATTCTGAATTTACCTTAGATGATTGCATAAAAGGAAAAAATTCTAATAACCCTGCTTATGATACTATGGATGCTTTGTTAAAGAATAATCCTGGTTTAAGCAAAACATGCAGTGATTTGAGACAGATTGATTCAAATGTTGATTTAAAAAATAAAAAGACTGGAGATTCTGTAGATGGAAAATATACTGTTCAGTCTGCTATTCAACAAACAGGAGGCATGCAATGTTTTGATATAATGGGTATTGGGGATTGTATGACTTTGTTTAGTGTTTGTGATCCTGTTATGTGTCCTGCATCTAGGTTTACTGCTGCTGGAAAATGGAAGGTTGATAATGTTGTTAGTACAGGAATATTTGGAAGCATATTCTTAGGCATTGGTTTATGGGACTTTAAGAGAGTGCCTCCTGAGATTGGAATTTGTATTCCTGGTATAGATGCTGGATTAAAGAATTATAGAAGCATATTAGAGGGTTATCAAGAATGTTTGATTACTAGAAGGGACAAAGGAGAGAATGTTGGAATATGTGATACTATTAGAAATATTGGAATCTGTAAGATATTATGGAGAGAGGGTACATCTTTCTTTAAATTAAGTGGAAATGTTGTAGACAAGGTGATTGGTGCTATTACAAAGAAAGGTGAAGGAGGGGGGGAATATTCATTATTCCAGGATAATATGAAGAAGACAGGAGAATTTTTAAATTTCTTTACAGAGGAATACGCTACTACTTATTTTAGTGCTTATAGAGGAGCTTCTACTGATGAGATAGGAGAGGAGCTTTGTAAAGCAGCTATTTATGGAAAAATACCTGGACAAGGAAATTTATTAGATCAGTTAACAAAACCTGAAGGACCCCCACAATTCATGGGTTGGTTTAGTGAATTGCCTAATTCAAATCTTGGAGGAGAGTTACAAAGCGAATATGAAGTTTATTATCATATTTATGCTGGTGAAGACAGAGAACAAATTAGATTTTATGTATATTTAAGAGATATTGATGATTTATCAAGAAAATTACAAATACATCCTGAAGGCACTCCTAGCGGTATTAGATATTTAAACAAGGGAGATTTTGTTGATGAGACTGTCAGAAGAATTGAATTAACAGGATATGATGAATTGTGTATTTATATTGATGGTCAAAATAATTGCGGTTTTGGGAAGGTTAGCAGTGATTTGTTAGTTGATTATTTACAGGATAAGGCTCTAGAGAGTAATGCTAAGAAGGATATTAAAACTGAACAAGAATGTACAGGAGATACTAATGTATTCAATAATCCTGGTGTTGGAAGTGTTGTAGATGCATTTTATCCTGGAATTACAAAAAGCGGATTAGTAAGAGTTTGTAGCATGGAGAATCCTGGAAAGGGAGTTAATGAAGCTAATTGGATTGATAAAGGAACTTGTGGTAAAAATAGTTTAGGACAAGAATTAGGAAGATGCTGGCTTAATGCTCAGAGTTATAAAGATGCTTTAAGTAAATATGATATTAATAGGACTAATGATGCTGAAAGATTCTTAAAAGAACTTGGAATGTCTTTATTGGATGATAAAACAGTTATGTACGGCAGTGCAAATAGTGTGGGCATAGAAACATTAATTGCTGGAAGAAAAGTTCTTTTTGGAGAGAGTGAAGAAAAAATTAAAAATCTAAATGTTCAAACTAACCAAGATTCAGGAGCTACAAATCAAGTATCAGGGCAAGCAGTTGCTGACACTTCAAATAATGTTAATACAAATAAAAATACTTATAGTGGATTGAAAAAAGAAATTATAACTAGCTTTTTGGATGTAGTTACAGAGTTTAATGATCTTAATGATAAAACTTATACTGTTGATTTGAATGGAAAGATATCTTATGAGATAGGGGTGACTTATTATGAGTTGGCTTTACTTTTAGATGAGATTAAGATTAAGGAAAATCCAACTAAAACCACAAAGGTTACTGAAAAGAAAGTAAATAAAATAATCAAGATACAATTTACTAACACATTTGTTTTTGATGGTTTAGCTGCTGATTTAGTTTATGAATGGGGTGATTCTTCATGGACTGGTCAGTTCTTACGTAAGGAAATGAGTTCTAAATATGATAGAAAACTTGACATAGAGATAAATACAGGAGAGAAAACTGTAATCAAAAGTGATGTTGTTAATAATTATGAAGACATATTTAATGAGATAAAAAGTGTTTTAGAATATCAAGGTAAGGATAAATATGATTATTTAACTCTTTATTGTGAAAATGTTAATGAACCTAGAGTTATAAACAAGGATCAGTACAAAAGTTTAAGTGTTGATCAAGTTATTGAAGAACTAAAGAAGGGATGTGTTTCGTCTCAAGAGACAACTACTCAAGTTCCTATAACAGAAGAGAGCGATAAACTAAAATATAGAATTGAATTTATTAACAAACTCTTTGGTATTAATGGTTTTTTTGGTATTACTGACTCGCTTGCAAATGATTATGTTTACGATTGGGACGGCACTACTGATTCTTGGACAGGGGACTTTATTATTAAAGATCTTTATCAAGACAGAATGAGATATGATTATAGCTTTAAGGGTTATGAACAGGGTTTAGAGGGTATAAAATATGTTTTAGACAAAGAACAAAAACCTAAAACAGTAAAGCTCTATTGTAGAAATGAAGTTTATACTTTAGATAATAGTGGTTCTACTGAAGTGATTATTAATTGGATTAATGAAAATGTTAAAGTTTGTGAATCTAATACAAAAACATCTGATTCTGAAATTGCGCAAAATATGCAGGATAATCAGATAACTTTTATAACCTAATAAAATGAGAAAAATAATAATACTAATTTGTGTAATGGTTTTTATTAATTTATTTAGTGTTTATAGTTTATCTTTAAATGGTGTACTAACACAACCTGATTTAAATGATGTTAACTCAAAGATTTTGAATATTAAAAATACTTATGATATTGATATATCCCTCTTTGTTGATGATTCAGAGGAATTTAATCTTCAAAGAGCTAGTAATATATTTACCCAAAAAGGTTTAGATAAAGGTACAATGAATACTTACAATATTCTTGTATTTTATAATAAAAACCTAAACAAACTAGGATTTGCTACTTATGAAAAATGTAGCTTAGATAAATATAAGTTAAAAAATATCTTAAACAAAGAGGATATAAAAAGCGTTTTAGAAGAACAAAACCCCAGTAATGAAGAAATATCTTATATGCTTTATAATGTGATCAATGAGGTAAGCGGATTAGTACAAGAGAAGAATCCTAAACCTGGAGTATGTACCTTATTTAATTATGAAAATAAAAAATGTTCGGAAGCATGTGAACAAGGTATTTTAGGATTGATGCCTTGTGATCTTGATGATTGTCATAACTATGATAATTATGGATTAAACTGTTTTTTTATTGATGAATTTTTTGATAAATGTGAAGATTGTAATGATGCAGATGATTGTAGTAATTTTAATACTGACAGAAACAAATGTAAGGATATTAATTGTGGTGGGAAATTAAATTGTGAATGGAAAAATGGGGAATGCATTAAGAGTACTGAACAACAACAAGAAGCTACTGCACTTACAGATCCTACAACCCTATCATTACCAACACTTTATGCAACTTTTAGTTTTTCAGATGAACAATCTTTTATTAATAATCAAGAATTTAACTTTTATGTTTCTGATCTGGGGGATTCTATATTGACACAATCACAAGATGATAATGTTAATCCTTTATTAATTGCTTCTTTGATTAAACAAGAATCTACTCTTGGCGCTAATTCGATTTCTAATTGCGGTGCTGTGGGGATTATGCAACTAATGCCTGATTCTGCTAGAGATTTTAATTTATATGTTCCTGATTATGCACAAGTTGATGTAGAGGGTTGTGCAATAGCTTATGAATGTAGAAAGGGATACGAGGACAAATGTGATAAAATTAATGATGAAAGATTTAATGAAAAGAGAAATTTAGAGGGAGGTATTGAATACCTTAGACGTTTATATTCAACATACTTAAAACTTGATAATGTTAGTTTAAATCCAGACCCACATAAAAATGAATACGAAAAATTAAAATTAATTTTAGCTGCATATAACGCTGGTCAATATAAGGTAATAAGAAATTGTAAGGATTCTTCTGGTAATTATGTTACATTTGATAGTTGCAAGAATAAGTTCCCTAGACAAACACGAGATTACGTAGAAAATATTTTAGATTATTATTCACAGTATGTAGATCAATTTATAGTAACCCCAACAAATACACTAGCGTAATCACAAGAATATTTTTAAATAAACACAAAAGCTATTCTTCAAATACCAACTTGTATAGTTACTAATCTTAATACTAGAATCAAGATGTGGGAGACAGGTTTCGAACCTGCGTAGGGACTAACCCACTAGGTTTCTAATACTTCCAGAGTAACCTAAGCTTATCCGGTCCTTAGCATAGCCAGTTAAAAAACCTCTAGCCCGTCTGGTCCTAAACAAATTATTTAGTTTGACCACTCCGGCACTCCCACATAAGAATTAGTCTAAATGAGGAGATTTAAAAGGTTTACCTTTTTTTACTTTTTTTCTGCCACTTATATTTTCTTAATCTAGAACTTTTTCCAAAACCACAGGAAGCACATTTTTTATGTCTTACATGATAAGCACGTTTGCCACATCTTCTACATCTCTGGACTAGATTAGACTTGCCAGATTTCTTACCCATTGAAGGTGTTCCTTTTGTCATTTTAAAAGAAGAATTATGGTGATGATATAAGTATTATTGTGTCCCCTCTTATAAAGACTGTTCCTAGTTTTCTCTTTAAAGTTCCGTCTATATGTTCTTCTACATCTTCTAGAACTATGTTAATGTGTATGTCAAAAGAAATTAAATTACCTAAGTATTGTTTTCCATTCTTTAGTTCAACAATTATTCTTTTATTACGAGAATTGTTCAATGCGTCTAATGGTCTTGAAGGATCCATACAAAAAAGGAAAATCACAAGGTATTTAAAGGTTTTCAATTTTAAAAAATGCATGGCAATTTTACAGAAGAGATCAAAAAGAAAAACAAGTGGCGGAAGATACAAAGGAAGATTACCTAAAAGAGTACATAATTTAGGAAATTTACCTAGAAATACAAAGATTGGAAAGAAAACACTTAGAGATATTAGAACAAGAGGTGGACATAGAAAGGCTTTTTTATTGAATGAAGACGTGATAAATGTCTATGATAAAAAAGACAAGAAGTATAAAAAGGTTAAAATAATGACAGTAGTACAGAGTCCAGCTAATAGACATTTTGTAAGAAGAAACATACTGACTAAGGGAGCTATAGTCAAAACTGAATTAGGTGATGTTAGAATAACTTCAAGGCCTGGACAAGAGGGAAGTATTAATGGTGTACTTGTTTAATTTTTTTAATTTTTAAAATACTTTTAATATTAAATTTTAATTTTCTTTTTTGAAGATACAAACATTATTTAGAGAACATGATTTACATTTTTTTATGTTTTCAGGAGCTGTTGGTTTTATTTTGTTTTTAATTATGTTGTCTATTCTAAATACTGAATTTCTTACTAGATTAAAATGATCCTGATTTATTTCTTCTCTATGTTTTATGAATTTTATTGGATGAATATTTTTGTTTAATAATGTAGAATTATGGAACTTTTTTCTGTCTCTTATTGCTATTTCTATTGTGAAGTTTTTCCATTCATTTTCTAATTGGGAAGAAAACTGATCTATAAATGCGAGAGCATATCCATATGCTTGTAATTTATCTGAATCAAATACATAGAATCCTGGCTTCTGTTCTACTATTATTATTTTCTTTTCCTTTGGTATTGAGACTATTTCATCTTGAATGCCTAATAATTGTTCTTTAATTGACAAGAGATTTGTTCTAAAAACAAAGTAATCAAGTTCTTCATCTAAGGTATCTTTTATTACTTCCTTAATTGGGGCTGGCTTAAATTCCTTTTCTCTAGCTGAATGTTCTTCTTCACCCTCTATCATCTTTTCTGTTTTCTTTGGAGAATGTCCTAGTAACCATAAATAAAAATAACATTCACAATATTGTTGAGTATGAAGCCACGATATTGGAAAAATGTATTTATTATTTATCTCTTTTAGGTATTTTATAGGAGAATTTATCTTGAAGAAGGGATAATTTATTTTTAAATCTTGATCATTCATTCTTTGATTTCTTGACATTTACTTTTTCTTCTTTAAATCTTGATTTTCTTAAGGCATAGTTTACAGGATTTTTTACTAATTTACATAAATTATCTGGACAACAAATACCTAGAGGTTTATAGTAAGCTTCATTACTGCAGTTAGGAGGCAATATTGCTTTAG
The DNA here is from genome assembly GCA_043808705.1 of archaeon. Classification (GTDB taxonomy): domain Archaea; phylum Nanobdellota; class Nanobdellia; order SCGC-AAA011-G17; family GW2011-AR20; genus JAZDEO01. The sequence continues at coordinate 16,263 of JAZDEO010000014.1, read as the reverse complement.
CATTTTTATTATAGTTTACTTGACCTATAACATAATTTTCCCTTAATGGAGGATTATTCTTTTTGTTCCATTCTTGTACTATTACTACAATCTCTTGATAATTGTATCCTAGACTCTTTAGGAAATTTATTAAAATAAATAGGAAACGTTTTTTTCCGTCTTGAAGACCACCCAAGCCCTTCAACAAACAGGGAGGGAAATATTTTTGAGGAACCGCCTTTGTTGGGAGTTCATAAGTTTGGTGTTTTATTTCTGTTTTTTCCTGTTTCTTCTGAAAATCAAATGCCTGCATTATTAATTGAGAGGCTTCTGGTTTACTTGATTCTTTTAAATATTGGATATCTGTTTTGACGTTTTCAATTTTTGCTTGCTCTTTTTTAAAATTTAAAATAGAATCAGGATCTATTGGAATTGATATTAAACCCGATTTTTCATGATAACTAAACACGCTACGATACATATGTCTATTAGATATTAAAACAGTGTCTATGTCTACAACTGAAAAAGGATTAAATTCTCCTTGTTCAAAGTCTCTTTGGTTTTTACATGTGGGGCATTCAACAAGAAGTTTTTTCTTTTTTGTTCTGCTACTCTTACAATTTGGGCACTCTAAATAGTCTTCTGTAGAAGTTTCTTCTACAGTATGACATTTTTTACATTCATAAGATATTATTACTTTTTCTGTTGCTTTGATTTTACATTTCTTACATATTTTATGTAAAATTTCTTCTTTTTGTTTTTTTGTTGTGTTCAATATTTCTTCTATGGTATACTTTTCTAGTATCTTTGTTTCTAATTGTTCTTTTATGAACTCTTTTAGGTATTGAGATATTATTTTAGGAGCATCTGGAAATAATAACCTTGTATCAATATTGTTTAATTTATCTGGAAATGAAGAAAATGGAATGCCAATATGAAAGCCCTTATTACCTGAAAACTTCACAGATATATTCTCTAGGTTATGATATTTTAATGCTTCTACTATTAAATAGGCTGCTATTTGGGAGTATTCAAAAGGACCATCTATATCTAAAATTAGATCAAAGCCTGTTCTTAATTTATCTAAATCATTTTTTGTCATACCAGGCTTAAGAAGTAATGGATTAGTCCAATGCTCTTCGGAAATGTGAAAAGAAGTAGCCCCTTTTTTTACTAGTTCTAAGATGTCTTGTTCATATTGAAGAATATCTGGACGTTTGCCGAAACCTTTATCTGAGAATATAGCAGCTATTTCTCTGTTCTTTGATAATCTAATCATTTCTTGTTGAATATCCTTTCTGGAGTAATATTTTAATAAGGTATTCATAATCCGGGAAAAGAATGTTTATTTATAAAGCTTCTTAGGTAATTTGTCTCTTGGACCTATATACTATAAAATATATCTTGTATAATAATAAGACTTTATAATTAGAACATTATAAATAAATTAATAAAAATTAAAAACTTTTTTATTATTCTTTTTTTCTGAATATGAATATTAAACCAATTATGAGTATAATTACTCCTATGCCTATTATTAACCATAAATAATTGAAAGAGCTCTTACAATCAGAATCATTACTTTTTAGGCAGTCAGAATCACATACTGAGTCAGGAATACTATCACATATCCCGTCTTTTGAACCAGATCTACAATCTATAGGGCAGGTTAAATAATTTTCATTAGAGTCACATAAATTATTAGGAACACAATTTATTTTGAAGGATAATGAATTACTGGTAAATGTATCTGTTGTAAAGATATCTCTTGCTGTTGTTTGTGATAATGTATAAGTTCCTAATTGTAATGGTTTTATCTTGTAACTTACTGTTGAGACTTGTCCTGGTTCTATGTTAATGTTCCATTTTAGGAAGTTAACTCTTATTCCATTATAGTATTTTGTTTCAGTTATACTTTCTGGATAAATTAATAAAATATTATCTGGGAGTTTTTCAGAGATCTCTAGTGTTCTTGTTGACTGATAGTTATTAAGGATATTAATTTTTATTTCTAATATATCGTTTAAGTTTGCCTCTGTTGCTGTTTCTTTTGTTATAATAATATCTTGGGCTGAAACTATATTAAAAATAAAAAATAATAAAAATATTAAGAATATTTTTTTCATCTTTTCACCTCATAAGCAAGTTTATCATAAACATAATTAACTATTGATGATACCTTTTCACCTATTACTTTTGTTTGCTGTGATAATGGTTCTCTTACATTTTCACAACCATTTATATCTTTTAATCTAGGACATGTTGATTCCCCTAGATCATTATAACACTTTCTTATTTCCTTACAGTATTCATATCCTGCTGGAACTGCCCCTAATCTTAAACCATCGTTATTTCCTGTTGTGTCAACTATAGTATATTTATTATCTGAAGGAAATTTAACTAAATTATATGAATGTGTAGATGCTTCTACTGTATAGACTTCATCTTTTTTATAACCTTTTTTTCTTAGCAATGTTGTTAATGCTGTAGAATAATCAACACAGGTTCCTGTTGCTAATTTGTTTACTGAAACATGGGTTGGGACATCTGATAGGGCAATATTGTTTAGTTCTATTTTTGTGTCAGACAACCATTCACCAACTTTATTGCTTTCGGGACTGTTATAACATCTTATCTTCTTTATGTCTAACATTGCTCTAGAATTTGGAATGGGTCTTGCTGTGAAATAATTGAGGGGGTTTTCACATATTTCAGATACACCATAACAACACATTTCACCCTCAAAATAGTCTTGCATATATATTGCGTCACTTCCCAAGCTTTTTATTATATACAAAGATTGACACTTTTCTGCATTTTTGCTTGAATATTGATTAGCAAAATTACAGGCATTTACTTTTTTTGAATCCTGTAAGATTGTTCCATCACAACAATCTATAGCATCACTTATTACATAATCAAGCTCGTCACTACATACTTCAAATAGATTACAGGCAAATATTGGGCTGTTTATGTTTATTATCTCGCCTTCATTTGAAGGCCATTTTCTATCACAATTTGTATCGAGAGGGAAATAAACTGTGTTAGTTGTTTTACATTGCCTTTTATTTACAATATAAACATTTAATGAATCTGTTGATGATAAACCTGTAGAATCTGTAACCTGTAATGTTATTTTATGAGAATCAATTGATTCATATGATTTTTTTAAATAAGGGCCTTCTCCTAATTTTTGTTGGCCTTCATACCATATGTATGAAGATGGAAGTGAAGGTATATTGTTTTCTTTATCATATGAACTAGAACCATCTAAAATAAATTCTTGATTTGGATATACAACAACATCTTGACCAGCTTCTGCTATAGGAGAGCTATCTGATAATCCACCTATAACCCCAGATGAGGAAGAGGACGTTATTGAACCCAAGATTTCTAATTTAAACATTTTAATTGATGTCTTGTCTGAATCCGAAGCCTTTAACCCTATCATTAAGAAGCCAGTATTTTTTGGGGGATTACAGTTCAATATATTATTGCTTATATAACAATTTATGATATTTGATTCATAAACAAGTTGATTATTGCTGAATGTTATTGTTAATGGCTGGGATTCTGGATCTGTTACATAATTGTTTAGGTTTAAGATATTCTGTAAACTTAATTGATTTAACGAGAATGTTAAATCTGGGATATTAGACCATATTGGCGCAAGGTTTATTGATGGATTTAATGGGGTTGAATTTGTATTATTTGTTAAGGAATTTATACAGACGTTATTTATACAGTTTTGATTTAATGGACATCCACATGAATTACAATTAGGTATTAAATTACCTGATGAGCAGTAATATGGTTTATTTGGTGAACATTGGTTATTAATAGTATTATCTGTACATGAAGATGAGCATGATTGTGTTGTTGGGGGTTTATTGTTAGTTGTACCGCAATTATTTGTGTCTACACAACTTCTTGTTTGTTGATTATTTACACATACTGATGACCAAGGACCACAAACCCAATTTTCTTGGCATAATTGAGTACAACAATATTGTTGTGTTGCAGCACCACTTCCCAAGCCACCTTCTAAAGGACAGTATTGAGATAATACTTGATCTATTTCCTCATTCTGTAAACAAATATCTCTACAATAACCACCGGATTGCTCACACTGGTTTTGTTGTTGGGTAAATGTAGCACTAACTACTTTATTTGAATTCATTGCTATAGAACAAGTTCCTGTTCCTGAACATGCTCCTAACCATCCAGCAAATGTAGAGCCTGATAATGGAGATGCTGTTAATATTACTGTTGTTATTGAATTATATAAATGAGAACATGTTGAACCACAATTAATACCGCTAGGAATTGAGGTTATTGTTCCTGTACCTGTTCCTATTTTACTAACAATTAAAATATAAGAATTTTGCGTTACTGGAACTGTTGCACAAGAATAATAATACCCGCTAAAGGGACCTTGCATAGGACCTAATGTTGAACCTTGTAGATATTGGTTTGCGCATAATGTTAATGCTGAACCTGGACCAGATGCACCACTGATTTGATGCGAAGAACCCTGCTGATTTATTTGATTATTACAACTTTGTTGATGGTCTATTATACATAAGTAATAAGGTGACGCATAGTTTACTCTTACATCATACTGACCTGGACTAAGGCCTTCTAATGTGTTATTAATACAAAGTCCATTATCCGAACCTGATGAAGTACAACTACCCGCTACACAATGTTGATACGAAGGACAACCAGAGCCTTGAGATGTTGAGCACTCACAACCAGGAATTAGAGAATATCCAGTTATATCTATTTTAAGATTTTTTAAAAAATCAAATAAAGAAAATGCAAACACTGAAGGGATTATTAATAGAATTAATAGTATCACCAGCACTTTTTTCATATAAATAGAATAAAGTTATTTCTTTAAATAGTTTATTGTTTATTCTCTTAATTCTTTTTCTAGACTTTCTAATCTTTTTAATGTTTCATTTAATGTTAAATCTAGTTCTGATGTTATATTTTCAAGCTCCTGTACTTGCTCATTTATTGCTTTTTGAGATTCTTCTACTGTTTTTTCTTTTAACACATTTGAACCAATACCCATAATTACATTTTCAGAATCTTTTATAGAACCCTTAATGAATATATTCGAACCAATAGGGATTAGAACCTCTTTATCTTTCTTTAATCCTTTAATTTTTTCTAAATTGTTACTTAAATCCTTAAGCTCTAAGACATTATTATTTATTGTGCTTATCTGTTGCTGTATTTGATTTACTTGTTGCATTAGAATCTGAAACTCTAGATACTTCCTTTTTAGTTCTTTGTTTTGTTCCTTGTTTTGTTCTTTGCTTTTCATCTTTATCTTCTATTTTTCCTTCTTTCTTTTGTTTTTCTCTTTTTAACTTTACTTTAATACCAGTTTTATTAATTGCTTCATGTACTAAAGAACTTGGAGAATTTCGTTCAATATCCACTTTTTTATTAGTAATCTCTAGATGACTTATGTTACATTTCCTTCTTTTAACATTACCATCTATTAAAACAAAATGTTTATCTAAAACATCAACTATGACACAGGTTTTATTTGCTTCTCTTCCACTAAGTTTTACACAAATCCTTCCGATTAGGTCTTCACTCATTTTCATTCATATCCTTTCTTGTTTTTTTTATTAAAATTCTTTTAGTGCATGATGAACATATGTTTCCTGAGTATATTCTTTCTGGCCTTCTTCTGGACTTTGTTAGTTTTCTAAGTTTAGAGGGTATTAATCTTTTTATACCATGTAGAGGTTTTCTGCATATACTGCATAAGACTTTTGAAGGATTTCTTCTCTTGTAAACCATTTTTGAAATTCCTTTTGGGGTTCTTACAAAAACTCTTCTTAATTTTCTTGATCTTTTGGGTTTCATTTTAATATACCTTTAGTAATTTTCTTAGTGCTATTGAAAATATTATTGAGAGTATTAAATAAATCCATATCCATGTCAATCCAAAGAGTGGTTTAAATTTATCTCCGAATTCTACTTTCTCTATATCAGAGTTTTTTAAGATATCTATTTTTAAAGGTTTCCATTCATCTGTGATTAAGATATTTTTTGTGTATTCTTTATCAGTATAATTTATTTTTATATCATATGAACCTGAATTACCTTTTACATACCAAATCACTTCTTGTTCTTGAATTGTTTGTTCTGGATTTCTTATAATTAATTCTGGTGAGCTTAATATTGCTTTTTCACCATTAAGAGATTCATCAAATGTTACTTTTATTGAAAATTGTTGATCTGGGCTTAATGGTGCATATGCAAATGTGGCACTTAACCAGCTTATTATTATAAATAAAGGTATTAATGTAAATAAAAGGGGCTTCATGGAATGAATCATTACTTTAAAATTTTTTTCCATAAGTTCCTTTTGTTTTTCCATCATCTTTTTTGGATTGTCCTTTAAGGAATTAATTTCTTTCTGCATGTCTTTCATTTCTTCTTTATGTTTCTTCAACATTTTTTGATCTGTTAAAAATTTATAGGCTAATGTTGTTATTAATGTTAGAAGAAAACAGATTATTACTAAAGCTAATGCTGGAGAAATCTTTATTAATGATCCAAATATTGAATTAAAAAATGAATCTAACATATTAACCACCCATCATTTTTCTTAGTCCTGGATTTAAGTCCATCATATGTTGTTGAGCTATCTGTTCATATATCTGATAAACGATCATAACACTAAGTAAGATTCCTGTACCTCTTGATAATGCTCCTGAAAGATCAGCTATTGCTGCTAGTAAACCTATTGTAATACCACCCATGACTGTTAAAGGAGTTATATATCTTTTAAGTATTGTTTCTAAAACTCTTTCATCTCTTCTGAATCCGGGAATTTGTAAACCTGAAGCCATTATATTCTTTGCTTGAGATGCGGCATCCATGCCAGATGTTTGAACCCAGAATATTGAGAATATCATTGAACCTATTACCATAAATAAGACATAGACAAATGCATGAGCTAAATCAATTGGAATAAAAGATCCTGTTATTATTCCAGGAACTATTTCTGGGGAATATATCCAAGCTATAAGTCCTGAAGAAGGTGTTTGACCTGTAAATGTACCTAATATTGGATGACCCCATCTCTCTAATAAACGAGCCCATAATTGAATATTAGCCATTAAAGCAGCTATAAGAATGACGGGAATATTAGATGTGTATATAAAACGCAGGGGCCATCTAATACCATAACCTCTTACTTTTCCAAATGATAATGGAATTTCTACTTTCATTGCTTGAACATAAACAGAGATTACAAAAACTAGTATTGTGGCGAGAATTGCAGATAAAGCTAATATTGCTTCTGTTGGATTTGCTTGTATTAATGAAATTACAAAAACAAATACCTTTCCTACAGGTGCTTGTCCTGTTCCAAATGCAAAGGTTCCTGTTGTTGTTAATGGTGAGAATGCTCTTACTATGACTTCTGAAGCAACTCCTGCTACAATAAATAATGAAACACCATGACCTATACCCCATTTATTGACTACTTCATCCATGTATAATATTAATAGGCCTCCTAGTATAAGTTGAAATATAAGGATTAATGGAGATATTCCAGCAGATGGAGAAAGACCACCCATAAGAACGTATATTGCTGATTCAAATATTATAAAGAAGACCGTTAATATTTTTTGGATTCCTTGGAAAAATACTCTTCCTTCATGAGTTGTTGTATCAAGTTTTAAAATGCCTGAACCATTTAATAATTGTAATACTATGGAGGCTGTTACTATAGGGCCGATACCTAAAGAGATTATTGAACCAAATTGAGCACCTAAGATAATAGCAAGAAAATCAAATTGTTTTAATGCATTTTCTCCTAAACCGTATAATGGAATTACCCCTAAAATAAAATAAGCAACTAGAATAATTAATGTCCATTTAATCTTTGTCTTAAATGGGAGATGTTTTTGTAATGGTCCTTTGACTTCAGGAAGATTGCTTACTATATCTTTAAATAGAAGCATTTACTGTTCCACCTAATTTTTCTATTTTTTCTTTCGCCTTTTTTGAGCAATAGGAACATGCAATATTATATTTTTTTGATAAATTTCCACTACTTAATATCTTGTCATAACCAAGTTCATTTAAATTTATATCTTCTTTTAAATTATTTTTGTTTATTAATCTTTGTAAATCATCTAAATTTATAGCTTTAATATCTTTTTTTATTTTTTTAGGTATTTTAAACCCACGTTTACCAAAATAAGCATTACCATAAAGCTTTAGAATTGTTGGTTTTTTCTGATCTGCTCTTTTACCTGTACCAGCCATACCTCTACCCCCACGATTACCAGCACCCCTTCTCTTTTTTTTGGCTCCAGAACCATGTGTTTGGCTTCCTCTATATCTTGTTGATTTTTTTCTTTTTATTATCATCTTATAACATCCTTTTGATTAAATCATTAATATTGTCTTTTCTATAGCCTAGAGCTCCTCCTAAACTAAATGGAGTTTTTATGCCTTTTCTTTCATAACCTCTTATTGGAGGTTTAAGTTTAAAAAATAATTTCATACCAGGAATATCTTTTAATGATTTATTGAATGAGAAGAATTCTTTTGCAAATTCATCATAGTTAAGATTTAATTTTTCTTTCAAATAAGGTTCTGTTAATTGGTTTTTTAAAGATAATCTGCCTCTTGTTTTTAATAATTCTTTGAATGTTTCTTCATTTATCTCTCCCCAGGTTACATAGTCTTTAACTTTTTTTAACATGCCTGTAATTGAAGGAGTATTATCAACTATAACACAATAATGCTGGGTATATAGTCTTAATATATTTAGAGTGTCCTTTATTTCTTTCTTTACTCCTATCTTTCCTCGGATTCTTATTATTGCTACCTTCTTCATTTTCTACCAATTATTGTACCAGATCCTTTTACAAAGGAATCCTGCATCTTTACTTTTGATAAATGCTTTAGTGCTTCAAAACACGATTTTACAAGATTAAGTTTTGTTTTTGTGTTTGTACCTTTTGAATAAACATCTTTTATACCTGCAAAGGACAATATTTTTTTACATTCATTTTCTATACACAAACCAGTACCTTTTGGCGCAGGCAACAATTTCATTTCTACTGATGAACATTTACCTGTTACTTTTAATGGTATAGAATGTGGTGATTTACAATTACATAGCCATGAGCCACAGCCTCGTTTTATCCTTATAATATTTAATCTAGCGTTTCTTAATGCCTTTTCTCTGGCTGGCATTGTTTCTTTTGATTTACCATAACCTATTCCTATTAGGCCGTCTTTATTCCCTATTACGGCAAGAGTAGCGAATTTTGGTTTGTTTCCTTCTTTGGTTTTCTTTTGTGTTTGTTTCCATATACTTTTCTTACCGCCACCAAACTTTCCCTTTGATTGTCCAACTGATAATAATTCTGATTCTAAATTAGGAACTAAATAATCTACTATTCCAGCTTCTAGTATCTTGTAGCCAGAATCAAAGATTTCATTAATATCTTTAATTTCTCCTGATTTTACTTTTTTACCTAATTCTGTTTTAGGAATCCAAGATTCTTTATTAAATTCCTTCCTTTTTAATCCCTCTGGAATTATTACTACTTCTTTCTTAGCCATTTTCTATCTTTTTCTTTACCTCATTGAAACTTTTATCGATATCTTGTTTTTTTATATGAATTCCTTTTATCCTATCTTCTGCTGGGAACATTTCTTCATCACAGTTAATACTTATGCCTGCATCTATTGCTCCTTTTAATGCAGCGTATATAACTGAACCTTTGATAGATCTTTGTATACCTAAATCAAGAATAGCTTCTTTTATGTTCTTTGATTTTTTTCCTAGTAAATAACCTGTTAAATATGCTGATGGAATGTTTCCAAGATGGAAGTTCCAACCAAGCTTTCTTAACTCTCTTGAATATGCAGATACTATTATCTTATCTCCATCTTTTCTGTATTCTACTAATTGTAACCTTATATTGTTTAAGGATTTTCTTATTATCAATCTTGGTTTATTAGACTTTAAAAGCAGTAATCTCTTTCTATAATTTGTTTTTACTTCTCTCTTTCTCTTTACCTTTACAGTATAATTTCTATTTTTTGCCATTTTTAATTAAATTACGTTCTAAGATATACGTTTTTAGGTGACTTTTACTTCTGAAAAAGCCACTTTTTGCCTGCTTATAAAGTTGCCTGTATATTTTTGAATCAATAAAACTTTTTGATTTTAAATTTTTTAGGAACCTTCTTTGTACCCTTATCTTATGGATCCATTTATCCTTTCTAGGAAGTCTAGCTGTTCTTTTTCCTTTTCTTGAACCGGTTCCTTGTTGACGGCCTTTTCTTTTTTGTATTAATCTTTTTCTTGATCTAGATCTGGATGGTGATTCTTTTTGTTTTACAATTATTTTCTTATCTTTTATTAGAGTTCTTATATCTCTTTTAGTTATAGCCTCTTTTATTTCTGATAAATTTTCTTCATTAAATCTGATTCTTTTGGGACTTACTCCGGATAATGAACTTGCTATTCTTTTTTGTACTTTTAGATTCATTTTATTGTCCTTTTTCTAAAACTTTTCTCCTTTCTTTCTTTTCTTCTTCTTTCTTTTCTTCTTTTTTCTCTTCTTTCTCTTCTGTAACTTCCTTTTTATCTTCTGCTTTCTTTTCTGCTATTTCTTTGAATTTTTTCTTTTTCTCTTCCTTTTGTTTCATTGTTTCTCGTTTCTGTTTTTTCTTTTCTTCAACTTGTTTTAATATTTCATCTACATTTTTTACATTTAATACTTGAATATTAAGCTGTTGGGCTTTTTTTAGTATCTCTATTTTATTTTTTAGACCAACTCTTGCTATTATGACTGGAGATTTGATGTTTTCAAGCTCTTTTGGGTTTTTTATTAAAATTGGTTTTAAGGACTCGGGTTTTTTGTAACCTATTGCAGGCATCTTTTGATGACCTGCTTTTCTGAGTCTTAATTTATTATGAATGCCTCTAGGCCTAATCCATTTTTTCTTTAATTTTTTTATTATGTAATTGTGTCTTTTGAATTTCATTTTATATCTTCTTTACCTTTTTGGTTATCCATATACCGTCTTGGAATATTCTTCTGTCAAATGACGTTCTTCTTGTTCCTTGTTCTATATTTGAACAGGTTTGGCCAACATCTTCTTTATTGCATCCTGAAACAGTTAATTTATCACCGGCAACTTTTACTATAACATTAGGCAATATTTTTGCTCTTCTAGGTATCTTTTCTCCAAAGAAGTTTTTTATTACTAATTCGTTTTTTTCTACTGAAACATTCATTGGGAAATGGCCAGAACATATTTTTAATTCATATTCAAAGCCATTTAAAACACCCTTTATTAAATTTTTAATATGAGCTATTATTGTATTCATTAGCCTTTTCTCTTTTTTTGTTGACTTTATGGTTGTTAAAACAATAAATTTATCCTGTTTCTCTATTTTTATTGATGGGTGATATATCTTTTTTTCAGTTTCACCCTTTGGGCCCTTTACTTTAATATTTGGGATAGATAAATCTACCTGAACATTATTTGGTATTTCTATCTTATCTTTTAATTCTCTCATTTTAGTAGATGAAGGCAATTAACTTACCGCCAAGTTTGTTTTCTTTTGCTTTTGCATGAGTCATTAAACCATTGTTTGTTGAAACTATTATAATTCCAAAATCTTTTGCAGGTAAGAATCTCTTTTCAAATTTTTCAATATTTTTATAAGTAAAAGATAATCTTGGTTTAATTACGTTACATCGGTTTATTTTTCCTATTAAATTTATCTTGATTAAACCACCTCTACCGTTGTTAATCTGTTCATAGCTTCCTATATAAAGTCCATCTTTCATTATCTCTAAAACCTTCAAGATTAATTTTGATATAGGTTTAACTACTGCTTCATTCCTTCCGATTCTTTCACAATTTTCAACATGTGAAAGTACATTGCTTAGTGGATCGTTTAACATTTTTACATATATTTCTTAAACCCCATCTTTTTTGCATTTAATCTAAAACATTGTCTACATATTTCTAGACCATATTTTTGAACGTGAGCATGAGTCCTGCCACATAATTTACACTTTTTTGTGCTTTGACCACATCTTCTTTTCTTTGGTTGATTATGCTTTATGAATTTCTTAAGCTTTGCAGGTTTTACTACAAGCTGTGTAAACATTTTTTGATAATCGCTTGTTGTCATTTTTACTCCTTAATTTTAACATTAAAATTATTTTTTATGAATTCTATTGCTTCCTGTTTTTTTATCTTATGTTTAGTTCCTATTTTATTTTTCTTTATTCTTTTTTTTACCCTAAAACCAGGTCTTTCTAATGTTACAGCTGCTTCTAAACCAATAATACCTAGTTCAGGAATGTATTCGACCTTAGGAATGTCAATGTATTCTTTTATTCCAAATGAAAAATTCCCATTGTTATCAAATTTTGACTCAGGTAATTCATTATTAACTGCTTGAAACAATCTTTTTAATACAGATTCTGCTTCTTTTTTTCTTACTGTTACTTTACAGGCTATTTCTAGTTTTGGACGTAAATTCCATGTTGGGATTCTTTTTTTTGCTTGAGTCTTTACTGCTTTTGTTTGTGTTATTGTTTCAAGTAATACTTTTACTTTCTCTAGTTTAGAGCCAGCTTCACCAACTCCTATATTAAGTGTAACTTTCTCTATTCTTATTTCTTTCATTGGATTAGTCATTTTTTATAAAGTCTTTTGGTATAACAAAAGCATACTTTTTTGATGTCTTTATTTTCTTATTATCTGCTGAAAAGGTTATTGTATCATTATCTATATTGTCTACTATTCCTATGTAACCTATGTATTTACCTGATGTCAAATATATTGTTGAACCTTTATCCAGTTTTAAATAAGATTGTATCTTTTTTGTTTCTAAGTTTAGGATTATTGTGTCATTTGTTTTGTATTCGTCTTTGTCCACTATTATGTTCTTACTGTCACTTAGGTTTAATTGGATCTTTTTTCCTTTTAACAAAGTTTTATTGATTATTTTATAAGGTTTTAATACAGCCTCTTCTTGTTTTATTTCTACTAATTTAAATTTATTACTTTTATTTATTAAAACCCTTAAGCATTCTTTTGTTTTTGGTATTTCTATTACATCAAATAAACCAACAGAATATTTTTTTTCTTTTATTACTTTTTTATTAACAATTATCTCTTTGTTATTAAGAATTTTTTCTACTTCCTTTGTTGTTTTTGCATGATTTAACATATGTTTGATTACTAAGGATATTGGAATAGATTTCTCTAATGGATGAGCTCCCGGATTGGGTCTTATTATCCATTTATACTCTTTCTTTTGAACAGGCCACGTTTTGGGCATGTCTAATCTTGTTAAATGTTTTTTACTCATTTTCTTTCAAGTACTTCCTTCCTTCTTTTATCTTCTAAATTTAATTCCATGATCATTAAATTAGAGGCATGTATAGGATAATATCTTTTTGTGCCGTCTATTCTTATTGACTCTATTCCTGAAATATAGACTTTTGTTTTTTTTGTAATAATCTTTTCTACTTTTCCTTCTTTTCCTCTAAACTGACCTCTAAGTATTTTTACTTTGTCACCTTTTCTTATAGGCAAAGATCTTTTCTTGTATTTTTTTATCAAATCTTTTGACAAGTGTGAAGATAAAAATTTATGTTTGATATGCAATGGAGCGTTATATCTATATTTTCTCTGTTTCCTTCTTTGCTTACTTGATTTCCACGATATTGAAAATTTGCTCTTCATTTTAAACAACTATTTTAGCTAGTTTTGCTATTGCTGGCCATCTTTCTGTTACTTCTTTTGCTATTGGCCCTTTAAAGATGGTGCCTTTTGGATTACCCTTGTCATCTTTTAATACAACAGCCGAATTATCTTCGAATTTTATTCTTGTGCCGTCAGCTCTTCTGTATTCTTTTTTTTGTCTTACTATTACAGCTTGGACAACCTGAGATTTCATACCAGGTTTTCCTTTTATTATTGAAGCGTTTACTCTATCTCCAACACCTGCTGCTTGTAATCTTCCCTTTACGGTTTTATGGCCATATACTGAAAACATTCTTATTATCTTAGCTCCCGAATTATCACAAACCTCTATTTGGGTTCCTACAGGTAATCCTCTTGTTACTCTTGTGCTCATTTTATTATTTTAGTTATAATGAAATTTTTTGTTTTTGATAAGGGTCTACATTCATTTATTATTACCTTATCATTTATATTAGCATTAATACATGATGGATTATGAACATGAAGTTTTGTTCTCCTTTTTTCATATCTCTCATATTTTTGTAGATAATAAAATCTAGGAAATATTATTACGGCTGTTCTATGAGTATCTTTTTTTATTACAGTTCCTGTAAAGGTTCTACCATGTAATTTTGTGTTCCCATGGAATGGACATTTTTTATCGTTGCAGTTTGTCATTTTTTATTTTAACCTGTGATAATATTATTTTTTTTGTTTTATTTTTGCAATCTATTGTTATTGTATTTTTTGTTTGGTCTATTACCTTGCCTTTAAGACCTATTAGAGATTTGTTTTTAGATTCTATAATCTCTATGTAAGAGCCTATTAGTAGGCTTTTAAGTTCCTTTGCTTTCATTATACTTTTATGTTGTTTTTGTTAAAACCGAGCTTTATCAATTCCCGTTTTACTTTTTCTATGTGATTGCCTTGAAGTTCTATGATGTTGTTCTTTACTGTTCCACCACACGCAAGCACTGATTTAAGATTTTTTGCAACATCTTTGATGTTGATTTCTTTTGGATCAATGCCTTCTACTAATGTTGTTAGTTTACCAAATCTACGCTTTGCTGTTTTTATTGTAATTCTTTGGTCTTCCTTGGCTATTGTTTCACATACACAAAGCTCTTTGTTTAAACCACACTTTTCACATATAATACTCATTGCGGTTTAGTTTTTTCCTCCCTATTTATTTTCGATTTTTTTGAATCAGATTTTTTTAGATTTAATTGATTTTTATAAGTATTAATTCTGGCTATGTTCTTTTTTATTTGTTTTATTCTTGATGGTTTTTCAACTGAGGAACCCGTGGATAGTTGAGATCTTAATTTCATTAAGTCCTTTTTTAGTTCAACTAATGTTGAGTCTAATCTTTCAGGATTCATCTGTTTTAGTTCTTGTTTTTTTATCATTCTTCTTTTCCTTTTTTTCTTTATTTACTTCTTTTACATCCTTTTTCTCTTCTTCTGGCTCTTTTATTTCTTCTTTTACCTCTATTTTTTTTGTCTCTTTTACTTCTTGTTTTATTTCTTTAATATCAATTTTCGGTTTTATAACATCAGGTAACTGAATATCTGGAGTGAGTATGTTTACTTTTACACCGATTGCTCCTGATTTTAATTCTGCTACTACTAATGCTCTTTTTATTAAATTCTCGGAAACATTACCTGATTTTTTTAAGTGACCGGCTGAAAAACGCCATCTTTTTGATCTTGATGAAGGAACTCCCCTTCCTGTTATTACTATTTCTGCTCCTTGAGCACCTGCATCCATTATATTTTGTAGAGCTCCATAACCTAATGATTTGAAACGTTTAGGTCCAAATTTTTCAAATGAGGAAACTATGTATTCTGCTACGGATTTAGGATCTAGATTAGGATTTTCAATTTCAGCTACCTCTATTTGAGGATTTTCAATACCAAATATATTCTTTAATGTTTCTGATAATATCTGGATGTTTGAACCTTTTCTTCCTACAACTAAGCCTGGACGTGATGTATGAATTATTATTTTTTCACCTAATGGAGTCTTTCTTAATTCGATTTTTGAATAACATGCTTTTGGAAGCTTATTAGCTATGTATTCTTGAATAATATATTCTCTTACGTTTTTCTTTACTATTACCTTTTCTATCATTTTATTTATTTTACTTATTTTCTTTTACCTTCTCTTCTGTTTGTTTTGCAGACTTTTTTTGTTGAAGTTTTTCTTTTAATATTATTGTTAAATGTGTTCTTTTCATTACTCTACCTCTATGTCTTGAATAATGAAATTGTTTTGGACCTTTGTTTGCATAAATCGCACAAATATATAACTTTGATAATAATCCTTTATTCTGAGCATTTTTTTCTGCGCTGTTTAATAATTTTAATATAATGCTTGATGTTTTTATTGGATATCTTCCTGTTGCCATATTTCCTTTTCTATGAGGAATACTTTTGTTATAAACTCTATAAGGTATGGCTTGTTTTTTTTGAATGACTCTTTCTAAGATGTTTTTTGCTTTAT